>JAZUKV010000022.1:0-22024 GCA_045643465.1 Clostridia bacterium | reverse complement strand
ATTACAATTTATGCAAAAGATTTACTAATCTTCAAAGTCATAAACCAACCCCCATGCGAATACAATTAAGCAAAAGTATTCACATGGGGGTTATATCATTATGAAAGATTATTCAATAGACGAACGTGCTTGCAAATTAGCACATTACATAGTGGATTCAAAAGATACAGTAAGAGGCACTGCAAAAAAATTCGGCGTAAGTAAGAGTACAGTGCATAAAGATGTTTCTGAGCGATTACTAAAAATTAATCCAAGTTTAGCAGATGAAGTTAGAGCAATTCTAGATGAAAATAAAGCAGAAAGACATATAAGAGGTGGATTAGCAACGAAGCTAAAATATAGTAAAAGAAAAGTTGAGTGAAAAAAATTTAAAAGTTAAGTAAAGTATTAAATGTATAGAAATTAATGAAAAAATGTGATATAATAGCGCAAATGAAATAAGAAAAGGAGTTTTAAAATGAAAAAACCAGAATTATTAGCGCCAGCAGGTTCTTTTGAAAAAGCGAAGACTGCTTTTTTATATGGAGCAGATGCAGTTTATGCAGGAACATCAGCTCTTTCTTTAAGAACTAGAGCTGAGATGGAAGATAATGATTTAGAGCAAACTATTAAATATGCTCATAGTATAGGAAAAAAAGTTTATACAGCGATAAATATTTATGCATGGGATGAAAATTATGAAGAAATAGAAAAACAAGCTAGAATGTTAGAAAAATTACATGTAGATGCAGTTATCGTTGCAGATGGTGGAGTTGTAGATATAATAAAAAAAGTCGCACCAACTTTAGAAATACATATAAGTACACAGGCTAATATTGTAAGTAGCCATTCTGCTAATTTTTGGAGAAGCGTAGGTGCAAAAAGAGTAATACTAGGAAGAGAGCTTAATAAAGCACAAGTAAAGCAAATTATCAATGAAACACCAGCTGATTTAGAAACAGAAATATTTGTACATGGTGCAATATGCTTTGGATATTCTGGCAGATGTTTTTTGAGCGATTTTTTGGCAAGTAGAAGTGCAAATTTAGGTGATTGTGCGCAAAGTTGTAGATGGGCATATAATTTATATGTAGAAGAGAACAATAATCCAGGAAATTTAATGCCTGTCGAAGATGATCAAAAAGGAACATATATTTTTTCGTCTAAAGATTTATGTTTAATAAAAGAAATTCCAGAAATAATTAATATTGGAGTAGATAGCTTAAAAATTGAAGGAAGATTAAAAACAGAATATTATTTAGCATCAGTAGTAAATGCATATAGAAATGCAATTGATGATTATATCGAAAATCCATCAAACTATGATTATAATAAATATCTAAAAGAGCTTGAAAAGACAAAAACGAGAGGATTAACTACTTTTTATTTTAATGACAGAAACAATAAAGATTTCCAAGAATATGAAGGAAAACAGTATAATCCAGATTATGAATTTGGTGGAAAAGTAATTGATAATTCAGATGAAAAAGTTATTATAGAAATAAGAAATAAATTAATAGTAGGAGATATATTAGAAATAATAATTCCAAATAAAATTGAACCAGTAGAATTTAAAATTGAAGAGCTATGGGATACAGAAACTGATGAAAAGATTCAATGTGTAAATCCAGGAAAATCAGGTCAAAGTGTAAAAATGAAATTACCAATTAAAGTAGAAAATGGTTGGATTTTAAGAAGAAAAAAATAATTTTTATATATTATTGACAAAGTTATAGTACTTGATTACAATTATATTAAAAAGACAAAAGAAAAGGAGAAAAACGATGAATTTAATAGATGAAAATATAGAAAAAGAAGAATCTGAAAGCAAGCAAAAAAAATTCAAAATAATAATAATTTCTATAATAGCATTAATAGTTTTAGCAATAGTAATCGTCATTATAAGTGTAGTAAGAAACAATAATACTATAAAATTTTCATTAGATGGTGAAAGCAAAGCTTTTAATTCAGGAATGTTTATGATGACAGATAAAAAGCATTTATATGAAGAAAATGGTCAAATATATATATCTGTTAAAGAATTGGCAAGTATTTTAAAAGTGGATTATTATAATGATGAATATAAAAACAAAGGTGAAGATACAACGAAATGCTATATAAAAACCGCTAATGAGTACACATCATTTATTTCAGATTCATCACAAATATATAAAGCAATTGTAACAGAAGAGCCAATTGAAAATGAAGATCAAACAATAAAGAAGAATGATAAAGATAAAGAGCAAACACAAAAAACAGTAGAATATGAGTATTTTACAGTAGAAAATGGGGTTAAGTATATAGATGGAGAAATCTATGCTAGTGAAGAAGCAATAAGCTTAGGATTTAATGTTATTGTTGAATATGATCAAAAAAATAAAAAAGTGCAAATCTATACAATAGATGGCCTAGAAGCAGCAGTTAAAGATAATATATCTATAGCAGTAACTGGTGATGAAGTAGACTATATAAATAAAAAATTATTAAAATATGGTTATGTAATAGTTAGAAATGCAGATGGAAATATAGGAATAGTAAATTATAATAATTATAAAGATGGTAATTATGTAGTAAGTTGTAAATATTCAAATATAAAATTCTGTGAAAGTAGTAGCAGTTTAATAGTTACAAATGCTGATGATGAAAAAGTAGGAATTTTTAAGCTAAACAAAGAAAACAATAGTACAAGTGTTATTGTAGATCCAACATATCAATCAATTAAAGCAATAGACGAGGATGGAAACAGATATATAGTACAAAAAGGAACAAAATACGGAATTATAGAATTTAAAGATGATGCTGTAAAGGAAATTTTAAAAACAGAATATCAGCAAATAGGTGTAGATTCAGCAAAATTCAATTGTATGGATAATAAGTATATAATAAACAAAAAATATATACCTGTAAAAGTTAATGATTTATGGGGATTAATAAATTTAGACGGAAAAATGGTAGTACCAACAAGATATTCAACAATAGGATGTGATGTGGGAGACACAGGAAGCGGAGATCCAGTAATATGTATACCAGAATTACAATATGGAAATGATGGAATTGTATTTGGTATGAAAAATGGTGAAAAGATGGAATATGTAATTATTGATGCAAAAACAAATGAAAAAGTAGGATTATTTGTTGGAACTGAGATATATTCTAAATATGAAAATAATAAAACAAACTATTATATGAATATTACTTCAGGTGAGTCAGTAGCTAAAATAAATATATATGGTTTATATTACAAGAAACCTAATGAGATTATAAGTACAAATCAAGAAAATTAAATAAAAAATAAAAACATCAAATTTTTAATTTGATGTTTTTTTATATCATAAAATAAAAAAATTTCTTGAATTTATAGTGGCATTAATATATTATATATATATACTAAAGAAGGAGGATTTATCATGGAGAATAATGTAAAATTAAATTTAGAAAATACAGGAATAGACAACCATGAAATAATTACTTATTCAGATAAAATCAAAAAAATACATAGAGAATTAATTAAAAGTACTGAAGATAAAACAAAATTTACAGGTTGGATGGATTGGCCAGATTCTTATGATACAAAAGAATTGGAAAAAATAAAAAAAATAGCTCAAAAAGTAAAAAGAGATTCAGATGTATTAGTAGTAATAGGAATTGGTGGCTCATATTTAGGAGCAAGAGCAGTTATAGAAGCATTATCAAATAGTTTTAATAAAAGTAAACCAGAAATAATATATGTAGGAAATAATTTAAATGCAGAGTACATTAATGAAATAATTGATTATATATCAGATAAAGAAATATCAATAAATGTAATTTCAAAATCAGGAAAAACAACAGAGCCAGCAATTGCATTTAGAATTTTTAGGAATTTATTAGAAGATAAATATGGAGTTGACGAAGCAAGAAAAAGAATATTTGTAACAACAACTAAAAGGAAAGGTGCTCTTTATAAAATTGCTATGCAAGAAAAATATGTTAAATTATCTATTCCAGAGAATATAGGAGGAAGATATTCAGTTTTAACAGCTGTAGGTTTATTGCCTATGGCAGTAGCCGGAATAAATATTGACAATTTATTAAAAGGAGCAAAATTTGCTCAAGATTATTATTGTAATGAAGATATAAAACACAATGATTGTTTTAAATATGCAATTGCAAGAAATATATTATATGAAAGAGAGAAAAATATTGAAATATTAGCATCATATACACCAAAATTATTTTATTTTACAGAATGGTGGAAACAGCTATTTGGTGAAAGTGAAGGCAAAAATTATTCAGGTATTTATCCAACAGGAGTAACATATACAACAGATTTACATTCATTAGGTCAATATGTTCAAGAAGGAAGAAGAAATTTATTTGAAACTGTAATAAATATAAATAAATCAAAAACAGATTTAATTATAAATTATGATGATGAAGATTTAGATGAATTAAATTATATAGCAGGGAAGAATTTATCATATGTAAATAAAAAAGCAATGGAAGGTACAATAAAAGCTCATGTTGATGGAGATGTTCCAAATATAGTAATTAATATAGATTATTTAGATGAAACAGCAATGGGGCAATTAATATATTTCTTTGAAAAAGCATGTGCTATATCAGGAATGTTATTAGGAGTAAATCCATTTGATCAGCCAGGAGTAGAAAAATACAAAGAAAATATGTTTGAATTACTTGGAAAATACAAATAAAAGTATACAGATATATAATAAAAAGGAGAGCTTATGAAAACAATAAGAAACATACTACTAGTAATAATATTTGTAATTATAATTGGATTTTGCTTGTATGTAGCACCTAATTATAAAACGAATATTAACAATTCAAAAACAAATTTAGTCATAAATTATTCAAATGTAACTTCAAAAATGAAAGGTGAAGTTATATTAGAAAATGGAGAAGTATACATATCAAAAGATGATATAGAAAATTATTATGACAAATATATATATTATGAAAAAAGTAAAAATTATATAGTTGTTGCTGCAAATAATAAATATGCTTATTTTGATATAGATAAAGGAACTTTAAATATTGATAACAAAGAATTTAATAAAAAAGTAATATTAAAAGATAATATGTATTATATTCCAATTTCTAGTTTAGAAAGTGTGTATAACATTAAAGTTAATAATATTACAGATAATAATACAGTAATAATTGAATCATTAGACAAAAGTTTGGTGACTGCAGAAACTAAAAATTTAGCAGTAGTAAAAAGTAAAGCAACAAAATTTTCAAGAACGTTAGTCCAATTAAATCAAAATGAAAAAGTATCAATAGTTCCTATAAAAGAGGAAGAAAGTAAAGAAATAAAATATTCAAATAAATTTGAAGAGAAGTTTTCGAAATTTGTAAGTGATATAGAATCAAAAGTTTCGAAAGATTGGATTTTAGTAAGAACACAAAGCGGATTTATAGGATATGTAAAAAAAGAAGCTTTAACTGAGCAAAAGACTGAAAGAACTGAGAGAAAAAATGAAAAAGAAACAATAAGTCTAGTGTGGGATTATTTTTCAGAATATGGAAAAGCTCCAGATAACAAAGCAAATAAATATGACAGTGTAAATGTTGTATCTCCTTCATTTTTCACACTTAAAAATGATACTATAAACGATAATGTAGGAAATGAAGGCTTAAAATATATCAAATGGGCAAAAGATAACAATTATAAAGTATGGGGAATGTTACAAAGTAATAACTTAACTAAAGAAGATATGCAAAATTTTTCAAATTGGATCAATGATTATTCAAAACGTCAAGAAATAATAAAACAAATAGTAAATTTAGTTGATGAATATAATTTAGATGGAATTAATTTAGATTTTGAGAATATATATAAATCTGATAAAGAAGCATTATCAAGATTTGTTATAGAGCTAAAACCTAGAATGGCAGCTAAAAATGCAATACTTTCAATAGATGTAACAGAGCCAGATGGATCTGGTAACTGGTCACTATGTTTTGATAGAAAAGTATTAGGTGATGTTTGTGATTACATTATATTTATGGCATATGATCAATTTGGAAGTTATTCAAAAACACCAGGCAGTACAGCTACATATAATTGGGTAGAAAAAAATATTAAAAAATTCATAAATCAAGAAGAAGTAGATGCAAACAAAATTATATTAGGTGTTCCATTTTATACAAGATTATGGAAAATAAAAGATAACGAAGTAGTAAACAATTCAACAGTATCAATGAAAAATGAAGAAAAATATAGCTCTACAGATAAAAAATGGTTAGAAGATGAAAAACAATATTATGTAGAATATGAAAAAAATGGATATACATATAAAATGTGGGTTGAAGATGAAAAATCAATTGGCTATAAATTAGATTTAATAAAAAAATATAATTTATCAGGAGTAGCATTCTGGCAAAAAGGATTTGAAGACGACTCTATATGGAATATGGTAAAAAGTAAATTATTTTAAAAGTGAATAAGTAGAAATACACTTACATATTATTATGTAGGTGTGTTTTTATGGAAAATAAAATTTTGTTTATAGAGCAAAATAAAAAAATGTTAAATTCAAAAGCTAAAATAATTGACAAAATATTTTTTAGATATGAAATAGATATAAATGAAAAATATGTAAAATTAAATATTAATAAGCAAGTCATAAATGTTAAATTGTACAAAAAAATTAATAAAATTGTAAAAAAGTATAATTTAGGAAAAATAATTGTAGACAGAAATATAGAATTAGAAAAAGGAATAGAAACTTTACAATATCAAAGTAAAAAAATTATTTTTAAAATGCTGTTAATAGATGTCTTACAAGAAATCATGAATCAAAATGGTGATATTTTCGAAAATCAAAGTTTATATTTAATAATGGAAAAAGAGCAAAATAAATCACTTATATTTGAGCTTGCTAGTAAATTTAAATATATAGAAATAGTTTCAAAAAATATAGCAAGGCTACGAAGATTTTATAACCGAATGGAAAAAAATGAAGATGTACTACTAACAATATCAAACAATAAAAATAAAGCTTTAAAAAGAGCAAAATATATTATTAATTTTGATTGTGATAGTGAATATTTGAAAGATTTTTCTATAAATAGAAAAGCTATAATAATTAATTTAAGTAATAATGAATTAAATTTAAAAAATAGTTTTAATGGAACGATAATAGAAAATATAAATATTGATTTTGAAGAAATAAATGATTTTAATATTGATTTTGAAAAATATGATAAAAATATTATTGGAGAAATTTATGTAACAGAATTTAAAAATAATGAATTGCTAAAAAAAATGAAAATAGTAAGTTTAAATGGAAAAAATGGTATTATAGATATGCCTAAGGATACATAAAATACAAGAATATTGATAAAAAACTTGACAAATCACAGAAAATAGAATAAGATAACCTGGACAAAATCATGCAAAAGCAAAATATAATAGAAAGGACTGATAATATATGGAAGAAAACAAAGAAGTAATACTAACACAAGAAGGTTTTGAGAACTTGGAAAAAGAATTAGAATTTCTAAAGACAGAAAAAAGAGCTGAGATTTCAGAGCGTATAAAAATAGCATTAGGCTTTGGTGACTTATCAGAAAACTCTGAATACGATGAAGCAAAAAATGCACAAGCGGAAAATGAAAATTTAATAATAGAATTAGAAAATAAAATCAGATATGCAAAAATAATAGACGAATCAGAGATAGATACTAAAACAGTACAAGTAGGAAATACTGTAAAATTATTAGATATTGAGTTTGATGAAGAAATAACATATACAATAGTTGGATCAACAGAAGTAGATTTAGCTCAAAACAGAATATCTAATGAGTCACCTATAGGAAAAGCTTTGTTAGGATCAAAGAAAAATCAAACAGTTGATGTTCAAGCTCCAGCAGGTGTTGTAAAATACAAAATTTTATCAATAACAAAATAATTAAAATCATAAATCCCATTTCCACTTTTGTGGGAATGGGATTTTTAGTAAGGAATTTTTGGAGGGCTAATGAATATAAAAGTAAAAAGAGCCATTTTTATAATATTAATAATTATAAATTGTACGATAATATTTAAATTTTCATCACAAAATTCAGAAAAATCCAGCGAAGCAAGTGGTGGAATAGTAAACAAAATTGTAACAATAATTTCTAAAAATGAGCAAGATGAAAATTTAGAGCATATAGTAACAGTTATTATTAGAAAATGTGCACATTTTTCAATATTTACTTTACTAGGTATATGGATTATGTGTGAAGCGAATACATTTAATATTAATGAAAGAAAAAAATTTGGAATAAGTATTGCTTTAGGCTCATTATATGCAGCATCTGATGAGTTTCATCAGATGTTTGTATCTGGAAGAAGTGCACAAATCACAGATGTTTTTATTGATACATTAGGAATCATTTTTGGATGCATAATTGTAAAAATATTATATAAATTCATTGACAAAAAATTGAAAAAATGATAGAATATACAACTGTAAGCCGCCTAGGTCGGGTTCATAAAGGTCAATTCAGTTTGTCTACCTAGTATTTTATGCTTAGCGAGTATACAAAAAAGGGAGGTGTACTTAAATGTACGCAGTAATTGAAAGTTGTGGAAAACAATATAAAGTTGCAGAAGGTGACGTAGTATTCTTCGAAAAATTAAATTCAGAAGCTGGAGATACAGTTAAATTTGATAATGTTGTATTAGTATCTGATGATAAAAAAGTAGAAGTTGGAGCTCCTTATGTTAAAGGTGTATCTGTAGAAGGAACAGTAGTTGCTAATGGAAAAGCTAAAAAAGTTTTAGTTTATAAATATAAAGCAAAGAAAAACTACAGAAGAACACAAGGACACAGACAACCATATACAAAGGTTGAAATCAAATCAATAAAAATGGCTTAATGAGAAGCTATAATTATAAATCCAAATAAATGGAAGGAGTGAAAACACATGGCACATAAAAAAGGTGGTGGATCTACTAAAAATGGTAGAGACAGTGAGTCAAAGCGTCTTGGTTTAAAAAGAGCTGATGGACAAGTAGTTCCAGCAGGTAATATATTAGTAAGACAAAGAGGAACAAAAATTCATCCAGGAACAAACGTAGGTATCGGAAGCGATGATACATTATATGCAAAAGTAACTGGAAAAGTTAAATTTGAAAGAATGGGAAAAGACAAAAAGAAAGTTAGTGTTTACCCAGTAGAAGAAAATGCATAATTTTATAAAATAAATAAAAATCACTAGAGCTAAATCTAGTGATTTTTTGTATATAAAATGGCATACTGTATAACACAGTATGCCACCAACCAATGATTAATGAGTAAAGATTCTAAGTAGTTGCTTTAAAGAAATAATTTTTTTATAATCATTTGAAAGCAAAACCAGATACTCATTAAAGTTAGAAAAATTTTCACTTTCGGAGTTAAAGAATTCATAATAAGTTTTAAACAGATTAGAGCCATAAATTCCAAGTGAGTCTAATTTGTCTAGGAGCATATTAAAATCAAAATTTGATAACTCCTTTCTTAATGAAAGGAGTAAAGCAATTGTTCCTGGTTTACCATCAGATATAATTAAAAGACGTTCACCAGTTAGAATTGCATTACGCGTCCGAAAGCGATTGCTCTGATTGTTTTTCATAATGCAACCTCCTTTTTTAAGATATATAGATTTTAACATAGTATTTAGGTAATGTAAATAATATAAAATTTCAGATATTTACTGATTAACTATTGCATAAATTTAAAATATAAAATATAATATAAAAAATAAAAAAGGGAGTAGCTTAAAAACTACTAATCAACAATCGCGATATTAATCTGGTTAGTAACCTTTATGGTAAGCAAGACTTTTAAAGAAGAGGTGATAAAATGTAACTTAATCTTTAAGAGTTTTTTTTTGTATACTTAAAAAGAAAATTTTGGAAGGAGTAAATTTTAATGGAGAAAAATTGGTATAATTTATCAGTGGAAGAAACTGAAAAAAAATTTGGAACTAATTGTGAACAAGGTTTAACAATGGATCAAGTTCATAGTAAAAGAGCAGAATATGGATATAATGAGTTAATGGCAAAAAAGAAAAAAAGCTTGTTCATAAAATTTTTAGAGCAATTTAAAGATTTTATGATTATCATATTAATTATAGCTGCAATAATTTCTGGTGTCGTAGGATATATCCAAGGTGAAGGTATAACAGATTCAATAATTATATTTATAGTTATAATTGTAAATGCTATTGTTGGTGTAGCCCAAGAAAGTAAAGCAGAAAAATCATTAGAGGCCTTACAAAAACTAAGTAGTCATGTGGCAAAAGTTGTAAGAGATGGAAGTATACAAGTTGTACCATCAAGAGAGCTAGTTCCTGGAGATATAGTAGTATTAGACACAGGTGATTTTGTTCCAGCAGATTTAAGAATTATAGAAAGTGTTAATCTTAAATCACAAGAAGCATCATTAACAGGTGAGTCAGTTCCAGTTGAAAAAATGTCTAATACAATAGAATCAGAAAAGATAGGAATTGGTGATAGAAGTAATATGTTATTTTCATCAGCATTAATAACATATGGACGTGGAAAAGGAATTGTAGTAGAAACAGGAATGAATACTGAAGTAGGTAAAATAGCAGGAATCATTAGTAACACTGTAGAAAATGAAACACCACTTCAAACAAAATTAAATAAATTAGGAAAAACATTAGGTATAGGAGCACTAGTTATATGTGCTGTAATATTTGTAATAGGATTATTATATCATAAAGATCCAATGGAAATGTTTATGACAGCAGTAAGTCTTGCTGTTGCAGCAATTCCAGAAGGATTAGCAGCAGTATCTACAATAGTATTAGCTATAGGTGTTCAAAGAATGGTAAAAAAGCATGCTATAGTTAAAAAGTTACCAGCAGTTGAAACTTTAGGAAGCGCAAGTGTTATTTGCTCTGATAAAACTGGAACTTTAACACAAAACAAAATGACAGTTAAAAAAGTTTTTTATGATGGAAAAATTGAAAATATAGAAGATATAAAAGAGCATAATGAAGATTTAAAAGAGCTTGTATATATTAGCATGATGTGTAATGATACAAAAGTTGGAGCAGATAAACAATTAACAGGAGATCCAACAGAAACAGCTTTAATAGATATGGGATTCAATTTAGATTTCGAGCCATATATATTGGAAAATTGGCAAAGAGTCAAAGAAGTTCCATTTGATTCAGATAGAAAGTTGATGACAACAGTAAATAAACGTGATGGTAAATATTATGTATTTACAAAAGGTGGAATTGACGAATTATTAAAAAGAAGTACATCATATTTATATAATGGGGAAGTAAAAACAGATTTAGAAAATTACAAAACTCAAATTAGTAAATATAATGAAGAAATGGCAGATAAAGCGCTAAGAGTATTAGCAATGGCATATAAAATTTTAGATCATGAACCAACAGATACAGAAATGGAAACTATAGAAAGTGATTTAATATATGTTGGTATGGTTGGTATGATAGACCCTCCAAGAGAAGAAGTAAAAGTTGCTGTTGAAAAGTGTAAATCTGCAGGAATTAAAACTGTAATGATTACAGGTGATCATAAAGCAACAGCTGTAGCAATAGCTAGAGATTTAGGAATTATGAGTGAAGGCGATGAAGCAATAACAGGTAGTCAATTAGAAGAAATGTCTGATGAAGAATTAATTGCAAATGTAAGAAAATATGCAGTTTATGCAAGAGTTTCTCCGGAGCATAAAGTTAGAATAGTAAAAGCATGGCAAGCTAATGGAGAAATAGTAGCTATGACAGGTGATGGTGTAAATGATGCTCCAGCATTGAAAACAGCAGACATAGGATGTGCTATGGGAATTGTAGGTACAGATGTATCTAAAGAAGCAGCAGATGTTATTTTAACAGATGACAATTTTGCAACAATAGTTTCATCAGTAGAAGAAGGTAGAAGAATTTATGACAATATTTTAAAAGCTATACAATTCTTATTATCAACAAATGTAGGAGAAATAATAGTATTATTTATAGCAATATTAATAGCGCCATTATTGAGTTCAAAATTTGGAATAGATATAAATCTAATAACACCATTATTACCAATTCATATATTATGGATTAACTTGGTTACAGATTCTCTTCCAGCCTTAGCATTAGCTGTTGATCCAGCTGAAAAAGATATAATGGAAAGAAAGCCAACCAAAAAGCAAAAAGGAATTTTTTCAAAAGGAATGTCTTGGAGAATTGCATATCAAGGTATAATGATTGGATTATTAACATTAGCTGCATTTATTATAGGAATTGCAACACCAGATGATAAATTGCCAACTATGATTAATATGGAAGGTAAATTGTACAATATTGAAGAAATTCAAAATGTAGATCAGGCTTTAGCTGATGGAGCAAAAATTGTTAATAAAGAAGAAATAAAAGTAGCAATAGGTCAGGCAATGGCATTTGTTGTATTGGCATTAAGTGAATTAGTGCATGTATTTAATATTAGAAATAATAAAAAATCGATATTTAAAACAGGAATAGGCGGAAACAAATTTTTATTTGGAGCAATTGCTGTAGATGCGTTATTAGTATTGATAATATTACTAATACCAGCATTAAGACACATATTTAGTATACCGGTATTACCATTATTTAATATAATTGAAATAGCATGTTTGGTATTTGCACCGCTAGTTATTGTTGAAATATTTAAATTATTAAAAATTAATTCAGCAAAAGATGAATAACAATTAAATAAAAATAAATTTCAAAAAAGTAGTGACAGAAATAAAAAAAAGGTTTAATATATATAAATGAGAATGTTAATAAGGGGAATACATTAACAAATGAAGAAGGGAAGATAATTAAAATGATACAATATATTAATAAACTACCAAGTAAAATTGATTATTTTGAAATGATTAGAACCGAATACGAAGATGTAGATGTATCCGAATTAAGTAATGAGTTAGATAGTACCATAGCATGTGTATGTGTTTACAATGGGGATCGATTTATTGGTATGGGAAGAGTAAAAAAATATGACAACCTTTTATGCATAGAGGATTTAATAGTAAAATTAGAGCCTTATAAAGAAGAAATTCAAAATAATATAATTGTAAATTTAATAAGCCAAATTAATGAAATGAAACAGTATGATATAACAGTTAGAGATTGTCTAAATATGCAACAATCTAATGAAGAGCGCATTTTTAAAGAAAATCAAGATGAAAATCGGTGTGCTTGTACCAGTTATGCAATAAATAAAAAAAGCTAATATTTAATGAAGTATTACTTCAAAATATTAGCTTTTTTTTTTATTATTCAGAAACTTTTTTATTATTTAAAAATTTATAAACTATAGCAGCTAGTGCAGCGCCAACAAAAGGTGCTACTATAAATACCCAAACTTGAGATAATGCATCTCCGCCTAAAAATAGGGCAGGGGCTAAACTTCTAGCTGGATTTACAGATGTACCTGTTAAAGGTATTCCAATGATGTGAACAAATGCTAATGTTAAACCAATAACTATTCCGGCAACAGAAGATTTGCTTTCATCAGAAGTTACACCTAAAATAGTATAAATAAATACAAAAGTAAGAATAACTTCAACAATTATAGCTCCAAACATATTTACACCAAGTAATGAAGCACTGTCAAATCCATTTGCGCCAAGTCCAACTAATTCAGTAGAACAGTTATTAACTATAAGAGAAAGTAATGCAATTCCTGCAATTCCTCCTAAAACTTGAGCTATAACATATCCAATAAAGTCTTTTAAGCTCATTTTGCCATTAATTAGCATTGCTAATGATACTGCTGGATTAATATGACATCCAGAAATGTTTCCAATAACATAAGCCATAGCAACAATTGATAAGCCAAAAGCTAATGCTATTCCTAGTATTCCTAATAGGCCACTAGCACCGCCTGTAACTACAGCTGTTCCACATCCAAATAGTACAAGAACTGCTGTACCAATAAATTCACATAAATATTTTTTCATATGTGTACCTCCTTTTATTTAATATAATTATTATATTTTTAAATTTTGTATGTGTCAATACTAAAATAACACACAACATTATGTTAATAAAGTAGGAAGATATATTGATATTTGCAGAATAAAGTGATATAATACATATGTTAAATTTATTGCAGTATTTTGCTGTATAACAACACTAAAATGTACTTTTTTAGTGTAAATATTCGAGGAGATGATAATCATCGAAGTAACACAAAAGAAAAAAGTGAAAGGTAAGTGATTCTATGAAACTCATTGCATTGATTGGGGGCTCAGGAGCAGGCAAAAGCACATCGTCAAAAATATTAGAAGAAAAATTAAGGAATTCAAGAAGTATCTCTTTAGATCAATTTATGATCGAATCAAGTCGGAAGAGGGAAGAGCAAATATTTAAGGCACTAAATATTAAGAAAGATCCTAATGTGTATGCTTTTAACTATTATCACGAAAGTTTTACAAATATGGAAAAATGGATAAAAGTAATAGAAAAAGACGTGATAAGATCATTGAAAGCAAAGCTAAAACAATTTGAAAAAGAAAAAGTAGATTTTGTAATTATTGATTGGTGTTATCTTCCATTATGCAGTTTTTACAAGAAAATTGATATAACAATATACGTAAAAACAGCAGATTCTGTAAGATTGGATAGGTTAACCAAAAGATTAAAGGACAAGGTGTTATATCCTAATTGGGAAGCTAGTTATGAATCCTATAAACCGGGATATCTTGAATTAAGAACAAAATTCAATGATTTGTCTAAAATTGCAAACGAAGCAGATTTCAAGATAATAAACGATGGAAACAAATTTAATTTGGAAAAACAAATTGAAAAGTTGAGTACAAGAATTAAATTTCAAGAGATACTATATAATCGATATAGTATCCTAACAATTGCTAATAATCAAAAAATAATGAGTTACAATATGCTAACAACATGAGAAAAGAAAAAGGGGGCAGTAAAAACTGTTCCCTTTTCTTTTAATTTAGGAGGTTATATGAACTTTTTTGAATATGCATTAAAAAATAAAATAATAAAAAATCTAGAAGATGCTAATATAGAAGACGAGATTTTCATAAATGAATATATAGATTTTATTTTAGAGCAAGGTGAAAAATATAATAATTATGTTATAGGAGATTTAGTTTTTGTTAAAAAATATAAATATCAAAATGGTCAAAATGGAAGTTTTCATATATTCTTAATAGTAGATATAAAATTAATAAATAGCAGTGTTGTATATTTGGGAATGATATTATCATCTAAAATAGATAAAATAAGGTTCAAATACAATGAATTAATTTTAAAAAATGAGGAAAATAATTTAAAAAAGGATAGTATCATAAAAACAGATGCAATTTACAAAATTTTCACCAAAAATATATTGCTAAAAATAGGAAATATTGATAAAACTAAAGTAGAAATTTATAAAAGTAATATTATAAATAATATAAAACTTAGGAGGAATTAATATGAAAATTGTTAGTATACAAGCTTTAGAAAATATTGCAAAAGAGGTAAGAAAAAATATTATAGAGCAAGTATATAATGCACAATCTGGACATCCAGGTGGAGCATTGTCATGTGCAGATATTTTAACAGTGTTATATTTTAACCAAATGAATATAAATCCTGATAATCCAATATCAGAATCTAGAGATAGACTAGTATTGTCAAAAGGTCACTGCTCTCCAGCTTTATATGCAGTATTAGCTAAAAAAGGATATATAAGTGAAGAAAACTTAGTGGAATTCAGAAAAATTGATGGTATATTACAAGGTCATCCAGATATGAATAAAATTCCAGGAGTAGATGCATCAAGTGGTTCACTTGGACAAGGGTTATCTATAGCAAATGGAATGGCTCTAAATTCAAAATTAGAAGGTTTAGGATATAGAGTTTATTGTGTATTAGGTGATGGAGAAATTGAAGAAGGTCAAATTTGGGAAGCGGCTATGACTGCCAATAAGTATAAATTAGATAATTTATGTGTAGTTGTAGATAATAATAATTTACAAATAGATGGAACAATTGAAGCTGTAAAAGGACTGGCTAACATCGAGGGCAAGTTTGAAAGCTTTGGATTTAATGTAATTACAGTAAATGGTAACAACATAGAAGATTTAATAAAAAGTTTTGAAAAAGCAAAACTCATAAAAGGAAAACCAACAGCAATTATAGCTATTACGACTAAAGGAAAAGGGGTATCATTTATGGAAAACAAGGCAGAATGGCATGGAAAAGCTCCTAATGAAGATCAATATAGAATGGCCATTCAAGAGCTTAATTAAATGGAAAGGGTGAAAAGTTATGAATTTAGATAAAAAAATTGCTACAAGACAAAGCTATGGAGAAGCATTAGTAGAGCTAGGAAAAGAAAATGAAAAAATAATTGTATTAGATGCAGATTTATCATCTGCTACAAAAACAAATTTATTTGCTAAAGAATTTCCAAATAGGTTTTTTGATATAGGAATTTCAGAGCAAGATATGATAGGAACTGCAGCTGGTTTTGCTACTTGTGGCAAGATACCATATGCAAGTACATTTGCAGTATTTGCAGCTGGAAGAGCGTATGATCAAATAAGAAATGGTGTATGTTATCCAAATTTAAATGTAAAAATATGTGCAACACATGCAGGCATAACTGTAGGGGAAGATGGTGCAAGCCATCAAATGCTAGAAGATATAGGAATGATGAGAGCTATTCCAAATATGACGGTGATAAGTCCATCTGATGATATACAAACAAAATGGGTTATTAAAGAGATTTCTAAAATAGATGGTCCAGTTTATGTAAGATTGTCAAGAGCTGCAACACCAATAATTTATGAGTCAGATGAAAAATTTGAGATAGGAAAAGCAGTTCAAATAGGTAAAGGAAATGATGCAACAATATTTGCAACAGGTGATACTGTTGCAGAAGCAATCAAGGCAAAAGAATTATTAGAAAAGCAAGGAAAATTTGTTAGAGTTGTTGATATTCATACAATTAAACCTATCGATAAGGATATGATTGTAAAATGTGCAAAAGAAACTGACAAGCTAATATCTGTAGAAGATCACAATGTTATAGGAGGATTAGGAACTGCTATAGCAGATGTACTTGCAGAAGAATATCCAAAATCATTAAAAAAGCTAGGAATAAAAGATACTTTTGGTAAATCAGGAAAAGCAGAAGAATTAATGAAATATTTCAAAATTGATGCAAAAGCTATAATTGATGAAATTTAATATAAAACAGTTGACAAATAAAAAAAATTATGTTAATATCTTTAACAGTTAGTATTCACTAACCGTATAAAAAGGAGAAGTTATATATATGGGCAACAGCCCTACCATTGGTTTGTTTTTTTAAACACTTCTCCTGGATGGACCCTCTAGTAGTTTTCTGCTGGGGGTCCTCTTTTTTATAACAATTACTATTTACAGAAAATGCATATTTATGATAAAATGTACAAGAAGAAAGTGAGAGTTATATGCCGAAATTTTTTATAAAAAATAATCAGATAGAAAATGAAAAAATTTATATTTTAGGAGAAGATGTAAACCATATTGCAAATGTTTTCAGAATGAAAAAAGATGATGAATTTCAAGTTTGTAATGTGGATACTGCCCAAAATTATAAAGTAAAAATAGATGAAATAGAAAAAAATCAAATTAAATGTATTATTATAGAGGAAGTAAGCTCAAATGCAGAATCAAATATAGATTTAAATATTTTTCAAGGGATTCCAAAATCTGATAAAATGGAATTAATAATTCAAAAAGCTACAGAGCTTGGAGTAAAAGCAATAATTCCAACAGAAATGGAAAGATGTGTTTCTAAAATTTCAGGGAAAGATGAAAAAAAGAAGATAGAGCGTTGGCAAAAAATTTCAGAAGTAGCGTCAAAGCAGTCAGGAAGAGATATAATTCCTAAAATAGAAAATATTATAAGTATAACTAAAATTTGTGAAGAAATTAAAAATTATGATATGATAATTGTTCCATATGAAAAAGCAGAAGGATATTGTTTTAAAGATTCAATTGAAGAGCTAAAAAGTCAAAATAATAGCAATCCGAAAATAGGAATTGTTATAGGTCCAGAAGGTGGTTTTGAACCTCAAGAGATTGAAAAATTAAAAAAAGCAGGAGCAAAGATTGTAACATTAGGGACAAGAATATTAAGAACTGAAACAGTAGCTTTAGCTATGGCAAGTGTTATTATGTATGAACTTGGAGGTAGTATTTAATTGGAAGAAAAAGAAGTAATTAAAAAAAGTAATAAAAAAATAGTGGAAGATAAAAATAAAGGAACAGAAACTAAAAAAGTTGGAAGTGTAAAAAAAGTGACTTCAAAAACTCCGGTAAAGAAAGATGAAACTCAAAAGAAAACTATAGATAAAAAAGAGCCAGAAGTAAAGAAAAAAGTTTCAAATAAAAAAGAAGATAATAACGAAAAAAAGGAAGTTAATAAGAAAAAAACTACAGCAGAAAAGAATAAAAAAGTATTAGAAGAAACATCAAAAGAAGTAAATAAAAATAAAACTACAGCAACAGTGGCAAAAAGAAAAAATTCAAAAGTTGCTAATGAAGAAGCATTAAGTGAAGAATTTGAAGCAAGTACTAAAAAGATTTCTAAAGTGAAAAAAATCCAACCCAATAATGAAAAAGATTTAAAAGATATAATAGAAACAGCTGAATCTATAGCTACTAAGGAAACAGCTAAAACAAAAGCAACTAAAGCATCAACAAAAAGTGATAATGCTAAAGTTGAACCTAAAAAAGTATCAACAACTAAAAAAAGTGAAACAAAAAGCAAAGCAGTATCAACTAGTGCAAAAACAACTAAAGCTAAAACAGAATCAACAGAAAAGAAAAATACAACTAAAAAGAATAGCAGTACTACTAAAAGTAAAATAGCAGGAAACGTTAATAAAGCTAGCAGCGAAAAATCAGGAAAAATTAAAATTAACAATACAACAAAGAAAAATGTTAAAAACACTAAAAAAGATACAAACGAAACAAAAGAGATAAATAAAGAGCCAGAGAATAATGAGATAGAAGATGCAAAAGACGTAAAAATTTATTTTATAGAAAAAGAGCTTTCAGATAAATTTGATATGGAAAAGCTAGATGAAAAAATAAAAAATAGAAAATTCATATCAAAAACAGAAAAATTTTCTATTTTTAAAAGTTCATTCTATAATATAATATTTGCAATAGTATTTATATTATTTTTAGTATTTTGTAATTATGGTTTTTACAATGTAGCAAAAAAAGCATTGATAAAAGATATTAATCTATTTTCATTTTTATTTTTAGGAATATCATTATTACTAATCGAATCAGCATACAAAGAAGACAAAGTAAGCAAATGTATAAATGGTATTGAAACATTAATAATGGGAATATATACATTGGTAATACCATATATACTACAAATTTATACACAAAATTTTATAAAGATACTTTGGATAACAGGGGCATCAATTTCAATATATTACATTATTAAATCAATAATTGCTTTTATAATAAACAGAAATAAATTTTTAAGGAATAAGAATGATATTTCAAAAGAAGAAAGCGTCTCTTCAGAGCTTGAAGAAGATGAAGAAATAGATTAAATATAGAGGAGTTTGATTTTATATATGAATAGTATGACTGGATATGGTAAAAACAAACTAGAGATAAATGGAAGATGTTATAGTGTAGAAATAAAATCAGTAAATTATAGATATTGTGATATAAATGTAAGACTTCCAAGGAATATTAGTTTTTACGAAAATGATGTAAAAAAAGCAATAGCGAATAGAGTATCAAGAGGAAAAATTGATGTATTTATAGAATACTCAAATTATACAAACGAAGGTAAAGAAGTTGTTATCAATAAAGATTTAGCAAAATTGTACATTAAAGAGCTAAAAGCATTAGCAGAAGAGGAAAATTTAAGTGATAATATAAAAATCACAGAAATTACTAAAATGCCAGATGTATTACAATTAAAAAATGATGAAAGCGAAAATGATATTATCTTATCAGAGCTTATGAAATGTTTAAATGAAGCTATTGACAATTTTGTTAATATGAGATTTGTAGAAGGTAAAAAAATAAAAGAAGACTTATTAAAGAGATTAGATAGAATAAATTCAATGGTTGATGAAATTTCCAAAAATACTACTGGACTTATCGAAGAATATGTAGTAAAATTGGGAGAAAGAATAAAAGAAATATTAAAAACTGATGTAGTAGATGAAGCAAGACTTTCTCAAGAAATCGTTATATTTGCAGATAAATCTTCAATCCAGGAAGAGCTAACAAGATTAAGAAGTCATATTGAACAATTTAAGGCATTAGTAGACACTGAAAATGCAGTAGGAAAAAAGATAGATTTTATTATTCAAGAAATGAATAGAGAAGCAAATACAATAGCATCAAAATCTGTAAAATTAGAGATTACAAATTTAGTAATTGATATAAAAACAGAGCTAGAAGATATAAGAGAGCAAATTCAAAATATAGAATAATAGATCAGTTTAGCTAGCAAATTTAAAAGTTTGCAAAAATTTTTGAAAAGGGGTATATAAAATGATAGTAAAACCAAGCGTTGCAGAATTATTAAAAAAATCAGAAAACAGATTTGAATTAGTAATAGCTACTTCAAAAAGAGCAAGAAGAATAGCACAAGGAGAAGAGCCATTAGTAGATACTTTGGAAGAATCACCAGTAACAATAGCAGCAGAAGAAATTTCAGAGGGAAAGGTAAAAATATGTTAGTTATATTATCTGGTGTATCAGGATCAGGAAAAGATACAATAAAAAAAGCATTAATAGCAAGAATGAAGAATGTAGAATCATTAGCATCATATACATCAAGAGCACCAAGAGAAGGAGAAGTTAATGGTGAAATCTATAATTTCGTATCAAAAGAAGAATTTGAAAAAATGATAGAAAACAAGGAGTTTTATGAATACGATATACATCATGAAAATTACTATGGAACTTCTAGAGTATTATTAAATGAAAAAATAAAAAGTGGAAAAATAATAGTAAAAGATATTGATGTAAATGGTACAGAAAATTTAGTAAAATTATTAGGGCAAGACACAAAAGTAGTAACAATTTTCTTAAAAGTGCCAAAACATATTTTACAAAAAAGATTAGAAGCAAGATCAGAAAAAGCAGACTACAAAGAAATAACACTAAGACTAAACAGATTTGACTATGAAGAAACCAAAATCGGAATGTATGATTACGTAATAAAAAACAACGATTTAGAAAAAACAATAAGTATAATCATGCAAATAATAAACAGTGAATTAGAAACAGGAAAAACAGAATTTTAGTGGAATTGGGGACGGTTCTCTTTTCCACTTTTTTATTTTTCTAAATAATAATATTCATTGTAAATTGTAAAATGCAAAGATAAAAGCAATATAAAAAATATTAAAAATTATAAAAAAAGTGTTGACAATTATAAAACAATATATTAAAATAATAATCGTTCCAAGAGGAAATGAAATATTGCAGGTGTAGTTCAATGGTAGAATTCCAGCCTTCCAAGCTGGCTATGCGGGTTCGGTTCCCGCTACCTGCTCCAAAAAAAAATCATGACATTTTGTCATGATTTTTTTGTCAATAGGGACGTCCTTTTTTGACAACTATTTATACAATTTCCTTATTGTCTCTCTTCCAATTCCTGTTTTTTCTGATATTTTCCTTAATGAAATATTATTTTTTTCTTTAAGAAAAATTATTAATTCTCGTAATTTATCTTTTTGCATTTTTAAGTCATTAATTTCAATATTATTATATTTTAAGTATTCGTTAATTATGTCTTGAGCTTCACATTTTTCAACATCAATAAAATTATATTTTTTCTCATCTTGTACTTCACTTATTTTTTTATAATTTGAAAACAAATAATCGGATGCTTTCTTACAAATACCTGCTTTTACAGGATTGTTATATATATACTTTTGACAAGTTGCTAACTGACTATCAGTATATATTCCTTCTGATTTATATCTATCTCTAAATACATATCCTACTTTTTGATATTTTTTATTATAATATT
>JAZUKV010000021.1:0-182638 GCA_045643465.1 Clostridia bacterium | reverse complement strand
CATATAATCCATTTCATAAAATTTGAAATCTTTTCCTGTTATTTTTCTTATTTTATCTAAAACCTCTGGTTTGCTATTTGAAAAGTTATCTATTATGACTAGCTCTTTTCCTTTATTTAATAGCTCTACTGCTGTGTGACTACCAATGTAACCTGCTCCCCCTGGTAATAATATCGCCATAAATATACCTCCTTGTATTAATTTATGTGCTTATAATATCACTAAAAAAGAAAAAGTACAAGGTTATACTTGTACTTTTATTGGTTATAAAATTATTTTCTATTTATTATTACTCCATGTTTATCTTTTTATTAATTATATATTGTGGTCTTTGCTTTGACTCATCATATATTCGAGCTAAATACTCTGATATAACTCTTATCGATAATAACTGTACACCACTAAACAATGTAACTGTTACCATTATTGAAGTCCAGCCCGGTACTAAATTATTTAATTTTAAAATATATGTACTTTTATTTATCTTTTAAATAATAATATATATCACAATCTACATCATCTTTTATTCCATTTATTGTACCATTACTTGTATATTGCCACATCACATAATCTCCTTTATAATTTGATGGCCTTTTCAAAGGATCATCTTGTGTTGCACCAGTATAATGCGCTAACCAAATTTTATATTGAGATAATTGAGTTAAATCTAAATTTTCTTTTAACCATGATGCACTTGCATAGATTAATGTTTTATATCCAGCATTTTCGATGGTACTACAAAATCCTTTTGCTGCATCAGTTCTATCCTGAACTGATATGTTATCAGCCCTACCATTATGTGTTGGAGATGATGAATTTTCTGTATCAAAAGCTACAGGATAGGTTATATCAAATTTTTTTATTAAGTTAATTGTATATTCTGCTTCTTTTATACCTTCTTCATAATTTTTGGCTTGGCTAAAAAAATATACTCCTATATCTAACCCAGCAGCTCTTGCACCTTTTACATTCTGTTCAAACATTGTATCTTCATTCAATGATCCGCTTTCTCCATATCCTCTAAATCCAACTCTTATCATTGCATAGTCTATACCATCTTTTTTTACCGCATCCCAATCTATTACACCCTGATATTTAGAAACATCAATACCAACTTTTATATCTGGATGTGCTTCTTTAAATGTCTTATTTCTTCCCTCATCTACCACTGTTTTAACAAATTTAAATTTTTGGTTTTTACCTCCATTATGTTGCCAAGTTATAATATTCGCACCATTCGAAATATAATTTCCTTCCACATCCAAATATAATCCACTACATTTCGATATTACATAAAAATATCCATTGCCAGCATCCTTAATCTGCCATTTTTGATTATCTCCATTGTTATTTGAATATTGTATTACATGAGTACCATTTTCTTTTAAAGCTCCATACACATCTAAATTTTTATTTGAATTTACACATGTAATATTATAATATCCATTTCCTATTCCTTGAATTTTGTATTTTTGATTGCTTTGATTATTATTTTGCCATAACTCAATGCTTGCACAATCTAAACTTGAATTTCCTGTTACATCTAATACATAATTCCCATTAATTGCTGATTGTATTTGGTAAAATCCATCCTCTATTGTATTCTCTACTTGTTTTTCTATTATAAATTTCTGATTTTTTCCACCATTATATTCCCATGTTAATATATTAGTTCCATTATTCATAATACCATTTGCAATATCTAAATATAAACCACTATATTTAGATATTATATTGTAATAACCATCACTAGTTTCTTTAATTATCCATTTTTGATTATCTCCTTTATTATTTGAATATTGTATTACATTAGCTCCATTTTCCTTTGACGCTCCATATACATCTAAACACTTTAGTGAATTATAAGATTGAATTATATAATAATTGTTTCCAATATTTTGAATATAAAATTTTTGATTATTTTCATTATTATTACTCCATATTTCTATATTGGCTCTATCATCAAATGAATCACCTGTTACATCTAATACATAATTACTATCTATTGCAGATTTTATTGTATAAACTCCATTAAATTCATTTGCCTTTGACTTAACTATCATTCCTAATAAAAATACTATAAATATAAAAAAAATCTTTTTAATTACATTTTTAAAAATCATTTTGCTCACCAATCTAATTATAACATAATTATAAAAAAATATATACAAATTTTTATTTAAATTCATTTGAATATTTTGACATAAAAATAAATCCTCCTTGCTAAACTTTTTGTCTAACAATTTGGATTTAATAATGTGATTTTTTTCTTATTATTTTTGTATCTGCATAAACCTATCATTAATCCATATTAATTTTCTTCTCAATAATATATTGTGGTCTATTTTTCGTTTCATCATATATTCTTCCAATATATTCAGCGATTATCCATAATGATAATAATTGAACTCCAGCAAAAAAAGTAATAGCAACCATAATAGATGTCCATCCATCAACTAAATTATTAAAATTAAATATATATGCAATAATAGAATATATTAATACTATAAATGAAATTAATATTGCTACTATTCCCAATATACCTACTAATTTTAAAGGTTTCGTTGAAAAGCCTATTATTCCATCAGATGCTAGTTTTAGCATTTTCTTTAATGGATATTTAGTTTTACCAGCAAATCGTTCTTTTCTTTCGTATTCAAACGCATATTGATTATACCCTAACCATCCCCATAAACCTCTTAAAAACTTATTGTGCTCTGGAAGTTGATTCATTTGGTCCACTATTTTTCTATCTACTAATCTAAAATCGCCAGTATCTTTCGGTATTTTTACGTCAGAAAGTGTATTTAAAGTTTTATAAAACATTTTAGCAGTAAACAATTTAAATTTTGATTCCCCTTCTCTAGCTTTTCTTTTTCCATAAACAACTTCATAACCGTCTTCCCAATATTTTAGCATTTCTGGTATTAACTCTGGTGGATCTTGTAAATCTGCATCTATAATTACAATTGCATCACCATTTACTTCTTTTAGACCTGCCGTTACAGCACATTGATGTCCAAAATTTCTTGCAAAAGAAATAACTTTTACCTTTTTATCTTTTTTTGCAATTTCTTCTAGAATCTGTAATGTATTATCTTTACTTCCATCATTCACACAAATAATTTCATATTCAAAACCTTGAATATTTGATAAAACCTCTGTCATTTTTTCATAACACTTTTGAACTACTTCTTCCTCATAATACATTGGTATTACAACTGATATCTTTTTCATTATTATCTTTCCCTTCTATCGTTTTATGCTTCCTTCTGAAATATTTTTCACTTACATATTCTATACCATTTATTTGATTTATTATTAATAATGGAACTAAATTTAATATATATCTTGATCTATTTTCCCATATTAATAAAAATATTATGATTCCTAACATAGTTATTAAGGAAATTATATCTTTCGAATCATAATCTTCATTTTCTTTAATCCTTTTAATGTTGAATAATATAAATATTAACATAGCAAAATGCATTATTTCTGGAATATATTTATAATATAATTGATATTTCCCACCTTCTAAAACAAATTCATGAAGTGTTTTTCTTTCTACAGGCTCTCTTCTTAATACTTCAGGAGCCCAATAAGTTCCATCATGCCACGCAAAACCCAACTTTAGTGTCAGATTTTTTATATGCTGATTTATAGTTCTTTCTTTTAATCTCTCCATTATTTTATTTTTAGCAGCTTGTTTTTTTTCTGGATATGTTCTATTCGAATTTGTATACATATATTCTTCATCTGAAAATTTTCCAACACCATTCATTCCCATCATTATCCAGTGCTCTGTTGGAATTTCATTTATATATCTTAATTCGTCTGGAGCTAATTTTTTTATTACTATACCATTAAATAATATTATTAGAACTGAAACAATTGGTATAATAATTACTCCACTTTTTATTAATTTTTTTAGATTTTTTCTTAATAATTCATAAATAATTATAGCTATTACTATAAAGACTGATGTTATCTTTAACTTTATTCCTACAAATAAAATTATTGCAAATAACATTTTATATATAATTTTTTTTATTTTAGTAGTATCTTTAATAATTAAATATAAATAAAACAAACTTAAAGCAATTGGCATTGAAAATGTATCTGTGTAGTATTCTGCTGCATATAAATAAAATGGCGTTGTAAAAATACTTATTATCAAAAATAGTAAAGCTTTTTTTCTTGAAAACACTTTTTTTACTATATAAAATCCTAAAACAATTGAAATTGCTACTGATACAGCTGATGCAACTGTTATAATATTTAAATAATTGCTAGAAAAAACTCCCCCTATTTTTAAAATTATCACATCTATTACAGCCATCATAATATTATTAGGAAATTGTGATAGATAAAATGTATTTGTATATGTACCGGCATTCAACATATTCTTTAGCTATGTCGAAAGTTGTTCCCATATCCCAAGTTGGATTCACTTTAAAGTACAGGGCTGATATAATACACAAAATCAAAAATACGGCAAACAAAAAATACTCTATGTATTTTATCTTTTCTATTCTTTTTAATAATGTTTTATAAAAAAACATTATTAAAAAAATATAAATTCCTATTCCTATAGCTAAAAATATTGGATTATATAAAAAAATTACTTTTTCATATTGTAATAAGCCTGTTAACAAAATGTATGCAATTATACAAAATAGACTGCTTAAAATTAATCTTAATATATGTTTTGATATGCAATTCATTTATAATTCCTCCGCGAATCCTTTTTGTAGTTTTTTAAATGAACAATATCCAATTATTGTTAATACTATTGATCCTGCTCCGACTATTGCTAAACTTTTTAAATCTGGCATCTGCTGATAATAAAAAATATCTCTATATGCATATATTATATGTGCCATTGGATTTAAATTAATTATACTTTTTAATGCTACTGGTATAGACTCTTCTGAATAAAATATTGGTGTAGCATAAAAACCAACCATTAATATTATTCCAATAATATGCTCTAAATCTCTAAAATACACTGTTATAGCGGACAATAGAAAAGAAATTCCTAATAGTAATACATATTGAATTATTAGTATTATTGGCAAGAATATTATATATTTAGTAATACCTAATCCATATATAAATAAAAAAACAACAATTATAATTGCTGATATTAAAAAATTTACAGCTCCACTTGTTACCACGGAAATTGGTAAAATTTCACGTGGAAAATAAACTTTTTTAATTATATTTCCATTTCCTATAATTGTATACGCTGATTGTGAAACAGTTGTTGTAAAATATGTCCAAGGAATTAATCCAACACAACAAAATATAACATAGTTTTCTGGTGTATCTCTCATTATCATTGGAAAAACAATTGCATATACTAATAATTGTAATAATGGATTAAAAAAAGACCATACTACACCTAAAATTGAATTTTTATATCTTCCTCTTATATCTTTTTTTACAGTTGTTTTTAATAATTCCCTGTAATTATAAATATTTTTAAAAATTTCCATTTTTCTCTCCTTGTTCTCAAGTATTTATCTTGTTACTTTAATATATTCGTCTATCACTTCGTCTGTATTTCCATCCATTTTTATTTTTCCTTCATAGATCCATACAGCTCTATCGCATAATTTTTTTGCTGCTCCTAAACTGTGTGTAACAAAAACCATGGTTTTTCCTTCTGCCTTTAATTCCTTCATTTTTGCGAAACATTTTTCTTGAAAGTGCTGGTCCCCTACTGATAAAATTTCATCTATTAATAATATATCCGCATCAACATTTATTGCTACTGAGAAAGCTAATCTCATATATTGTCCTGAAGAATATGTTCTAACTGGATTATCAATAATTTCTTTAAGCTCTGAAAACTCTATAATTTGATCTAGACGATTATCTATCTCTTTTTTTGTTAAACCAAAAATTGATGCATTAAAATATATATTTTCTCTTCCTGAAAAATCAGGATGAAATCCTGCTCCTAATTCTAGCAAAGATGTTAATTTTCCATCTGTTTCTATAGCTCCCTTATTTGGATATATTATTTTGGTCATTAATTTTAATAATGTTGATTTTCCACTTCCATTTACACCTATTAATGCAACTGTTTCACCTTTTTTTACATTCATAGTAATATCTTTTAATATTTCTCTTTTTTCTTTTTTGTTCCTTTTTCCAAAAAATAGCAGTCTTTCTTTTATTGTATTAGCCCTATCATAGTAAACAGTAAAATTTTTATATACATTTTTTACTTCAATAGCATTACCTTTATCCATTATTTTCCTCCTATATAATCAATTAATTTCTTAATTATATAAATAATTTTGAAATTACTTCTTTAATACTTTCTTTTGCACTTTCAACCTTTTCATAATCTGCTTGCTTTTCGTATTTATTATTTAGTATCATATCTAAATAATTACATAAATCTATAAATTTATATTCTGAATATTTTATTGCATCTCTTTTATTAAATAACTCCGTTAAATACTTAATTTTAAAATCATAATGTTCATGTATATCATAGCAAATTGGTATGCATGGTACACCTAAAGCATATGACAATAAAATTCCATGATATCTAGAAGATATTATAATATCATTTTCTTCAAATTGTTTAAATATTTCAACTGAGCGATTTGTATATTCATATATTTTTATACCATCTTCTAACAAATTATTATAAAATCGTACATCGTTTTTACAAAAATCATAAAATGGAATTACGTTTATTTCAAAATTATCAATTTTATTCATTGACATATATTTTTTTATATCCTTAATTAATATTTTGAACTTTTCAATACTTCCTTCCAAGCAAATCCAAATAATTCCAATTTTTATTTTTTCATTTTTTGAAAAAATCTTTTCAATATTTATTTTTTTATAATAATCATTACAAAACGCTAAATCTTCAATAAGATTTAACTTTTCAACTTTTATGTTTTTGCATATTTCAATTAAATAATTATAACTGTTTCTGTCTCTTAATGAAAAATAAGTTGATTCATTAACAATATATTCTAATCTTGTTATATAATCCTTATTAGATATTTTATTACTTGAACTTATTCCTAAACAAATTACTTTTTTTTCGAACGCTATAGCTCTAAGAGATAATTTAATAAAAATTGTTCCTAAGTCATATTTATATGCATCTTCTTTAATATAATTAACATCATCTATAATGGCACCTCCGCCATATACAAAATAATCATATTTTTCCGCTAATCTATTAAAATCAAATATAGTCTTAGGATAATGTATAAATTTAATTTGGTTATATTTCTCTACGTCATAATTTTTGTTGTCACTTAGCATAACTGTAATTTCCAAATTAGCATTACGACTTACTTCATTTAACAAATTTTCCAGCATCAATTCATCTCCTGTATTTGGTGCTCCATAAAATCCTATAATCAATACCTTTGTTAATTTTTCATTATTCTTTTCCAAAGCAATTTCTAAATTGCAATATTCTAACTGTTCTGTCCTTTTTTCAATTAAATCTAATCTCCTGCTAAGGTATTCAATATTTCTATTCTGACTTTCAATTATATTTCTAGTATTTGAATTAATTTGATTAATACCTGTATTTATTGAATTATCTATTTTATTAGTAAGACTTTTGCTATTCTCATCTAATAGTGCTAACTTATTATTAATGTTCTCTTCTTTTTCATCAATTTTATTTAATATAATATCATAATTAATAGATATTTTTTTTAAAATTTTTTTAATAAAATTTTTTAACATTATACCTCTATTCTATTTTAATTAACTCTTAAAATCTTCTTAACTATTTTCTTTAATATTCTTATAACTTTATTCTTTAGATTTCTCATTTTTTCCACTAAGCGCAATATTTTAGGATGAAATCTAACAAATATTCCTTTAGTAGCTCTATGAAATCTTATATGTCTAATATTAAATTCTGGGTTTTTCATAATTTCTGGATATTCTCTTATTCTTTTTTCAAATGTCCTAAATTTATTACCAGAATGATATAATTCTAAATTTATATAATACTGAACAGAAACCATCGGTAATAACAATTTTCTTAAAACAAATTCTCTTTTTGATATCGAAAATCTTTCATCATTTTTAACTAAATTCATTAATTCAAGTATTACATTTTCATGATGCTTATAATTTTTCATCATTCCTTCTTTACTAACAGATTGTCCTATATTGCCTATATAATATCTATAAATATCTAAATCATATTTCTTAACAGTATCTATATCTATTATAGAATAAGCATTGTATAACATATCTACATAAAATGTCTTTTCTAACAATTTGAAATTCGTCTTCCTTAATTTTTCAGTTTTATAAGTTGCTGTTGGCAATGATGGTCCCCAGTCTCTAAAACCATAAGTTCCTATTGCAATATCATTCATATGATATACCACATCAGGCATTAAAAATGTGTAGAATGTTTTAGGATATAATTTATCTTCAAAGCTACGTGCTTCACTATATTCTGTTAGTACCATATCAACATCTTCATATTGCAATTTTTCAAGAAAAGTATCATATTTTTCCACATCAAGCCAATCATCTGAATCTACAACTCTAAAGTATTTACCTCTTGCTATTTCCATTCCTTTGTTGATACCTGAACCATGACCACCATTTTCTTTATTTATTACCTTAACGATTGAATCATTTCCTACTGTTGTTATCTCTTGATAGAATTTTCCTATTTCTGCAGTTCTATCTTTTGATCCATCATTTATTATTAAAATCTCTGTTAAATATGAATATTTGCTTTTTAATAAATCTGGTATACACTTATTTAAGAATTTTTCTGCATTGTATGAAGGCACTACTATAGTTAATAATTTTTCATTGCTTATTTGTGTAACAGGATATATTACATCTTTTATTGGAATAATTGAGTCATTAATATATTCTACTTCTTTTTTGATAGTTTCGTTATAACTGCATTTTTTTATTGTATTTTGACTCATTTTTTCTGATATATACATAAATTCATCTGGATTATTGTATAAACGCTCAATTGTATCTGCATATTGCTTTACATTTTCGACATCACATATAGTATTTAAATTTTTATCAAAAAATTCATTTATTACTTCTAAATCTGATGTTACGACAGCTAGTCCTGATGATGCTGCTTCTAATGCTGATACACCTTGAGTGTCTTGTCTTGTTGGAAATAATGCAATTCCACATTCTTTATGTATTTCTGCTAATTGTTCATGTGTTAAGAAATTATGGATAAATTTTACATTACTAAACTTACGCAATGGCTCTATTAATTCGTTATAATAATTTCCTTCTCCGCATAGATAAAATTCTAAGTCATTAAATATATCTCTTCTAGATAATTCTAATATAGTCAATACAACAATATCTAATGCATATTTCTTATAGTTATCAAATCTTCTTGTTACAAAAATTTTCTTTCTTTTTTCTGGATCTTTTTTATTATATCTAAAATTATTTGAATCTATAATATTATGAATTACTATTGAGTTTTTAAATTCGTTTTTATGAATCTCTTGTGCTCTTTTTTTCTCAGATTCTGAAACAAATACCCATTTGACATTATTCATTTTTGTGAATTTCTTTATATACTTATCTCTTTTTTCAAATTTTTCTACCAAATAATCTGGTATAACATATTTATTTTCATCTTCGAAATATGGAGTATATATATCTTTGCTATCCCAATATAATATGTCTGCTCCATGATTCCAAAAAATAATTGGAATATCTTCTAAATAACTTGTATCTAAATAATATGCATACTCTTCGTCAAAGAAGTGAACCAATATTGCATCATATCTCTTAGACATTAATATTGATCTCATTTGAGAATAATCAGCTTTATATACATCTACTCCTTCTATTGAATAATGTGACATAACAGAACTGTAATATATTGATGCAACATCTATATTTAATCCCATTTTTTTATATTCTTTTACTCTCGAATGAACAAATCCACATGCATATAAATTGTCCGGCGTAGGGTATGATGGTGTTATTAATAATATGTTATTTTTACCTAAAAATTTATTAAATGTAAATTCTGGGCTCTCTGTCATAGTTATTTTAATATTATCTATTTCAATAATAGTATTTGGTTTAATTACTATGATGGGCATCAAAACTTCTTTTATTGGATTTACACTTGATGTTTCAGAATTTATCGTTACATCTATAATTCTTTTTTTCTTTCTATTAATAAATGTTAAAAAAGCACCTGAACCCTTTAATATTTTTGCTTTAAAATCAATATTTAAATATTTATATTTGCACTTAAAAACATTAGTAGAATATACCTTTCCTTCACTATCTGTATTGTTTTCAATTATAATTTTGTTTTTATTTTTTGTAACTTTTAAAAATTTATCCTTTTTTAACCAATTATTAATATTCATTTTACTTCCTTCCTTGAAAAATTATTTAAATTTTTCTGATAATTCTTTAGCACTTATCATACAATCTTCCATAGAACAGTATGTCCAATCTCCATATCTTCCTATTGTATATACATCTTTACTATTTAATTCCTTTTTATATGCTTCTAATACATCATTAGTTTCCTTATTTATATGAACATATGCTGGACTCATTATTATTGTACTGTAGTCAACTAATTTATTATCTTCTTCAACAATCCCTACTTTCTTTAAATTCATAATTGTTTGCGATAATTGATTTTCAATATCAACTTTTGAATCTTTTGAATATCCAATTTCAACATATAAACTTAATTTGTCTGATTGTAAAATATTATCATAAAAGCCTACTCTATAAAAATTTATATCTTTTTGTGGAAAATAAATCCAGTGTTCATTAAATTTTGACTTTTTTTCGAATCCTAAATTAAATACTAATACTTTATTATATGATAATTTATTATTTATTTGATCTGTACCATCGATTAATCCTAAGAAATTATTCAATGGAATTGTATTAATTAAATACTCATATTTTATTGTTTCATTTTCTTTGGTAATTACAGTCTTTTCATTTAAATTTATTTTCAATATTTCACTATTCAATTTAATTTTATTTTTATCTAAATTTTCATATAACTTATTTAAAAAGCTACCTGCACCATTTTTAGGATATAAAAATGTATTATTATATGATGTATTATTTGATTCTTTCATATTATTTATAATTTGATTAATATTAGCATATGGAAAAAATCTTCCCATTGCGTCTTTATCTAGTGTATTCAAATCACATGCATATAATTTTTCATTATATGGTTTTAAAAATTTTTCCACTATTGATTTTCCAAACTTCCCATATAACATATCTAAAAAACTATTATAATTTTCTTTTTCTTCTTTATTATATAAATCGTACAAACAATCAATAAATTCTTGTTGTGGTAATTGGTGTATATTTGTTTGAAATGGATAATCTACAAGTTTATCTGCATAATAAATTTTTGTGTTTTTTACTTGATGAATTAATTCTTCATCTTTCATGCTCTCTTCAAACAATTTTTTCATTTCTTCTGTTTTAAAATGAAAAAAGTGTCCTGCATAATCCCATAAATACCCATTTTGCTTTATAGTTCTACAATACCCGCCTACTTCATTTTCTTTTTCTATTATTAAATAATTATCTTTAATATAATTAGCAAATGTTAATCCTGATATTCCAGCACCAATTATTAAATATTTTACTTCTTTTTCCATATACTTTACTCCTTAAAATTTTTTTAATTATATCATAGTAATTTTGTTTGTCAAATCAAGCTTTTATATGTGTTATGCTATTAAAATTTCTTTGATTTTAATTTACCTGGTATGTATAATACTAAATATACTATTATGTTATTTAAATTATATATATTCTTTAGCATAAAACCCTTTTTAGTAATTGTTGAAAACAAAATATAATGTTTAATTACATATAACCTTTTCTTAAATTTTACGCCTTTCATATCACACTTAAGTATTTCTTTAAAATATTCATAATACCCTTTTGGATTCTCCAAAAATGTTTTCTTAATATTCTTAGTATATCCATCATTTTGATATTCACCTTCAACTAAAATATCATTAAAGCATAAAACTTTGTAACTTAAATCCATTTCGTGGTACAATCTTGCTTCTGTGCAAAATTTTTCACCATCTTCTATTATGTACTTATATTTTTTTCTTATTTCAGAATTAAATACAATTATTTTTTCACCTTCAACACTGTGCTTAAAATATAAGTCAAACATAGTAGTATCTTTATTTTCAAATGGAAATAAATTTCCACTTAACTTTTCTTTGTTTTCATTCTTAAGAAAAATTATTGCGTATAAATTATTATTTTCTTGCAATATTTTACACTTATTTATCAGTATTTTCAAGGCATTTTGTACGAAAAAATCATCAGAATCACATTCTATCCAAAAATCTCCTGTAACATATTTAGCTAAGTTATTGATAGCTTGCATTTTCCCTTGATTTTCTTGTTTAAAAAATTTAACTTCTAGTCCCACTTTGTTCACAAAATTTTTACAAACCTCTTCTGTTTCATCTTTTGAACCATCGTCCATAATAAGCCACTCAACTTCATAATCATTACTTAAATTATTTACAATACTTTCATATAATTTATTTAAATATTTTGCTCTATTATAAGTTGCAGTCAATATAGAAATTTTCATTTACTCACCTACTAAATCTATAATCTTTTGAATTTTGTCTTCATTATCATATCTATAGTTTTCATTTGACATATTTTCAGTTCCATTTTTGATTATTTTTAATAATCCATTATATATTTCTTCCTCACTATTTTCAAAAATGAAACTATTATCATAATCTTCAATAGCTTCTCTTGCTGCTGTATTTGTTATTATAATTTTTTTTCCAAGAATTTTAGCTTCTTCTAATACCATTCCATATCCTTCGAAATATGATAATAAACAAAAATAATCAGCACTTTTAATATATGGATATGGATTTTCTTTTTTTCCTAATAATTGAAAGGTATTTTCAACATTTTCATATTTAATTATCTGATTTAAATTTTCTTTTTCTGGTCCATCACCTATAATATAAAAATTGTGTTTATATCCTTCTTTTATTAATCTACTATGTACTTTAATCAATCTATCAATAGCTTTTTGATTTACTAATCTGCAAACAGTTACAAATTTTGGTCCTATGGTTTGTCCTAAATATATATCAGATTTTGCTTTTTCTAAAACCAAATCTTTATTAATATAATTGTATATTAGATGCAAATTTTCATTATTGCAGTCATCATAAACCTTTTTAAAACTTTCCAAATTATCTTTACTAACAAAAACCAGGTCATTATACCTTGAATAAATCTTTTTGTCTATTATTTTTTTTATTTTTGATTTGATTCCTGTACCAAAAACTTTTTTTATATCATTATGTATCCAAGCTATCTTTTTTGTAGAATTATTCTTATTGCTAAACAATCTAGTAATCGGACCTTCTAAAAAAGAAATCTCAGTATCATAATCTTCTTTTATTTTTTTATTATAAATAAATTTACTAAATAATAGAATTCTAATAGGACTCCATATTTTTCCTAATTTAGATAACTGATCATATCTACAATTATATAAAGATTTAAATTTAACATTAGGTTTTAGCTCTTTTTTTAGCTCTCCATTATCATAAATTGAAAAAATAGTTATATCATATATTTCTGATAATCTATTTGTTGTATCTACTAAAACTCTTTCCGCTCCACCTAAAGTTAAGCTAGTTATTCCAAATAAAATTTTCTTTTTTATTGATCTCACCTCTTACTTCTTTAGTTTAAATACAAAACAATAAAATTTATATGTGACTTTATTAACAGTCTTCATATAAATACCTTTTCCACTTTTTTCTTTTTTTAATATTGGATTTTTCTTCCATCTAGGAAATTTAGTATTTAAATTATTCCATGTTTCTTCAATTAGTTTATTTCTAATTGTTTTATCTTTTATTTTTACTATTCTTAATAATGAACTACATAGCAATATTCTAGCATATGTATATTCGATTACTTCCTTATACTCTTCAAATAAATTTTTTTCTTTATAATATTCTATTACATCTTCAAGAACATTAAATATTTCTTTGTTTCTTTCATTCTGTACATTTGATATTGAAGAGCTTCTTTGAATATAATGAATTAATGGTTCCTTCACAAATCCTACTTTTTCATAAAAAGGTAGCATTTTATAAAAAAACTCAACATCCTCGTATCTCAATCCTTTTGGATATTCTATATTATACTTTTGCAATAGTGCTCTTTTTATTAATTTATTCCATGCTACTACTCTAGCATATTTAAACATATCAATTTTGTTATCATATATTAATCCGGTATCTATTATTTTTTTATCTGGATATTCCCAAATAAAATCGCATTCTACCATATCATAATCTTGCTCTTTAGCTTTTTTATACATTTTTTCATATATATCTAATTCCACATAATCATCAGAATCTAAAAATGCAATATATTCCCCTGTTGCATATGGGATTCCAAAATTTCTTGCATCTGAAAGCCCACCATTTTCTTTTTCTAAATATTTAATTTTTTCAGGATACTTTGATTCGTACTCTTTTAATATGTACTTAGAGCCATCTGTTGAACCATCATTTACTAAAATTAGCTCTATATCTTGTAATGTCTGATTAACTAATGAATCTAAACATTTATTCAAATATTTTTCCACATTATATACTGGAACTACTACACTAACTTTTGGCATTATATTATTGCTCTAGTAATATCTAAGAGCTCTCCTTCCTTAGTTTTATCTCAATTTTAAATACCAATTAATATTGATTTTTAAAATTACCTTTTTTATTAATTGTTTTAAATTTCTTGCTTTAATATTATCAAATATTTTCTTTTTCTTTAATGCGTCTATATATGCTTTTTTATAGTCATCTTTTAGCTCAATTGTTTTTAATATTAAACAATTTGAATAATATATTTTCAAATTTTCTTTTGTTAAATCAGAAACATCATATTTTTCAATTTCTTTTATCATATAATCATAATGATCTAACATATCCATGGCTTTTTGCATATTTTTTGATTGATTCGTTCCTCTAGTTATACTTGTTGTAGACTGATAATAAAAATATCCATATACTCCTGTTGAAACAACTTTTTGAGCTTTTAACATAATTAATGCTGTTCTTGCAAAATCTTCATGCACTTTTCCTACTGGATATTCAAAATTATTTTCATCCCAAAATGACTTTTTATATAAGTATAACCAAGCTGGCTGAAGCATTGTATCTTGACTATATAATATATTAAAAGCCTCTTCTCCTGTTTTATTCTCAAATATTGGACCCGGATAATTTTCAATTCTATTATAATCCTTATCAACTGTTATTAATTTGAATTTTATTAAATCATAATCTTCTTCCATATATTTTTGTAAATCTGATAATAAACTTTCACTAACATAATCATCAGAATCAACAAAACATATATAATCTCCTGTTGCTTGTTGCACTCCAAAATTTCTAGCATCTGATAATCCGCCATTTTCTTTTTTGAAATACTTAATATTAGAATATTTTGCCATAAATCTTTGCGCTATATACTCTGAACCATCAGTTGATCCGTCATTTACTAAAATTATTTCTACATTTTTATATGTTTGTTTAGCTACTGATTCTAAACATTTTTGCAAATATTTTTCCACATTATATATTGGAATTATTATACTAACTAATTTCATTAATCTTCCCCATTTATTAATTTTTCTACTTTATTAATTATTTCTTTATTGAAATTCTCTGGTTCGAATTTTTGGTAATCATTATATCCTTTTTCAATAAATAATTTCATTTTATCATATATATCATTTATATCTTTTGCACATACATATCCATATTTCCCGTCAATATCTTTTTTGCTATCTGAAACATCTGTTGTTATTATAGTTTTATTTAGAGTTAATGCCTCTATATAAGCAACAGGATATCCTTCAAAATCAGATGTTAAAATAACACAGTCTCCCATCTTATAATATGGATATGGATTTTTTTTACTTCCAATAAAAATTACTTTTTCTTGTAAATTTTTATCTGTTACCATTTTTTTGTATAATCCATTATCTTCTCCGCTTCCAACTAACCAAACCTTAAAATTATATCCCTCTTTATTTAATTTTTCTGAAGCTTCAATTAATCTTGATAATTTTTTTTGTTTTTCATCATGTCTTCCAATATTTACAAATATTATTTCTTCGCTCTTTTTATCATATTCTATTGTTTCATTTGCTTTTTGTATCACTTTTTTATAGTCTATTAAATTATTGCAAACTTCTGATTTATTTTTTAAATTGTTAAATCTTTTATCAAAATCTAATTTTGATTCTTCTGAAACAAAAATTATTTTCTTAAATAACTTCACATTTAGTTTTGAGAAAAAATTTGTGTATTCTTCCTCATTATCATTAAAAAATTTCAAATAATTATTATGTACCCATAGTGCATTATTTTTAGATGCCGTTCTTGCTATAAAAGAACATGCTAATGAATATGTTGCATATGAACATGAAAAATCAAACTTATCTTTATATCTGAAAGAAAAGCTGATTCTATTTAGCGCATTTCGCATTTTAGCCAATATTTTTATTTTATTATATGATGGCTTATATTCTATAATTTTAATTTTGCTATTTATATCGTTCAAAAAAATCCCTTGTTTTTTTTCTAATACTAAAGTTATATCATAATCCTTTTCCGCTAAATAATTTAATAAAGTTACTAATGCTGTTTCTATTCCACCAACATCTAATGAATATGCTGCAAATAATATTTTTTTCATTTTTCCCCACCCAAACTTTTCCCCTATTATTTCATAAATCCCACTATTTGTAAATAATCTACAATACATAATTCCGTATTTTTATTTAAATTTATACATAAAAATAGTGCTAGAAAAATATCTAACACTATTTTTATCTCATTTAATACAATTTTTCGTAAATTCCATAATCTCTTACAATTTTTCTAACATAATTATTAGTTTCCTTATAAGGAATATTTTCTATATCTGAACCATCTGATTTTATAACTCCATCAGCAATCCATCTATCCACAGTCCCAATACCTGCATTATATGCAGCAGTTGCAACATAATAGTTACCATACTTTTGGAGCAAATCTGCTAAATACTTCGTACCAATTTTAATATTTATTTCAGGATTAAATAACATTACACAATTATAATCTTCATCAGGCATCACATCTTCAGCAATTTCACTAGCAGTAGAATCCATTAGTTGCATCAACCCTCTGGCTTTACTTGAAGAAACTACTTTATCATCAAAATTGCTCTCCGCTTTTATTACTGCAAAAACAAGTAATGGATCCACACCATATTCTTTAGAATATTTTTCAACATATTCAGAATATGTTTTAGGATATATCTGTTTCATTATTTTAGTTGGTATATCTAATATCTTAATTCCAACAAAATAAATAATTAATAATATAGCAATACATGTAATTAAAAACTTAGAGGATTTCGACATCCATCATCTTCCTTTCTTTTGTATAAAATTTATTTTGCATCATACCAATTTTCTGCTTCAGATGTCTCAACTTCTAGTGGTATTGATAATTTGATGGCTCCTTCCATGCACTCTTTAAGAAGCTTTTGAACTTCTTCTGACTGATCCTTCTTACATTCAATCATCAATTCATCATGTACTTGTAAAACTATTTTAGCATCCAATTTTTGCTCATTTAGAGCTTTATACATATTAACCATAGCAATTTTCATTATATCTGCAGCAGTTCCCTGAATTGGTGTATTCATTGCAGCTCTAGCCCCAAATTGTCTAACCATAAAATTATTTGAACTTAGCTCTGGAATATATCTTCTTCTATGAAATAAAGTTTCAACATATGTATCTGCTTTAGCCTTTTCAACTATATCTTTCATAAATTTATCTATTCCACTATATTTCTCTAAATACTGCTCAATATAATTTTTTGCTTCTTTTCTAGATATTCCAAGTTGATCAGCTAAACCAAAATCACTAATACCATAAACAATTCCAAAGTTTACAGCTTTTGCAGAGCTTCTTTGCTCTTTTGTAACTTCCTCAAGAGGAATTCCTAATACCTTAGAAGCTGCTTGCTTATGAATATCTTCACCATTTAAGAAAGCATGCATCATATTTTCATCTTGAGAAATATGTGCTAAAACTCTTAACTCAATTTGAGAATAATCTGCATCAATATACACGTATCCTTCAGCTGGTTTAAAAACTTTTCTTAGTTGTTTTCCTAAATCAAATCTTGTAGGAATATTTTGTAAGTTAGGCTCCGTGCTACTTATTCTTCCTGTAGCTGTAATTGTTTGATGGAAATATGAATGAATTCTTCCTGTTTTTTTATTAATATATGGAAGCATTCCTTCAACATAAGTTGAATTCAATTTCATTAAAGTTCTATACTCTAATATCTTTTCTATCACTGGATGATGTGGCTTTAATTTCTCTAAAATATCCACATCTGTTGAATATCCTGTTTTTGTTTTCTTTATAACTGGTAATTTTAATTTTTCAAATAAAATTACTCCCAATTGCTTTGTTGAATTTATGTTAAACTCTTCTCCTGCTAATTCATATATTTCAGAAGTTAACACATCTAGTCTTTGTTTTAAAGTTTCTCCAATATTTATAAGCTCTTCTTTATCTGCTAACATTCCATTAAATTGCATTTGTGCTAATACTTCCAATAATGGCATTTCTATATTATTAAACAATTCTACACTATTATATTCTTCCAGCTTTTTTAAAATTGGATTATATAATTTTCCAATTACATATGAATTCATAGCTATTTCATATTTTTCATTATCGTTTTCTAGTGCTTGATCAAAAAAGTTCAATTGCCCTGATACTTGATTCTTATTCTCATTTTGTTTTTCTACAAATTCATTTATATCTATACCTAAATATTCCATTGCTAAGTCATTTAATGTATATTTATTGGTTGGATTTATAACATAAGCTGCAAGCTCTGCATCATAAAATATATTAGAAGCTTTAATTCCTAGCTCTAAAAGCATAACATAATCTTCATTTAATTTATAACCATATTTTTTTATTTTTGGATTTTCAAAAATGTCTTTAAAATACTTAACAAAATTTTCATTATTTACTTTCAAATAATAAACAGTTTTATTTTCTTTATCAAAAATTGCAATTGATTTTATTTTCTTTTTGATAATATTTTCACTAGAATTATCATCTGTTTTGTATAAATAAAATATAATATCTTTTTGAGCTTTTATAGAATTTACTACATCATCTACTTTTGAATCATTACAAGTTAGCTCTTCTAATTTAAATAAATCAGTTAGCTCTTTTGGGGATTCATTTTCTCCAATTTCGCCTTCTAAATTAAATCTTTCTATAAATCTTTTAAATTTAAGCTCTTTGAATATCTCATAAACTTCTTTTTTATTCCATTCCTTAACTTTTAAATCTTCAATAGAAATATCGTCTAAAGGAACTTCTACATTAATTCTGCCAAGCTCTCTTGAAAGTAAAGCAAGCTCTTTATTTTGAGATAAATTTTCTCTTAGTTTTCCTTTTATTGTTGGAGCTTCATCATTTTCTAATAACTCATACAAATTATCAACAGATTTATACTCTGCAATTAACTTATATGCAGTTTTTTCTCCAACTCCAGGAACTCCTGGAATATTATCAGAAGTGTCCCCCATAAGACCTTTTACTTCTATTAATTGTTTTGGAACTACATTATATGTTTCAATAACTTTATCTTCATCAAAAAATTCTTCCTCTGTTTTTCCTGCTTTAGTTCTTGGAATACGAATTGTAACTTTTTTAGTTGCTAACTGAAAAGTATCTCTATCTCCAGAAAGAATTGTAACATCAAACCCTGCTTGCTCTCCAATTCTTGCAAAAGTTCCTAAAATATCATCACCTTCATATCCAGCTCTTTCTATAATTGAAATATTCATTTTTGTTAAAACATCTTTTATTATTGGCATCTGTGCAGCCAATTCATTTGGCATCCCCTTACGATTTGCCTTATACCCTTCATACATGTTATGTCTTGCTGTTGGTGCTTTTAAATCAAATGCAATAGCCATATAATCTGGATTCAAATCATCTTGAACTTTGAACATAATAGATAAAAAACCATATACCGCGTTAGTATATGTCCCATCACTAGTCATCAACATTTTGCTACTCATAATTCCATAAAATGCTCTATTTAAAATACTGTTACCGTCTATTAATAGTAATTTACTCATTTGTACTTCCTTTCAAAACCAAATTTTTCATAAATATATCACAGCTTCCTCAAAAAGACAAGTGGAAACCGGGACGGTTCTAAATTCCACTTTTGTGGAATTTAGAACCGTCCCGGTTTCCACCCCCATTTTTTTATCTTTTAATTTTATTTGTTGTTGTTTTTACAAATTCTTTTTGTCTTATCTCTACTTTTTTGATATGCTTATATGATGGCAAATCTTTCATTTCTTTTAATATATCTTGTTTTAAAGTTTCTTCTAAATTTTCTATATTTAGCTCTTTTACTTTGTCTTTATTCGGAAAAACTTCTGCACATAAAGCAACTTCTTGACCATCATCATTTTTTACAGCCTTTACAATTGCTTCTGCTACATATGGAATTGATATTACATAATTTTCTAGCTCTTCTGGATATATATTTTTTCCATTCTTTAATACAATTACATTTTTCTTTCTTCCATTTATAACTAATTGACCTTTTTTGTTAAATCTACCAAAATCTTCTGTATTAAACCATCCATCTTTCAAAACTTTAGCTGTACGCTCTGGATCTTTGTAATAACCCATCATAACAGTATCACCTTTTACACATATTTCTCCATCACCATCTGGAGTAACATTTTCAAATTTTATTTCACAGCATGGTAATACAACTCCTACAGTTGAGCCATCATTAAAATCATCCATATTAGCACTTACTAGTGGAGAGCATTCTGTTATTCCATATCCGTTTACTAATGTAATTCCTATACTATCAAAAAACTTCTCTAACTCAGCTCTTAAAGGAGCTCCTCCAACTACGATTTTTATTAACTTTCCACCAAATGCTTCATGAATTGATTTGAAAAATTTCTTTCTTTTATCAATTCCTATTTTTCTTAATAAGTTACTTACTTTTATTAAAAATTTTAAACTTTTCTCTTTTCCTGATTTTTTTGCATTATTCCATATATTATTATAAAAAACCTCTGCAAATGCTGGAACTAAATATATATAATCAGGCTTATATAATTGCAAATTTTTCAATACATTTTTTAAACTATCATTTATACATATTGTTGCATGCTTATGAAGAGCTACTAATATACCTGCTACCGCTTCATATGTATGATGATATGGTAATACTGATAAACACTTAGTATATACTTTAGATACTATTAAGCCATTTACAGCACAACTTACTAAATTATGCTCTGTTAGCATTACCCCTTTTGGATCTCCTGTTGTTCCTGATGTATATACTAACATTTTTAATTTATTAATATCTTCATCTGAATGCTCTATAGATTCATATTCTTTATTACCTTTTTCATATTCAGCCTTACCAATTTGTTTGAATTTTTTATATGATAAACAATTTTCATTATCATCTTCTTGTTCAAAACAAATATAATACTTTATATTTGGTAACTCATCTTTAAATTTATCTATATATTGTACAAATTTTTCTGCCAAAAATAAAACTTCACTATCACTGCTTTTTAATACATTAATAATTTCTTTACAAGTTAATTGGCTATCTATAGGTACAATTACACCATTGCTTTTTAATGTTGTTAAATAAACTGTAAGCCACTCATAACTATTAGGACCTATTACAGCTATATGACTATTCAATTTTTTTATTGTTGCTAACGCTGTTCCTAAATAATTTGTATCATTTTGAAATTCTTTATATGTAATTTTTATTATTTCTTTTTTATTTTTTTGAGATTTATATTCAAAAGCTAAATTGTCACCATCTTCTTTTACTGCTATCTGCAATAGCTCTTTTATGGTTCTTATTTTTGTAACTTCATTATAGTTAATTTTTCTTTTTTTCATAAATAGAAATTTCTCCTCACATTAAAAATATAATTTTTTAATTTAGTTTGCAAAACTAGATTATCACTTTTTTAAAACCTTGTCAACCTATTGACTATATGAAAAAAAAATGCTATTATCCAAATTAAAGGAGTTGTATGTAATGCAGGAAAATAAAATTTTTTTAACAGATTTTCATATTCCTAGATGGAATGAATTGCCTAATGTAGATTTATATATGGATCAAGTTGTAAATCTTATAAACTCAACACTTTCGCCATATATTTATTTTAATAATGATTTAAAAAAAGAATCAAATCAACTTTTAACAAAAACTATGATAAACAATTATGTAAAAAATAATTTAATTGAAGCTCCAGAAAAAAAATTATATTCAAAAATTCAACTTGCTAAATTATTTGCTATCTGTGTTTTAAAACAAGTCTATAGCATGCAAGAAATTGCTAATCTAATGTCAATTTCTCTATCAAAAAGATCTATTCAAGAAGCATATGATAATTTTTGTAATTTATTTGAAGAAGCTTTAATTTGCACATATAAAAAAACTAATTTAAACAGTGACTTAGAAAATACTGATGATTTCTATCTCTTAAAAACAGTTTTATTATCATGTAGTTATAAAATCTATGTTCAAAATATTAACTTTTAAATTCAAGATAAAAGATAGTGTTAAACAATAAAGACAGCTTTTTGTTTCGCACTATCTTTTATTTATCTTTCATCATCAGAATTTTTTAATATATCATCATTAGCTTTATGTGTTAAATTAATAACATATTTTACTTTTTCTTTATTGCTACCTAACCAAGTAGCTTTTCTCTTTTGCATTATTCTCACCATTTGCATATTATTTTTTGAAAATGTACAGTATACTTTCTCATATTTTAATTTTTGAACTTCCAACAATACTTCGTCAAACAAAATTTGTCCATAACCATATCCTCTATATTTAGGCAATACATATATAAACATCAAATTATTTTCATCTTTGTTTATAGTCGCATATCCTATAATATTCTCATCATTACTTAAAGTATATGCCTTTCTTACAATATTTGTATCATAATTTAAAATACTTGTATTACTTTCTAAAAACTTAATCATTCTAAAATCTCCTTATCTGATTCCTTTTCAAAAAATTCTACATCTTTCAAATACAAATCTGCAAATTCCTTAAAATCTTTATTTTCATTATAATATATTTGAATATTTTTTCTATGTTTCTCACGTTTCATAAAATCTATTGATTGCTCTAAATCATTTATGCTATATCTATCATCTGTTGGATATTCATTATTTTTGCATTCATTTATTGTTTGTTTTACAAGCTTTATTAAGCTTTCATCATTAAATATTTCTTCTTTTCCGTCTAAATATTTAACAATTGTGTTTCCTGTATATTGGCTTGATTTTTCATCTACTTCTAAAAATGCAGAATCAACATTTAAATCAAAACATTGCAACAAAAAATTTGAATATGTTTTACATTTATCAAAATCATAACAAACTACAGGAAAAGTATATTTATGCTTTAGTTGCACTTGTTTTCCATAATCATTTTGACTTTCTGCAAGCTCTTTTATATAATTTATTTTCATAGTTATAAATCTATGCATTCCGTTTGAGTATACTACAAATCGATTATTTCCTATTGATTGAACTATTATTGGATCTTTTTCAAAACTTTCTTTTAAAATTTCCATTATTTCATCTGAATTAATTTGCAATAAACTTGTACTTCTAGAATGATATGTATCACCATTCTCATTAAATATTTGAGGAAGGCTCTTAAAAAAATTTTCATCATATCCATCTATAAACATACCTGTTGTTGGTACATAACCAATTATATCAGCCAAAGAAATTTCTCTTCTTGATACCATATTTGAAGGATATATTCCATAATCATTAATTATTGGATTAATTTCTGATATACTATGATTTATGCAATCAACTTTTTTAGAAATTTCTTCTACATTTATTTTATTTCTTTCTATGAAATTTTCATTAGTGCTCATAATCAACCTCCGTATTATTAAATTTATTTATAAATCAGGTGCTCTTAAGATCTTTTGTGTATCCATGCCACCTATAATTTTGCATGGTGCTACTGCTTTTATAACCATTTTATTTCCTGCATCATACTGTTGGCCCTTTCCCCCATATATTGCAATATGGCCATCATAACATAGTATATCTCCAGGCATAATGTCTTTTTTATCTATTTTTTTCCAACCTTTTTTTTCTAAATATTTAATCAAGTTATTAGCCCCATTTAAATAATTATCTATATGCTCCTGTTTAGTTAAATATCCTGTTTCTTGAAGAACCCATGAAACATATGTAGCACAACAAGTATTATTATATCCTGTCTTCGATGCTTCAAAAGTAACATTTAATCCACATTTTCCATCATGATTGCATCTTTGATCATATGTGCAATAACCATAATCGTGCTCCCTCATATAATCATGAATTTCTTTTGCTTTAATTGAAATTTTATTATCAATTACAGGTTCATTATATTGCTCTAGACTTAATTTTATTTCATTAATACTGTCAGAATTTGTTTTAAAAAATATAACTACTCCTAATACTAATAACATAATTATTACATATATTATTATAAATTTTTTCATTGCTTTCATATCCTATTAATTTATTTTCATGCTTATTATATAAAAAACTCCTATAATATTCAACGCATATTTACTTTTTTAATATAATACTTATATATCTTCTTAACAATTTTTTCTTTACTTCTTTTTACCTCAATGTTATACTAAATTTAAGTATAATTATTTTACGAAAGAAGTGATATATATGTCAAATGCACAAATAGATGAAACAGTAAATATAGATTTACTTGATGATATTACAAATATTGATACAATTACAGAAAATGAAAACATTGTTGAAAATGTAACCGTTCAAGATGAACAAACTTTAGAAGAAAATCAAATTGACTCAACAGACAATACTGTTGAAACTAATTGTCTTGCATTAACAGTAAAAAAAGACTATACATCTGTTATACTAAAAAATATATTTACTGCTAGTGGACGCGTTTCTTTAAAAGTTCTGTTATCAACAATCCTTATAAATCTTTTAGACTTATTTTTTTAAAAGCTTACCAATATAAAAATATCTGGTAAGCTTTTATTTTATACTTTCTTTTTTGAAAAAAAATCAATCAATTTATTCATCCACTTTCCTAATAAATCGGCTTTAACAATTGCAGGATTATTTTTCCCTAATTCTTTATTAATTTCTATTAATTTTTTATTAAACTTTACTGTTAAATTTTTAATATTATCATCATAAAAACATTCTTTATTTTTATCTATATTAACTCCAACAAATTTTTTATAATTAATAGCTTGCTTATAATATTGTTCAACTTCTTCAATAGTTGTTACTTCTGAGCACATTTTATTAAAAAATGTATTAAATAATATTTTTTGTGTCTCCATATATATAGTAATTAATGTTTCTTGATAATGCTCTGCTAATCTTAAATTTTTATTTTCATTTAAAACATTATTTAAATTTAAGATTTTATCAAATTTATTCATTATTTTTTTTGTATTACCTTCGAATATGTTCAAAAAATAATCTTCGAAATCATTGTTTACATTTAATGTCCCTAAAACTAATTTTTCTTCTCCAATTAAGTAGATTATTTGTTGAATTAAATTTGTTAAAAAAGGATAATAATTCGCACTAATTGTTTTTAGTTTCATCCCAAATTTTATTAATATTGTTTGGCTATTTCCAACGCTTTTAGCTGATATATATTGAATTGCTGCTTCATTAAAACCTAATCCAGATATCGAAAATTCTTCAAAACTACACAACCCTTTTCTATCTGTTTTACTTGAATTTTGAATATAATGAATACATTCATGTATAATCTCTTCATTCATTTTCTCAAGATTTACACTTTTATCAAAATAAATGCTCTTGTTTTCATATATATAGTTTACCTTTGAAATCTTTTTAGTTATTTCTGCCTTATACATACTACAATTCAATAATTTTGCAAGTATATTATTATATTCATCATATAATACTGGAAAAGCCTTAGTCAATGTTTCTGTTACATTATATGCTACCGCTCTTATTGTTTCATTATCTAATTTTTCTGCCTGTTCTATTCCTAATTCTTTTAATCTCTTTTGTATATCCATATATAAATTCTCCGTTTTTTTTAATTATATAATATCCACATTTTATATTCAAGATTTTTTCTTAATCAATTAAATCTATAGAAAAAAACAGATAGTTTTACTATCTGTTTTTGCTTAATATTTTTATTTTTGTGCCACTCCGTCTATTGTATAGCTTATATGCAATTTATTGTTTAAAATATTTGCATCATTTATAGTCCATGTGAATCCTGTTCCTTTAACATAAGAAATTCCATTTTTACCTTTATTTAAATCTGTTAATTTATATGTTACTGGCTCACTATCTCCTATTTTTATGACTACATCACTTATTATATTTCCCTTTTCAGGTATATTTAGTACTACTGGCATTTTATTTGCATTATATGATCTTAATGTTGTTGTTTGCTTTTTCAATATATCATCAAATGTTTTATCCAAATCTGAAGATTCTATATATTTATTTGATGAATCAATATTATTTAAAACATACTTTCCATAAGTTTGTTTTGTCATATAATATGTTCCATATATATTTCCATCAAAATATTTTTTATCTTCATTTGGAACATTTCTTTCTTCGTATTGAATTTCTTTATAACTAAATTTACCAATTCCTAATCCAACTGCATATACCATTGTATTTTTGCGTGCTTTTAATTTAATAGCTTCTTGCACAATATTTTTTCTTAAATTATTTTTAAATTTTTTATCTGTTGTGCTATTTATATTAACTAATTCTGGCATACTTTGACAATAGTATGTTGGAGCTCCATCAGTAAAGAATACAACTGCATGAGTTCTATTTGTTGAATCCATTGTATCTAATGTACTATTAGTTTTATTTAAAGCTTCATATATATTTGTTCCACCATCTGCTTGTAATTTTTTAATTTTTTCTAAAGCTTTTTTCTTCGTTGAATAATCATATTTTTCTGCTGCATTAGCTGTATCAGAATATGTGATTAATGTAATTGTAGAATCAGTTTGAACACTAAATACTTTATTTACTAAATTTGTAGCTGCATTCTTTAAGTTATCTAAGCTTTTTCCTTCCATACTTCCAGAGACATCAAGTACAAGTACTAAATCTAATGCATTTACAGTCTGGGCAGTTGTTTCTACAATAACCTTTTTTGCAATATTTATTTTAGTTGTCTCTGTTGGATTTCCATTTACATATGCTGTATTTGTTATATTTTCTCCTACTTTAGCACCATTTTCTACTTTTACTTTGAATTCTAAATTAATTGTTTCTTTAGGATTAATAGTTCCTGCATATACTACTTCGTTTTTCTTTTTATCAAAACTTGCATTAGCATTTACATTTCCGTTTACAGTTAAACTATCATTTATATATGAAACTGTTCCAAGTATAGGATCTTTAATGTCAACATTTGAACTAACATCTGATTTATTTTCTACTTTTATTGTATAAACAATAGTATCTCCTACCTCTGCTTCATTTTCATTTTGACCAGGTATTATAACACCATTTTCATCTCTTTCTAACATAGTTTTTGCTGTTTTTGAATAATTTAACATTACTTTTGTAGCTGTTATGTCTGTTGAATCTGTTATATTTCCATCAACTTTAATATTATTTGTTATTGTCTTTTCGCTTTCAACAGTTCCAACTTTTGTTTCTATATTTATTTCTCTTTCTTCATTAACTCCTAATGATTTTACATTCCAAGTTAAAATATTACTTTCTACTGAAATTGAATCTTCATTTCCAATTTGAACTGTTTCATATTTTTGATAAATTAATCCTTCTGGAATTTCATCTGTAATTGTCGCATCTCCCAAAACATCTTCGCTATTTTTTACTTTTATTGTATATATTACAGTTTCTCCCTCTTGGAATTTTGAATTTTCTTTTGCATTACTAATTTTTGTAGCAGTTATATTTGGTTTTGCATAATATACTTTTATTATATTTTTATTAACATCTGATTGTAATGTCAATGGTAAATTTTCTTGTTTTACATACTTGAATCCATCATTTTCATATTTTTCATATTCACTAATTACTGTTCCTATTTCATATTCATCTGCAATATTATCTGTTTTTTCTAATGTATATTCTCCATTGTTTTTATAATAATGCTCTACTTTATATGTTGTCATTACTTTAGATTCTGCTGTTGTTTCTTTTCCATTTACCTTTGCTGTATTTAATATAGTTGCTATATTTATATCATTATTTACTACTACTTCAAAGCTTACTTCTACTTTTCCATTTGCTGGAACTTTTATTTCAATTCCTTCTTTTAAGTCTTCTTTACTAGAGCTTTCATTTACTTTTAAACTTTCTTCTACTAGTGTTGTTCCTTCTGGAGCATCATCTTTTACTATTGTTTTTCCTTCTACATCTCCTGTATTTTCTACAGTTATTGTATATTTGATGTTTTCTCCTGCTTTTACTGTTTCTTTATCTGCCTTCTTTGTAAATGTTATTACTGGATTTTTTGTTTCTTCTGTTTCTTCTCCATCTACTGTTGCTTTATTTTTTATTGTTCCTTTTGCATCTTCATTTACTATTACTACAAAACTTACTTCTGTTTTTCCATTTGCTGGAACACCTATTTCTATTCCTTCTTTTAAGTTTTCTGCTGTATCGTTTACACAGTTTCCGTTTATCTTTATACTTCCTTCTACAAATGTTGTTCCTTCTGGGATTTCATCTTTTACTATTGTATTTCCGCTTGCACTTCCTGTATTACTTACTGTTATTGTATATTCTAAATCTTCTCCTGCTGCTACTGCTGTTTTATTTGATGTCTTTTCAGCTGTTATTATTGCTTCTTGATATGTTGTTTCTGTTTTATTTGTTTCTTTTTCATTTACTTTTGCTGTATTTTCTATCTTTGCTCCATCTTCTAAATCTTCTGCAACTACTTCAAAGCTTACTTCTACTTTTCCTTTTGCTGGAACTTCTATTTCAATTCCATCTTTTATATCTTCTTTGCTAGAGCTTTCATTTACTTTTAAGCTTCCTTCTACTAATGTTGTTCCTTCTGGGGCATCATCTTTTACTATTGCTTTTCCTTCTACATCTCCTGTATTTTCTATAGTTATTGTATATTTAATGTTTTCCCCTGCTTTTACTGTTTCTTTATCTGCTTTCTTTGTAAATGTTATTACTGGATTTTTTGTTTCTTCTGTTTCTTTTCCATCTACTGTTGCTTTATTTTTTATTGTTCCTTTTGCATCTTCATTTACTGTTACTTCAAAACTTACTGTAGCTTCTTTACCAGCATTTACTTCAACTTCAATTCCTTCTTTTAAACTTTCTGCTGTATTTTCAACTACATTTCCATTTACTTTTATACTTCCTTCTACAAATGTTGTCCCCTCTGGTATGTCATCCCTTACTTTTGTTTTTCCATTTATATTTCCTATATTACTTACTGTGATTGTATATTCTAATTTTTCTCCTGATACAACTGCTGTTTTATTAGTAGTCTTTTTGGTTTCAAAAATTGGACGTATAATAAAAAGATTATCTGTTGGTATTGATGCATTAACATCTAATAATTTCCAACCCAAATCAAAATCTTCACTTACTAATACTTCTTGCTCTTCTACTGTTTCACTAACATAATCTTGGTTTGGAACATTACCTGTTGTTTGAGTTGTTGTTCCTGTATCATTTTGATTATTATTATTTCCGTTATTTATTGCAACTGCACCATTATTATTGTTGTTATTTGTTCCTTGTACTGTTGTTCCATTATTATTTACAATACCATTATTATTTGCAGTCCCATTATTAACTGTTCCGTTATTATTTGTTATAGTTCCATTATTATTAACTTCACCATTATTTACATTATTGTTTTCGCCTGATTGATTTTGTATTTGATTATTTTCACCATTTACAATCTGATTATTTTCTTGGTTATTTGCATATGCAGTTTGGGCTGAACCCAATTTATTATTCTCTTGAGCAGATGCAACATTATCACTTTTAACATAAAAATATGTACCTATTGAAATAATTGCTACTAATACGACACAAATTGCAGCAATTATAATATTTCTCTTGCTTTTATAGCTGAGTTTTTCTTTCATTGTTCTCCCCCTCTTTTGAAAATTAAATTACCTCTCTTGCTTTTAAAACAAGCCTATTACTTCTTCCATTTTTGCAAGTTATTGTTGTAATTTCTCGAGTATCTCCTTGAATACTTTTTACACATTCAACATCATTTGGATCTATTATATATTTATCAAATATTTTATAATCTATTGTATGACCTGATAAATCAGTCATCTTAATTATATCTCCAACTTCAAGATTTTTAGTTCCACCAAACATAGTTCCGTCTAAATTATTGTGTCCTGCCATTGAAAAATTTCCTATATCATTAACATTATTTCCCCAAAATTTCGTTATTGAAACTTTCATCGCAGATTCATCCGTATGGTCTATTATAGGATACTGTAAATTCAATTTCGGTATTTCTATAATTCCTACTACGTTATAACCTTTATATGTCAAATCTACTTTTTTTAGTTCATCTTCACTATTTGAATTTAGCTCTTTTATTTGATTTTTAAAATCTTGCACTACACTTTTTAGCTCTTCATCCTTTTGTTGGTTTCTAAAATATTTTAAAGCTATCAATATTCCAACAATTACTAATGCAATAACTAAAAATATAAGTATCCTATTATATATCTTATTTTTCATACTATTTACCCATAGTTTTTTTGTTTTTAATTTTAAGTATACCAAAAATAGCTATTAGTAAAACTAATATCCCTGCTATTATTATTAATATATAGCTATCACCTGTTACAGGCATTTTTGATACTTCTTTTTTCACTATTTTTTGATTTTCAAATTCTGCACTATATGCATTAGTACATGTTAATATTTGTAAATCTGTAATTGTTTTTCCATTTTCATCTTGTGCTTTTAGGAAAACAACATATTGATCATTCTCCTTAGAATCATTTGGTTGTAATATAGTACTATTTTCAACATTCATCCAAGTAGTTGGCATTAATTTTTCATACATACTATAAAATTGCTTATATGTTGATATTTTATTAAGCATATTGTCATCTTTTAGCTCATTCAATTTATTCGCTAATTCTATCAACTTAGCAAAATCTGTATCAGGCTTACTTTTTACTATACTATATTGAAGATTTTTTAATTTACTATCTTCAATTATTAGCGTATTAATTCTTCTAGTAATTTTTACTCCATCTACATTTTCTTGTGGTAGCTCTTTTTCTCCTACCTTAGCATTTATAGTTTTTGTTATATTATTACATTTTTTTACTTCATCTTCTGTTAAAGAATCTGATAAATCTATTTTTTTTGCTTCTAATTGATAATCAGATTCATCCTTAATCCATAAATATGTATTTTCTTTATTCTTAAAATATTCTTCATATAAAGCATTATCAACATAAGCTATATTATTTCCAATATCTAAAGAATCTTTTGCTGAATTTTGAAATTTTAAATTTGCCTTATCTTCGTTTGAATTGTTTGAAAATGCGAATTCAAATTCTGTGTTCAACAAATCTGCTACATATAATATGTATTCATTTTCTCCTTTTTTTATCATTTGTACTTTTTCACTTTTTGCAAAGGAAATACTTTGCAACATCACTAGTAACATGCTAGCTAGCAATACACATGCTATTGCTTTTTTAGCGAAAGTCTTCATCTTTCTTCCTCCTTAATTCTGTTGTACTTTTATTCATTTATCAAAATGTTAAATATACTTTGCTATTCTATTATATTGCTCTTTAATTGTAAATATTTTTTTTATTTTTCATGCCACTTTTTTTCGACAAAAAAAGCACCTTATATATTTATTATATAAGGCACTTTTAATATTATTTATATTCTTTATCTTGCTTTATTTGTTTTTGATATCGTTCCTCCTCAGAAAATACACAACCACAATATTTTTGCATATATAAACCTAGCTCTCTTGCTTTAGCCTGTCCTGCTCTAAATCCAATTCTAAAATCTCTGTATAAAAAAGTTAACCCATACCTTTTGGCTATCTCTTCACAAATTGTTTTAAGCTCTTCATGTTTTTGATATGGACTAACTAAAAGAGTTGTAGTTATAGTATCATATCCATTTTCCTTAGCATATTTTGCAGTTTGTTCCATTCGAACTTTATAGCAATAATTTGAACATCTATTTTCTAAATCACTAATAACATTTTTGCAAAATTCATCTAATCCGTAATTTTCTTCAAATATTGCTGCTACATTTATACTTTCAGTATAATCTTTTAAACAATCCCTTCTTGCTTTATACTCCATGTATAGATGAATATTAGGATTAAACCAATATATAGTTGGCTCAATTCCTTCACTTCTTAATTCATCTATGCAATATACACTACAAGGTGCACAACATGTATGCATTAATAATTTCATAAAAATCTCCTCTTAAACTTCATATTTTACTGATTATTTTCTGTAATTTGCTCTACATTTTCATTATTCTCAGTATTTTCCGCATTTTCTGTTACTGGAGGATTTTGAATTTTTCCTCTATACACAGAATATTGCCCTACTGTATTTTCTTTTGTTAAGTTTTCTTTTATATATGCTCTAACATTATTAACTAATTGCCAATTTAAATTTTCATCATTTTCTTTAATTAGATATAAAGCTTCTTCGTTTTTAATCTTTTCAATTGTTTTTGTTTCTCCATCAAATCCTATATTACCTAATAAAAACATATCATAATTTTTATTATACTTATCTGCAGGAATCATATATACTGCAGCTTCTGCATCAATAATATATACATTAACATCAGAATTTTTAATAAAATTATCCACAGCATCTATATCAGCTTTTAAAGTATTTGATGTTGTTATAAATTTGAAATGATTATTTGATCTATATTTACTTAATTCACTAAGTGCTTGATAATTAGAATACTCAATATATAAAGTTGAACCTATAATTAATAAAATTGTTACCACTTTAAAAATCTCATTTATAATTGAACAATTAAACTTAATATATTTTCTTTTTACTAATAACATTATATATGTTCCTAATATGATTGCAGGAATAATTGCTGTTAAAAAATGTGCATAATCTGCAATTGGATATACCATAACAAATACTGCTAATGCATATATTGTTAATATATATAATTTATAATCTACTTTATTTTTAATTTTTTTGAAAACATTTAATCCTACACCTGCTAATAATATTACTGGTACTAATATTGCTAATATTATATAAATTAAATTTTTGCATTTTAATAAATCAAAATATGATATTTTATTTGAAAAATCCTTTATTCCTTTTACACAATAATTCATAAAATCTGAAAAAGCATTATTAGCTAGCAAATATATAGCTAATGCAGCAACTGGCATAAGTATACCTATAAATCTAAATAATATATCTTTTAAGATTGGCTTAATATCTTTCTTTTCTTTAATAAAGAAACATTTATTTACTAATATGATAAAACATAAAATTAATCCTATTGTTTGCTTTGTACATATTGCAAAACCACCAATTAAACCAATTAGTATATTGAAAAAAATTCTTTTTTTAGGGTCTTTTACTTCATCCATTTTTAGCTCTAAAATAATTATAAACAATGCTAATAGTAAAATTAGGAAATTATAGTCATAGCAAAATACATTTAACAATAAAATCTCAAATATTAATGTTATCATGTATGATATACTTTCATTTGCACTACTTTTTCTAAAAGATTTATACACAAAAATTAAAACTAGTGTAGATAAAATTACAGCCATAATTCTTGATATAAATAGCTCTGATCCAAATATTTTTAATGGTATTGCCAATAAAAAACTTGATAATGGTGTTATTATCATACTTATATCTTTATATGGAACTAGGCCATTAGCAATACATCTTGCAAAATTAAAATTCCATAGTTCATCTAAATTTGATAATGGTTTTGAAAAAATTACAGTTATCAATGTTAAAATTATTCCACACCAAAATATTATTTTTCTTGATTTTTTCATGTTTTAATCAATCCTTTCATTATTATTTCATCTCATATCCCATATGAGCATATGCTGCTGGTAATGGTATTCTTCCTCTTACAGTCCTTGATATAAATCCTATTTGTATCAAATATGGTTCATATACATCTTCTAATGTATCAACCTCTTCACCAATTGTTGTCGCTAACGTTTCTATTCCAACTGGTCTTCCTCCATATTTTTCTATCATAGTTTCTAATATTTTTCTATCTATATCATCAAGGCCTATTTCATCAATTTCCAATCTATTTAAAGCAATTTTTGTTAGTTTTAAATCAATATTATTATCTGAAAAAACTATAGCATAATCTCTTACTCTTTTTAATAATCTATTCGCAATTCTAGGTGTTCCTCTAGATCTTCTTGCGATTTCTTCTGCTGATTTATCATCTATTTCAACATTTAAAATTTTAGCTGTTCTCTTCACTATCAATTTAAGTTGTGCTGTATCATAAAGCTCTAATCTATTTACAATACCAAATCTATCCCTTAAAGGAGTAGATAATGAACCTGCTTTTGTAGTAGCTCCTATTAATGTGAATTTTGGTAAATCAATTCTAATAGATCTAGAAGTAGGTCCTTTTCCAATTACTATATCTAAAGTAAAATCTTCTAAAGCAGGATATAATATTTCTTCAACACTTTTATTTAATCTATGTATTTCATCTATAAAAACAACATCATTTTCTTTTAAATTTGTGAGTAATGCAGCTAAATCTCCAGCTTTTTCTATTGCAGGTCCAGATGTTACTTTTATATTTGAATTCATCTCATTTGCTATAATATTTGCAAGTGTAGTTTTCCCAAGTCCTGGTGGTCCATATAATAAAACATGATCAAGAGGATCTCCTCTTCTCTTTGCTGCTTCTATATATATCTTCATATTTTCTTTTACTTTTGTTTGACCTATATATTCTTCTAGCATTTTTGGTCTTATAGAAGTTTCAAGATTTTCTTCAATAGAATCTTCTATTTCTGGATTCATAATTTGATTATTTTCCATTAAAATTTCCTCCAAATTATTTTTCTTTTGAACATTTTATTTCAGTAAATTATTTAAAACAATTGAAAGTGATATTGAAAGCTCTTTATCCATTGAATCTTCATAAAATTTAAGTAGATATTTTGTTTCATCATCTATTTGCTCTAAATTAACTTTCTCCCCATTAGATTTATTATACCATACTCCATTGTAATAATAATCCTCTGCTATTATTATGCCATTATTTAAACATGCAAAATCTTTATTTCCAAACATATTACTACCTAGTGAAACTCCATCAGTTACTCCTGTTAAATAGCATAGAGTTGGTTTTATATCTAATTTGCTTATTGGTTTTGTTATTTCAATATGCTCTACCCCAGGAATGTGAATTCCACATGCAGTATTAACATAGTTTATTTCAGTTTCAACCATATCATATTTATGATCCGCTTCTTCAATAAACTCAAGCATTTCTGAATTGTACATTTGCATTCCATAATGATCTCCATATACCATAATAACTGTATTATCATATAGCCCTGATTCTTTCAATTTATCTATGAAAATTCCAAATGCTCTATCGGAATAATTAATTGCTTCTAAATAATTACCAAAATATGTCTCTTTGTATTTTCCAACATCTATATCAACGTAATCATATTTGTTTTCTAATCCTGGCAAATCAAATGCATTATGTGATGATGCTGCTATTATATTAACAAAAAACGGTGCCCCTACATTGTTTATTTTCTCAGCAGCTTGTATATATAATGATTCATCTGAAATCCAATCATTAATTAATTGACTATTCTCATCAAAACTATCAATAAAATCTAATTCATCAATATCCATTGATCCATATACATTATTTCTATTCCAAAATGTTCCTACATTCCCATGCATATACATTGTGTAATATCCTGCATCATGAAATTCTCCAAAAAAATCATCATATTTATTTCCACTATATTGAGCAAAAGCCATTCCATTATCTAGTGGATACAAAGATGATAATGCAGAATGCTCAGAATCTGCAGTTGTTGAATAACTTTGAATAATTAAATTGTCGATTTGCACATTTTCTTTCATAAATTTATTTAAATTCGGTGTTATTTCTTTCCCATTTATAGATTTAAATAATAAAAAATCTTGAAAAGACTCTAATTGAAGAGCTATTACATTTTTGCCTTGTGCTATACCTCCAAAATTATATATATCTTCTTCATATTTTTCATTATAAATATTCTTTAAATCATTATATGCTTCCATTACATCACTATTAGTTGCATATTTTGCATTCTTTTTTAAATTAATATTTGTTTTTACATCTAAATAGTGAAATGTGTATAATGTTCCTGCCTCTAACTGTAACTTTTTATTATATGTAAAAGCACTCGCTGCATCAACATATTGATGAATTGTTGAGCTATATATTATTGTCATTAATGATATATACAGCAAAGCTGGCTTCCATCTTTTTTCTTTTATCTTTTCTATTTTTATATATCTACATATTAATAAAATTAAAATCAAAATTATATCTAAAAAATATAAAAGTTGCATCGCTGAAAATAAGTCTTTTATAGCTGTTGATATTTCTTCAGAATATTGCAAATTGCTTATTTGCGATACTGATAAAAAACTTGTTGAATAATTATAATATAAATTATCAGCAAACATTATTATACTAAATATAATATTTATTATATATGTTAATATAAATCTTGCTTTATTTTTAAATATAAATAAAAATGTAACTATAAACATAGAAAAAATAAAAGTTTTTTCCATTATTTCTCTATTTAATGTATCTCCAAAATAAATAGTGCTCTCATAAAAGAAAAACATCTTTATAAAAAGAGCTATTGCTGTGAAAATAATAAAAAGTTCTGAATTTACTATTTTATTTATATAAAATTTAATATTACCCCATTTAATTTTTTTCATTTTTCTCCTAATTAAAAATTAATTATTATCAATAAAATTTTCTACTAATGTTATTACATCACTTTTTCTTTTTTCATAGGCCTTTGGAACAAAATTGTCCATTGATTTAATAACTTTTCCTAGATTTTTTATATTGACAACACTTTTAACATACCCTTCTTTCTCAAATCTTCTTGCTATTTGGAATTGATGACTATTTACATGTTCATCATTTTTCTTTGATCTTGGAACAACTATAGTTTTTTTGCCATTTTTTAATGCCAATATTATTGAACCAACACCACCATGAGTTATTATTAAATCTGCCTTTTCTACCAATTTAGACATCTCATCTTTATCTATAAAATCAAATATTTTCATATCCTTGGATTCAAATTTTGTAAAACCTGCTTGAACTACCACTTCATCAGCAATTAACTTCTTATCTATACAATTTTGAAGCTCTTCAAGTAATCTATTAAAATTATTATTCTGTGTACCTAATAATACTAAAATCATTTAAAACCATCCTTCTTAATATATTGAGCCACCATATACGGCTTTTGGATATAATTTAAGCATTTCCTCCCATTGTACTATAAATAAATCTGCTATTGGATAAACCATTCTTCCTGATAAAGTTTTTGCTTTTGAACTTGCAAATGTTTCTATAAAAATTATTTTCCTTCTAAATAGTTTTCCTAAATAGCACATCGGAACTGCTGTATGCGTTCCAGTTGTTACAATATACTTAGGTCTTATTTTTATAAATAAATATATTGTTTTTAAACATAAATAAAAATATTTAAAGATATATGAAAATATTTTACTTCTTGTCCCATATGGTAAAAAAAACATTTTATCACCATAAACTAATTTATAATTTTCATTTGTTTTATCTTTCTCTGTTATTATATATGAATCATATTTGCTAAATAATGATTTAAGCTGTAATAATTCACTAAAATGACCACCTGTACTTGATATAAACAATACTTTTTTCATAATAAAAAACCTTCCTTTAATTTTTATTTTTCTTTAGTAAGTCTTTATATCCCATTGCAAAAATAGCTATTATTAATAAGGCAAATGATATAGCCTTCCATATTCCACTTTCTAACAATATTATTGCAAACATACCTAAAGTTGTTGCTATTCCATATAAAATTAATACTGATTCTTTTTGACTATATCCATAATCGATTAATTTGTGGTGTAAATGTCCTCTATCTGCTTGGAATACAGCTTTTATTGATTTACCTTTAATTATTCTTCTAATTATTGCAAAAATTGTATCAAGTATTGGCAAACCTAAAACAATCAATGGTGCTACTATTACAATAACTGTATATGTTTTTGCTACTCCTAATATAGAAATTATAGCAATAGAAAAACCTAAGAAATTAGATCCTGAATCTCCCATATATGTTTTTGCAGGATTATAATTAAATGGTAAAAATCCAATAATTCCTCCTGCTAATGCTGTTATCAAAATAATTGAAATAATTGGTGAACCATTACTTGCAAAAATTATCAATAATGATATACATGCGATCAAGGTTATTCCAGATGATAAACCATCTAAGCCATCAGTTAAATTAATAGCATTCGTAATTCCTACAATCCATAACCAAGTTAATATATAATCTAATATACCATTAAGTTCAATAAAATGATTTAATACTGGTATATTAAAATCCCCTATTGTTATTCCAAAACACATTACAACTACTGCTGCTACACTTTGTCCTAATAATTTTAATAAAGGATGTACTCCTTTCCAATCATCTATAAAACCTATTAAAGCTATTATTGTTAGTCCTAAAAATAATCCTATAATTTTCCAATGATATCCGTCAAGAGCGGTTTTATTTTCTAGTTCCATAGATATCAATAAATATATCATTGAAATAAAAAATCCTGCAATTATTGCTAATCCACCTAATCTTGGCATTTCAACTTTATTAATTCTTCTTTCAGAAGGAACATCTACAGCTCTTATCTTCTTTGCTAATCTCATTGAATATGGAACAAGTACATATGATGTTATAAATGCTAAAACAAATGCTATTGCTATATCTCCCCACATAAAAATTCTCCTTTGCTACTTTACAATTTCTATATTATTATAATTTGTGAATAATCCTGATTCAATAACACCTGGTATTGATTTTATCTTTTGCTCTAAATTATTATCTATATTTTCAAATTTTACATCTATAATTAAATTATTATTTTCAGTAACAATAGGACCATCTTTTCCTTTGCCTTTTCTTAATATGCACTCTGTTGCTCCAATTAATTTTAATTGCTCCTGTACTAAATTAATTGTTTCTGGGTAACATTCTACAGGTATATAAAACTTTTCTCCTAATTTATTAACACATTTTGTTGAATCAGCAAGAATATATACTTTTTTTGAACTTACAATATTTAATTTTTCTTTAAACATGGCTGCTCCTCGCCCTTTTATCAACCAATTATTATTGTCAAATTCATCAGTTCCGTCAAAACTCCAATCTGGTTTTTGCTCTAAAATTGATGATGTTCTGATATTTAATTTACTGCATAACAATTTTATTTCATATGAAGTTGGTATAGCAATTATATTTAAATGCTCCTCTTTTATTTTTTTAGCTATTTCAATAATTGCTAAATATGATGTTGAACCTGATCCAAAACCTATTACATCTCCGTCTTTAACTTTTTCTGCTATTTTTTTTGCTATTACTATTTTTTCTTCCTTATTTGCTATTTCTCCATTCCAATCTGCAAATTTATCATTTAATTCCCAATTCATATGTATCCCTCCAAATTTCATATAACTGTATCAATTTAATTTTATTATCTTCATATAATTTTTTCAATTCATCTTCTGACAAATCATTTAAAATTACTTTTGAATCATCTTCATATTCTAAATGCATTATTTGTTCATTTAAAATTTTTGTACAAGTATAAAATTTAATATCTATACCATTATTGCACATTATTTCTATATCTGTTTTTTGCTCTTTACTATCATCACTAATTTTTTTTGTTATGCTTATCTCTTCAATCTTATTTAATATCGTATTTAAATAATTGGATATTGAAATATTTAGTCTATGACCATCTGGTTTTACTAATTGTTGTTTAATATTAAGATTATTATTTTCTTTATCATAAACTATTTTAATTACTTTTTTATCTTTAATTTTAATATCAGTTTGCAATAATTCATTATTCTCTATATAAACTGTTATTTCTAAAAGTATATCATTTGTTGTTTCTGCATCCAATACTGTTTTGGACATTTCTTGAAATTTTCTTGAGATATTACCAACATTATTCTTTTCTTCTCCAATATTTATTAATTTAAGTTTTGAATAAATTATATTTAATACCCTTTCATCTGTTGAAATTTTTTTATACAATTCTGATAAAACTTTTTTTACTTCATTTTCTGTAAGTGTTAACGAATATGATGTACTATTATTTTTATCTATATTTTTTGAATAGTTATTCGAACTAATATTTTTCATTATTAATTTTGAATATTTTTTTGAAATATACTGAATATCATCATCTTCCAGCTTTAATAAATCATCAAAATTTATAGTATTAATTTTTTCTGGTATTTTACTCGTATCTTGAATTCCAATATTTTTTGCTAATTCCTTTAAATTGTTGTTTTCTACTATCACATAATTATCATTGAAATTACGTATTTTTATACCTAACAAATCATTACGTGTTATTACATTTGCATCAATGAAATCTTTATCATTTTTTAAAATTCTAAAATTTGTTAATTTGTCATTATTAGATTTTGCCTTTGATACAGATACACATTTATATTGATTATTGTTATTATTAATTGCCAATTCACTATTTGTTATATATGAATTTTCTTGTTTCTTTTTATTAAATTCTGATATTTCATTACTAGAAAAAATATTTGTAAGCTCTTTATTTTTTATAGCATATTTCCAAAAAGTAAGCTCTTTACCTACTGAAAAATATATTCCAGATAATATTAATCCTAAAATTATTATAAATACAATGCTTATAGTACTCTTTTTTTTCAATATTTTCCTCCTAGATATATAACTCTATTTAATCCTTTGTTTAACCACCTCATATATTACTATACCCGCTGAAACAGATGCATTTAGAGAAGTAATTTTCCCTTTCATTGGAATTTTAACAAGAAAATCACAATTTTCTTGCACTAATCTTCCCATTCCATAACCTTCACTTCCTATAACTATTGCTATTGGCATCTTATAATCTTGATTATAATAATATGTATTTGTGTGCATATCTGTTCCACAAACCCATACATCATTTCCTTTTAGATATCTTATTGTTTCTGTAATATTATTTACTCTTGCAATTTTCATATGCTCAACTGCTCCAGCTGCTACTTTTGCTACAGTACTATTAACACAAGCAGCTCTTCTTTTTGGAATAATTATTCCATGAACACCTGCAGTTTCTGCAGTTCTAATTATTGCACCTAAATTATGCGGATCTTCAATCCCATCTAATATCAATATAAATGGATCTTCATTTCTACTTTTAGCTACATCTAAAATATCATCTACATCACAATATTCAAATGGTGGAACTATTGCAATTACACCTTGATGGTTATCACTTTGAGCCATCTCTTCAATTTTGCTTTTGCTAACTTCTGTTATAATAATTCTCTTATCTTTGGCCATTGCTAGTATCTTAGTGATAGAGCCATTTTTTTCACCATTGCTTACAAATATTTTATTAATATCTCTACCTGATTCTAATAGCTCTATAACAGCATTTCTACCTTCTATCTGATCGTTATATGTTTTTTCTTGTCTTTCATTTTTAAAATTCTTACTCATAAAAATCCTTTCAATCTTTTAAACTTTTATTTTTCCTTTAATAAAAAATCTTTTAATTCATTTATACTCTGTAATTTAGTTGCCATATATATATTAGTAATCAATTCCTTATCAAAATTAACCTCTTCAATCCACTCAGGAATTTTGTAGCTTTCAGCTTGTTCAATTGATTCGTATTCTATTTCTGCGATGCAAACTCCTTCCAAAAATCCATGAAACACATCTAAATCAACATATAAGCCTTCCTGTAATGGTATTTTATATCTCGTCTTTTTTATAATTTTACCTTCTCTTGCCTCGACAAATTTATCATAAAGCTCTTCTGTAATATCAATATTATATTCAATATTTTTAATTGACTCATCATCACTTTTAAATTTTTTTGAAATAAGACATTTAATTTCATCACTACTAATAAATTTTCTTATCCTTATAGGCGCACCACCTTTATTAAAATAAGACTGCTCTATAGTAATATGCTCATATTCTTCAATATTTTCAGGTAATTTTTTTACCTTATATTTCTTTTCTATTTCAATTTCTTTACTCATCTCAAAATAATCTCCAATTTAATCTTCTTCATCTAATTTTAATACTGATAAAAATGCTTCTTGAGGAATTTCTACATTTCCAATTTCACGCATTTTTTTCTTTCCACGTTTCTGCTTCTCTAATAACTTTTTCTTTCTAGAAATATCTCCACCATAACATTTAGCTAATACATCTTTTCTCATTGCAGAAATTGTTTCTCTTGCTATTATCTTTCCGCCAATAGCAGCTTGAATAGGAATTACAAATAAATGTCTTGGTATTACATTTTTTAACTTTTCAACCATTTTCTTTCCTCTATCATAGCTATTGTCTTTATGAACTATAAATGAAAGAGCATCAACACCTTCTCCATTAATTAAAATATCTAATTTTACAAGATCTGATCTTCTATATTCTTTGAACTCATAATCAAAGGAAGCATAACCTTTAGTTTTAGATTTTAAACTATCAAAAAAGTCATATATAATTTCGTTTAATGGTAATTCATATTCTAATGTGACTCTATTAGCATCTAAATATTTCATATCCACATATATTCCACGTCTATTTTGGCAAATTTCCATTATATTTCCAACATAATCTCTTGGGGTTATTATTTCAGCCTTTACAAAAGGCTCTTCTATATATGAAATATCTGATGGATCTGGTAGTTCTGAAGGATTATATAAATCTATTACTTCACCATCAGTTTTGTGAACTTTATATATAACAGATGGTGATGTTGTTATTAATCCTAAATCAAATTCTCTGTCTAATCTTTCTTCAATTATTTCTAGATGAAGCAACCCTAGAAATCCACATCTAAAACCAAATCCTAAAGCAGCAGATGTTTCTTGCTCATATTCTAAAGCAGCATCATTTAATTGCAATTTTTCTAAAGCTACTTTTAAATTTTCATAATCGCTTCCATCTATTGGATATAAACCACAATAAACCATTGGATTTACTTTTTTATATCCAGGTAATGGCTGTTCGGCAGGATTTTCTGCTAATGTAATTGTATCTCCTACACGTATATCTGTTAAACTTTTTATACTAGCAGCAATATATCCAACATCACCAGCTTCTAATTGATTTGTTGGAACATATGTGCCAGGTTCAAAATATCCTACTTCAGTTACAGAAAAAACTTTTTTAGAAGACATCAATAATATTTCATCCCCAACTTTTACAGTTCCGTTTTTTACTCTAACATACGCTAAAGCACCTTTATAATTATCATACAAAGAATCAAATATCAAACATTGCAAATTTGCATTTTCATCTCCTGCTGGTGCTGGAATATCAGTTACAATTCTTTCTAAAACTTCTTCAACATTTAATCCAGTTTTAGCAGAAATACAAGGAGCATCTTGAGATGGAATTCCGATAATCTCTTCTATTTCATCTTTAACCTCTTGCGGTCTTGCACTTGGTAAATCAATTTTATTAAGAACCGGTATAATTTCAAGATTATTATCTAAAGCCAAATATACATTTGCAAGTGTTTGAGCTTCAACACCTTGACTACTATCAACAACTAAAATTGCACCATCACAAGCTGCCAAACTTCTTGAAACTTCATAATTAAAATCAACATGTCCTGGTGTATCTATTAAATTAAATTCATATTCTTGTCCATCTTTAGCCTTATATAACATTCTAACAGCTTGAGATTTAATAGTAATACCACGCTCTTTCTCAATATCCATATTATCAAGAACTTGACTTTCCATCTCTCTTTTTGAAAGAACCCCCGTCATCTCAATCAATCTATCAGCTAAAGTAGACTTACCATGATCAATATGAGCTATAATGCTAAAATTCCTAATATGTGACTTTCTATTTTCCACTAAAATTCCTCCCAAAGCGTACAAACGCCCTATTTTTATGCATAATAATAATATCAAAAATCTCCCCATTTATCAATACTTTTTTAAAAAAGTGGAAACCGGAAAACGAAAACGGGAAATGGAAACCGAGACGGCTCTTATTTCCACTTTTGTGGAAATAAGAACCGTCCCGTTTTCCACATTTCCGCCTGCTTTAATTTTGCTATTGTAACCACTATAAAATGTGTTATAATAGATTTATGAAAATATTAAAAGTTGATGAAAAATATAATAATAAAAAATTAATATCATTTCTTCAAGATAATTTTAATAATCTTTCAAATTCGCTTATCTATAAAACTTTGCGTAAAAAGGATATTAAAATTAATGATAAAAGAATATCTGAAAATTGTTTGTTACAGACTGGAGATGAAATAAAAATTTATATAACAGATGATTTATTAGAAAAACAAATTGATATTCCAATAATTTTTGAAGATGATAATATTCTAGTTTTCGATAAACCTGTTGGAATTGAAGTGACTGGTGAAAATTCTTTAACAAGTTATGCAAAATCTTTAAATTATGCTTTTATTGAACCTTGCCATAGATTAGATAGAAATACATCTGGACTTGTTTTGTTTGCGAAAAATAAAATTGCTTTAGATGAACTTCTTTCTGCTTTCAAAAATCATTTGGTTGAAAAGCATTATATTTGCGTTGTTTACGGAATTCCAACAAAAAGCTCTCAAAGATTAGAATCATATTTGTTTAAAGATTCAAAAAAATCCTTAGTCTATATATCTGACAAACAGTTAAGGGGCTATCAAAAAATCATTACTTCCTATAAAATATTAAAAAAGAACTTGCCTCACAACATATGCCTTTTAGATATAACTTTAGAAACTGGAAGAACTCATCAAATAAGAGCTCATTTAGCACATATTGGTCATCCTATAATTGGTGATGGAAAATATGGTATAAATCAAATAAATAAGTCTTTTAAGAAAAAAGAGCAATTACTATGCAGCTATAGCCTAAATTTCAAATTTAATAATAGCTCTCCTTTATATTATCTAAATACTTATACATTATCAAAAAAACAATTACCTTTTTATAATTTATTTAATGCATAAACAAGTTTCAAAAAACTCCTTTTTGAATATTATATGTATATCAAAAATTTTTTTGTGAATACTATAATTATTCAAGAAAGGAGTTTTTATGATTTCAATTTGTGTAAAAAGTTTAAATAAAAAATACTTAAATACTATAGAGCAACATCTAGATAATCTTGAATTTGAAAATATTCTTTATTCACAAAAAAAATTTAAACATTTTTATAATATTATTATTCACTATACTGGAACCAAAATAAAAAAATTTTATACATTATTGAATAATATTATTGCTGAAGCAATCATAGAAAATTTTGAAAAAATTTTGATTACAAAGCAATTTGAATATGACTTTTTTTATTTTTCGCAAAAAGAGCGAAAACAAATTATGCTTTTCTTAGAAAACTCATTAAATATTCCAACAAACTTTAACACAAAAAAAGATTTGCTAATAAGTGCTCTCCAAAACTATTTTGAATCTAATAATATATGTAATATTGATGGTTTCATTAACTTTCGAATTGCAGATTATAAACATTATATAAATTTAATCTTGGAAAAAGAAATTAATAATTATGTTCTTAATAAAGAATATTGTGAATATGTTGATTTACTAAAAAATTATATAGCTACACAAAATACTCAAACAGATTTAGTACATTTAATTTATTCTGACACTACTAAAATGCTTCTTGATAATTCAAAAGAAATTATTACAAATGATGAAAATTTAAAATATATTTCTGATATTACATTTTCATCTAATGATTTTATTTTAAATTCTTTACTTTCATATTTACCTGAAAAAATAATTATACATTTAAACACTGAAGAAGATAACTTTATCCGATTTTTGAAATTAATTTTTACAGATAAAATTATTTTTTGCACAAATTGTGAAATATGTAATTCTCAATATGTACACATAAAAAAATAGGTAATTAGTTAATATATTTAATTAAATTCGTCAATATTAACTAATTACCTATTTTTATTCTTTTAAATTCCATGCTCTAAATTATACACATTATTGTATCCTAAAGAATTCAAAATCATTTGCGACTTTTTGCTTCTACCTCCATAAGAGCAATATACTATAATATTTATATTTTTATCTTTTACTATATTGCAAATACTTCTTTCGATTTCATCTAATGGAATATTAATAGCACCATCAAAATGTCCTTCTCTAAATTCTTGTCTACTTCTAACATCTATAACAACACAACTATATTGTCTAATTAATTGTTGCATTTCATTATAATTAATATCTTTTGAATTATACCTTGTATCATTTGTATAACATTGTCTGCATCTGCAAAATCTTCTTATTTTTCTCACCTCTCTGAATTACTATAATAATATTTTACACTTCTTTCTAAGCGCAAAAAAATAACGAATACATTATATTATATTCGTTATTTTTTATTTTGTACTTATTAAAATTTTTACTTCGATACCTTTTTTACAGATTCATTAATAAATTTTTTGTTTAAGAATGTTGCTATTGCAATATATATAGCAAATGCTCCTAAGAAACTTAATTTATTAACTGGAATTCTAACTATTGCAATAATTGCTGCATATAATAATTCTGAAAATGCAAATGCTTTTATTACATCTAATGCAACATTTTTAATTCCTAATTTTATAAATCTAATTATAAAATATATAAATATTACAATAAATGAAATTACTGTATATAATACATATTGTTTTAACATATCTGTTATTTTAACTTTAGGTATATCTGTATTTTCTATTTTTTGATAAACATTTATTGATGATACTTTGTTTGTTAATTCGAATTTTTCATTTATTTTTGTATTTAATTTTTCTAAATCAGCATCTGAAACAATTCCTGTTTCTATTGTAGCATAACTCTCAGAATCCTTTGATTTTTCAACAATCATATCTTCTTTACCGAAAGTTTCATTTGCTATAGATTTAACATCATCAACATTAAATCCTTCTTTAATCTTTACAGAAATTTTTTGTTTTACATTATATTTTTCATTAATTTTATTTTTAATTGATTCAATTTGTTCATCAGAAATATTTTCAGTATTTATAATAAATTCATCTCCATAAATACCTGATTTTTCTATCTCAAATTTTTCTTTACCTAATACTTCTTTTACTATAGAATTTATTTCTTTTTCATTATATTCTGTTCCAACTTGAACATTAACAACTTTATGATCTTTGTATTTTAATTCAACATTGAAGCCTTTAACTGCAACAATAATTATAGCAATAATAACAACTAATATTGATGCAATACATAGTTTTTTCTTCATATTTTACACCTCTTCCTATAATTATTTATCTAAAAATATTTTAGTAATTATTGTATCATAAATACAAGTTACTAATATTCCCCAGAATATTGCCATTCCAAAACTTGCTAATTGTAAATATGGTGCACAACAGAATATTATTGCAACTATAATACATGGTATTAAAATATTTAACAATTCTACTAAATCTTCTTTGTATTTTTTTCCACTATTCAAATTTTTGATTACAAATATATAATTAAATAACATAACTATAGCTAGTCCTAATACTGTAAATAAAGTTATTTTTACATTAGTATATCTTAAAACTAATAATATTGAAGCCAAAAGTCCTACTAATGATAATACTGATAATGCACCTTTAACTTTAAATTTATATGTTGCAAATAATAATAGGCAAGCTCCTACAATAATTGATATAATTACAATTGTTTTTATGCTTATATTTGAATTAACATATTTAAGATCTTCTATCTCATAATTTACTGGGATTTTTCCAGATTTTATTATAGCTGTTATTGCTAATGCTTCTTGATAATCTTTTTCTAGCTCTATACCTTCATCATTTTGGCCTAACATTAATTCTAATTCACCTTTTTCAGCTGCTTCTGCAAAGCTTGAAGCTTTAGCTGAATATAATGTTTGTCCATCTATTACAAATGCAAATGTTGATTCTGTTTGATTTCCTTCATCATCAGTATCCATTTTATTACATTCTTTTAATACCTTTTTTCCATCTTTACTAAATTTTACATTAAATGCAACTATTGGTTTTGTTGTAGATGTTGTATCATATGCAGCAGATGCACTTTTAAATCCATTTGTATCTACTATAACATCTTTATTACTTTCATTTATTATTTGTACTTTACCTACAGTTACAATTTCACTTATATAAGATGAATCTATATCTGAAGGTACCTCTATAACTAATTTACCTGTTTTTTCATCTAATCTTATATCATATTCTTCTGATTTCATTGCAGTTAATCTTTTTGCAATTATATTTTTTGCTTCTTTAAAGCTTTTCTTATTTTTTTCAGCTTTTTCCTCTTCTGAAATTTCTGTATCTTCATTCTTATTCTCTTCTTGACTTGCGTTTTCTTCTCCATTATTTTCGTTTGAAGATTCTTCTGTTTTTTCTTCTTTTTTCTCCTCTTCAATTACTTCTCCTGAAAAAATAAACACTTTTCTTTGTTCAAAATCCTTTCCAAAAGAATATTCTTTTAATAGATTTTTTCCTTTGTATACACCTACAAATGATACTAAGGATACTAACACAACGACTAACATTGCTAATACAAGTTTTAATGTGTAATTCTTTTTCACTTTGTTTCCTCCTTTTTATCCTTTTTTATAATAATTGTATCATTAATTATTAACTAATCTTATGTTGACTTTTTAATATAAAAGCCTCTCACATTTTCAAATTTTATATTAAATTCTAAAAAATATCAACCTTATTTTATAAAATTTTAAGATTTTATATTAACACTCAAAATGCCTCCTAATGCACCTAATATTTCTCCTATCAAAAACATTAATATTGTATTAAAATTAACCGAAAAATTAGAAACTACAATACTTGAAATAATATATATGCTAAACATATATATGCTTGCTACAGCTATTCCTGTTATAAAACCTCTTTTCCCCTGTCTATTAGTTGAAAAAAACGATCCCACAAATATACTTATTCCTGCAATAATAATTATTACCGTATCAATATAATTCTCACTAATATTATTCTTTTCTAAAAAAATAGAAAAAATTAGTATTCCTCCAAATGTTACTATTAAAGAAATTACAATTCCTTTTATGTACACAAACATTTTATCCATAAAAAATCCTCCTAAAAATCTCTATTTTACAATATTATATAAAATTATTTTTTAGAACTATTTATATGAATAAAGCACAAAAATATTTAACTAAAACATCAAATATTTTTGTGCGTTTTATACTAATTTTTAATCTTGGAAATCATAAACATCTTTGAATTTTTCTTTAAATATTGCATATACTGCTTGTAGTGTTTTTTCGTCAACACTTAAATATTCATCTAATTCGCCTTCTGTTTCTTGAACTCGTAAAATAACAACTTCTTCACTATCATTTTCAACTGGATATAAAACAACATAGTTTTCGTTTTCTAATTCTATTAAATCTAAAAACTCGAATTTGATTTCGTTTCCATCTTCATCATTTAATACAAATAAATTGTCATCATCCAATACTAAATCTTTGTTATCAACTTCCTCTTCTCCAAAAAAATCTTTACTCATTATTATTTTTCTCCTCTCCTATTTTTGCTTTTCTTATATAGGTTTCAAGAATATAGACTGCAGATATTGTATCTACTATGCCTCTTTTCTTAAACTTATTTACATTTAAATAATTCATAGTTTTATGTGCTTCTACCGTTGTTAGTCTTTCGTCTATTCTTTCTATGTTTATTTTACCAAATTTACATTTTAACTTATGTATAAATTTTTCTGTAACTTCTGCTCTTTCGGTCTTAGTTCCATTCATATTTATTGGCATACCTATAACAATTGTTTTAATTTCGTATTGATTTATAAGCTCTTCTAATCTTTTTAAAACAATTTTGTCATTGCCCTTATGATGAATGGTTTCTATTCCTTGCGCTGTAATTCCTAACGGATCTGTCATAGATACTCCTACTCTAGCATCTCCATAATCAATACCTAATATCCTCATTTATTCATCCATTCCTATATATGATTTAACCATTATTTCTAATAATTCATCTCTTTCTACTTCTCTTATTAAATTTCGAGCATTGTTATGACTTGTTATATAAGTTGGATCTCCAGATAATATATATCCTACTATTTGATTTATAGGATTATATCCTTTTTCTTCCAAGGCTTGATAAACATTTTTCAAAATTTCTTTTGTCTTAATATTTTTTTCTCTTTCTACGTGAAAACTTACTGTTTGATCTGTTGCCATACATTACCTCCTTATACACATGTAATATCACTTTCTTCTGAATTAGCATTATTTAGATATTTTCCTAATGTACTTAAAACACTTTCTATTGATGTTTCTTTGTAATATGATGTTAAATAAATATTTAGTTTGCTAGCTATTGCAAGTCCATTCATACTTTCCTTTTGTGCACCAATAATTTTGATTTTTGTTTTTTCTATAGTGTTTTTTAGGTCTTCCAAAAAATTACCAACTCCATCTATATCAATTCCGGAAAAAACAATTGCATATTCGTTTTCAGAATATTTAACAAATAGATACTCTGTTGACAAATTTGATTTTATTATGCTTACAAATTTGTTCAATACCGCATCTGCTACTTTTTTGCTTATTTTTTCTTCAATCTGAGCTAGATTTGTAATTTTTATTAATGATACTATAGATGTTGGATATTTGTCAAATACTTTTCTTGCACTTCCTAATAAATATTCATATGTGTATAAACCTGTTCTGGTATCTATTCTTGCTAAATTTTCTAATACTCTTTGTGATTTAATAATTCTAATTGCATATGTTATATTATTTTTTATTACATTTAATAAAGTTGTATCATTTGCATCAAATTCATGAGGTTGGCTACCTTCTATTAGCCAATAACCTATATATACATTGTCTACATATAATGGAAAGAATATTGCAGATTTTGCTCTTTCAAATTCCATATCTAAGTATGGTAATGTTTCTTCCTTTTTTACAGTAACATATTTAGGAGTAGCATTTTTAATGCTCTCCATAAATATTTCCTGTGTATGAAGCTCTTTAAACATTTTCCAATGTTTTTCACTTACATTTGAAGCTTCTACATTATAATTTGTTCCATCAAATACAACTATCGTAGAATATTTAATTTCATATTTTTCAATTAATGTTTCATTTATTTTATTCATCTTTTCTTGTGTATTCTCTGAACTATTACCTATTATTTCTAAAAAATCTTGTAATATACTTAAAGCATTTACTCTTTGACTTGTACTTTTTAATTTTTTACAATTTAAGCCCATTGTATATATCTTTAACGCCATTACGGCTAATACTATTAATAATAATATAAGTATAAATATTAATACAATCATAGAAGTATTCAAATTATTCACCTACCAATATTTCAAAATTTATTTTGATTTTTTCTTTTTATTTATTGGATATATTGATTTAGCTAATTTATTAAAACTATTTAATAAGCCTTTTGTATATCCTCTTAATGTCAATTTACATTTTACCAATTCATCCAAATATTTAGAATAATTTTTTTCTTCAAAAGGAATCTCAAAATATTCAACTTTATTTCTATCAAATAAATCTAATTGGTATGTTGTGTCTGGAGAATTATATACTGACATTGCAGCAACTATTGTTCGCTCATTTATTCCACTTACATATAAGCTTTTATTTATTATTATTTTAAATTTTTCTTCATTTACTATACTGTTCATTTTTAATTTTTTTACAAATGATGTTATTGGTTGAATTGTTAAAATATCAAATGATTGTACTAAGTAAAGCTCTTGTGCTAATTTAAAATATTCAAAATCTGTATCAAAATCGCAATCTAATAATATCAAAGAATAGTTGTTTAGTAAAGTATTAATTGCCATTTCTTTATTTTCTATATCATTATCTGTTGTTGGTAATGATGTATATACTGTTAAATTCTTTGAAACTTTTATCCCATCTGATATTCCGCTCTCTAATTTTTCAAAGCAAGAATAAGCTATTGATCTTAAATTTTCTTCATTTTCAGTATAAATATAATATGAATTTTTATTTTTTGTTAAATCTAATATTGCTGTTTTTATTCCTTGCTCTGATAACAATTGAGCCATATTATTTATAATAAATGATGTTCCATTTCCATGTGCTCCGACAAAAGCAATTATTCTTTGACCTTCATTAATTTTTAAATTTGTTTCAGTAAGAGCAATATCTTCTGTTTTATTAATAATACTTATTTCATTTTTATCTTCTATCTTAACATCATCATCAATTTCATTTAATTGCTTTGATATATCATAATTAGGAATATAATTTTTATTTTTAATTCCTGATACAGTATCATCTATTTTTAGCTCTTCATCTTGCTCATCATCAAAATTTAAATTATCGTCATCTTCATCTAGATTTAGAATATCATCATCTTCTTCATTATCATCATCTAGTTCGATTTCTTCTTCTTCGTTTTCTTCTTCGTCATCATCTAGATTTAGAATATCATCGTCTTCTTCTTCGTCATCATCTAGATTTAGAATATCATCGTCTTCTTCTTCGTCATCTAGATTTAGCATATCGTCGTCATCTTCTTCGTCATCTAGATTTAGAATATCGTCGTCTTCTTCTTCGTCATCTAGATTTAGAATATCGTCGTCTTCTTTATTATCATCATCTAACTCGATATCATCATCCTCTTCATCAAGCTCAATTTCATCGTCATCATCTAACTCGATGTCATCATCTTCTTCATCAAGCTCTATCTCATCGTCATCATCTAACTCGATATCATCATCCTCTTCATCAAGCTCAATCTCATCGTCATCATCTAATTCGATATCATCATCTTCTTCATCAAGCTCAATCTCATCGTCATCATCTAATTCGATATCATCATCTTCTTCATCAAGCTCTATCTCATCGTCATCATCTAATTCGATATCATCATCTTCTTCATCAAGCTCTATCTCATCGTCATCATCTAATTCGATATCATCATCATCTTCTAACTCGAAATCATCGTCATCATCAACAATTTCTTCTTCCTCGTCGTCATCTTCTATTTCGAAATCATCGTCATCATCAACAATTTCTTCTTCCTCGTCGTCATCTTCTAACTCGAAATCATAGTCATCATTAACAATTTCTTCTTCCTCGTCGTCATCTTCTAACTCGAAATCATCGTCATCATCAACAATTTCTTGCTCTTCGTCGTCATCTTCTAATTCAAAATCATCGTTAGCGTCAATAATTTCATTTTCATCATCATCTAGTTCAATCTCGAAATCATTATCATCATCTTCTATTTCAAAATCATCATCAATATCAATAAATTTTCCTTTTTCAGCATCTTTTTCATTCTTTGCACTTATGTCTTCTTTTAAATTATCATTTATTTCATCAAAATCAAACCAATCATCATCATCTTCTTCATCAAGCTCTTTCTTTTTATTTGATTTCTTTACTATTTCAGCTCCCAATACTGCTGTTGCAGCTATTCCTGCTGCACTTTTTACTTTTTGCTTTTTATCTGAGCTATCTGCTTTTTTAACTAATTTTTCATCAGAAACTTTCTTTTTAGCTGAATTTCCTTTTTTAGAATCCGTTGCTTTTAATTCTTTTTTTACATTTTCTTTTTTATTGACTTCTTTTTTTACTTTATTTTCTTTTTGCTCAGTTTTTACCGTTTTTTCAGATTTAATTGGCTTTTCTGTTTTTTTGCTAACAGCCTTTACTGTCTTTTTATTATTTTTTTGATTTTCTTCAACAACTTCAATAGGATTTTTACGAGGTCTTCCTCTTCCTCTTTTTACCTCAACTACTGCCTCTTCAGGAATTTCCTTTACTTCTTTACGAGGTCTTCCTCTTCCTCTTTTCTTAGGCTCTTGTATTTCTTTTTCTGTTATACTTTCTGGATTTATTTTTTGTTTTTTTACTTTAATAGTAGTATCTTTTTTAACATTTTCGCTTTTTTTATTTACTTCTTTTGGCATTTCCTTTTTTACTGTTTTTCCTTCATTTTTTTTACCATCTACAGAGCTAATTTGATAATATTCTTTTGCTTCCTGCTTTGTTCTTGGTTTATTTATTAATTCATATATATTAGATTTTATTTTTTCATTTCCTAAAACACCATTATATATTTCCATTTCATATAATGATTTTATCATTTTTTTATTTGCACCTACGTATATTATAGGAATATTTTTGTTAGATTTATTTTTGGCTACAGAAACAATATTTTTAAGTTTTTTTATTATTCTTTCATTTTTGTCATCTAACTTATTATATTTTTCATCAAAATCATCTGTTATAACGATTCTGTCATAATTATTATTTTGCAATTCACTTGTAATTGCTCCAAAACTTTTTACTTCCTTATATTTTAAATCTTTATTAAAATCTTTTTGATATTTACGTACTAGACTATCAACAACTTTGTTATTATCTTTTATTGCAAATAACACTTTCATTAGTTTTTACCTCCGTTTATTTTTTACGTTTTATCCTATTTAGTTTTTCTTTCCGAATAAGCTCCTCTTTGTTTGTTGTCCTGGTATTATTACTTCTGAGCCACTACTATTTAAATCTCTTGTTAAATTTTTTTCTACTAAAGTGCTTGCATTATTTAGCTCTGATTTTCTTATAACACGCTCTTTCGCCACACTTAAATATTCCTTTGAATTTTCTTCTAAAATTATTTTTATATCAATTGGTAAATTTTCTATTAAAAAATTTAATTGATCTTCTTTATATTCTTTATATAATTTTGAGAATCCTTTTACACATTTCTCTGTATTTGCTTTATTTAAATTAAAAAATTTTAATATACTCAATAATTCTTTATCGCTTATTTTTTTCTCTGCATTTTCAGCTACATATACTGCCGCTTTTGGATTAATATTATACACCATTTTAGCTTTTTTCTTGTTCCTTGGTCTTTCAATTAAAGCACATACATTTTGAATAGTCCTATCTTTACCATATAAAATATTATACATTCCTAATGAAAATAATTGTGGAATAATTGCATCCCTTTCACTTCTTCGATCATTACATATTAAAATGATAGGTATCCCTGTTCCATCTTCTTTATATGCTTCATCTGTAATTTCATCCATATGCCTATATAAGTTTCTATCTTCTGCATCATATCCATCTTCTGGTTTTTTTTCTAGATCTTCACTTATAACAATTATGTCATATTGATTGTCTCTTGATGATTTTATCTCATTTATAATGGCATCATAATAGAAAGCTCTTTTATATGATATTATCTTCTTATACATTCTTTGATATTCATTTAATATAGCATCTACAATATCTGTATTGCTATTTTCATTATTACTTACTGCAAAAAGTACTCTCATTTTGTTAACTCCTTATTTTTTAATCATTTGATTTTACAACAATAGCAAATATCAATGGTAGCACTTGGCAAATTATAATTATTGTTACCAACGCAATCATTGAATTAAACCCTTTATCCCTTAAATCTAATCTCTTTAATCCAATTACATATTGGAAAATTGCACTGATTGCTAAAAATAATAGTCCTAGTGGTATACTCCACCATTGAATTACATGTAATATATATGCTATTAATCCATATGTATCAGATCCATATTTAGCTTTATAATCTTCTATAGTTTTTAATTGATCATCTCTTATTTGAACTATCTTTGATGATGTACTTTCTTGAGTTAAATTTTGTTCACTTGTTGTATCTTTTTTTACACTTGTCGTTGTAGTATTATTCGTTTCTATTATATTATTTTCTGTTGCTAAAGAAACTGTAGATGTTAATAATAATATTACTGTTGCAATTATTATTATACATTTTCCCTTAAATTTATACATTTTTTTCTCCTTTCAATTCCCAGTATTGAATATTTTAACTTATTATATAATACACTACAATACATAAAATATCAAGAAAATATTTACATTTTATACATTAAAATTATTTTTTGAAATATACAAAATTTTACAAAGTTTTACATTTTTTATTACCCATTAATCTACAATACTTTTTATTCATAAAATAAAAAAAATTCTCCTTTTACTCTATTGAGTAAAAGAAGAATTTTTTTATGCTGTTTTTAATTCTAATCTTAATTTATCAGCAATCATAGCTATAAATTCTGAGTTTGTTGGTTTGCCTTTTGCAGCTGAAATTGTATAACCAAATATAGTTTCTACAACATCTTGTTGACCTCTTCCCCAAGCAACTTCTATCGCATGACGAATTGCACGTTCAACCCTAGATGGTGTTGTGTGATATTTATGTGCTATTTCTGGATATAATTGTTTTGTTATTTGATTTATAATATCAATATTAGTAACTACCATCATTATGGCTTCTCTTAAATATTGATATCCTTTAATATGTGCTGGAACTCCTATCTCATGAATTATATTTGTTACTAAAGCTTCTAAATTATCCTCGTTTTTCATTTCAGTTACCGGTAATTCTATGTACGTTGTTTTTATTTCTCTGCTAACATATGAATTACTATTATTCACTGGCATGGGTTGAAAATATTTTAAATCTTTTATTCTTTTGATTAATACATCTATTTCAAAAGGTTTTACTATATAATATTGGGCACCTAAGTTAATTGCCCTTTGTGTTATTTTATCCTGTCCTACAGCAGATAACATTATGCACATAGGCATTTTTGTCATACCGCTTTCATTAATTTTTTCTAAAACCCCTAATCCATCTAATCTTGGCATTATTACATCTAACAGTACAACATCTGGTTCAGCATTTTTAATAAAATCAAAAGCTTCTATCCCGTCTCTTGCGGTTCCTATTAATTCTAAATCATCCTCAGCTCTTACGTAGCTAGCTAATGTTGCAGAAAATTCACTATTATCATCTGCAATTAATACTGTTATTTTTTTATTCACATTAAAACCTCCTAATATCTTTTTTACATTCCAGATTATACTTTCTTTTTTATTGTATTGCAATATAAAAACACATATTTTGCAAGGTTTCGTGCGATATTAATCTACATTATTCGACAACACTGATATGTTCTTTTGTCGAATAATGTCGATGCTTATAATTCTTAATACATTCTGATTTTTTAACTGTTGCTCTAACTCAGATTTTTTTACATCATTTAATTCGATTTTACAAATTACTGTTTCTAAGTATTCTTGATTTAATATTCTTATCCCATTTTTTCCACAATAATATTTAAAATTCTCTAAATCTGAATAATTTAATTCTACATTAATTTCATATCCATGCTCTTGAATCACTATACTGGCTTTTTCTAAAGCTTTTTTTAGAGCATCTGAGTATGCCCTTACAAGTCCACCTGTACCTAATAATATTCCTCCAAAATATCTTGTAACTATTACCAAAACATTCCCTAGCCCTTGCTTTTCTAATATTTCTAACATAGGTGCTCCTGCTGTTCCACTTGGCTCTCCATCATCACTAAATCTTTTATTTATCGTATTATTATTATTAACAATATAAGCAAAACAATTATGCTTAGCATCAAAATATTTCTTTTTAATACATTTAATTTTTTCTTCAGCTTCTTCTTCAGATTCTATAAAAAATAAAGTAGCAATAAATTTAGACTTTTTTTCAACTATTTCTGCTGAAATTTCTTTTTCCAAAATTGTTTTAAATATATTCATATCCACCTCTATATATTATTCATTATTTAATCCTGCTGTATAACCTGTTGAATATGCAATTTGTAAATTAAATCCACCTGTATAAGCATCTACATCTATAATTTCACCTGCAAAAAATAGCCCCTTAATAATTTTTGATTCCATCGTTTTAGGATTTATTTCTTTTATATTAACTCCACCAGCTGTAATAATTGCTTCTTCCACAGGTCTAAATCCACTAATTGTAATTGTAAAATTCTTTAATAAATTTACTAATACAGCTCTTTCCTTTTTTGATATTTCATTTACCATTTTATTTTGATTTATACCAGATAAAGAAATTATTGGACTTATTAATTTTTGTGGTAATAATTCATCTAAACTATTTTTATACAATTTATTTTTAGCATTTTCGAAATCTCTTAATATTCTAGTATCTATTTTTTCATTATCCAAAGCTGGTTTCAAATCTATTTTTAAAACTATTTTGCCATTTTTTAATAAATCTGAGATATTTTTATATCTAATTATATGTGCTGTAGCACTCAAAATTGTTGGACCTGACACCCCAAAATGAGTAAATAACAGCTCTCCAAAATCATCATAGATAACTTTATTTTTTTCTAAATCTACTATGCTTATTTTTACATTTCTTAAACTTAAACCTTGTAAACTTTTGCAAAGATCTTTTGATGTTAAAAATTCTCTTAAATTAACACTTTCGACATTGATATTATCATTAGCTACAATTGGTATAAGCGAAGGCCTTATATCAGTTATTGTATGTCCAAGATTTTTTGCTATTTCATATCCATCTCCAGTTGAGCCTGTTGTTGGATAACTTTTTCCACCGGTTGCTAATATTACTTTATCGCAATCTAATATATATTTATTACCTAAATAAGAATATTCTACTTTTTTTACTGAACTTTGCTCTGTATATATTTTTTCTACTTTAGTCTTAGTATAAACTTTTACATTAAGCGCTCTTAGCTCTTTATATAATGCATCTAATACATCTTTTGATTTATCACTTACTGGAAAAATTCTATTTCCACGCTCTTCTTTAACTTTTACACCATGCTTATTTAACAATTTAATAATATCATCATTGGTATAATTTTGAAATGCACTAAATAAAAACTTGCCATTTCCTGGAATATTATTAATAAATTTTGAAATTTCTATGCCACTAGTAATATTGCATCTTCCTTTTCCTGTTATTAATAATTTTTTACCTAATGTTTCATTTTTTTCTAAAAGTATTACATCATCTCCACTTTGTCTAGCAGAAATAGCACTTAATATTCCTGCTGGTCCACCACCAATAACTACAACTTTCACTTTTTCCTCCTATTATTTTCATAAATACAAATATTGAGCTTCTTATAAAAATTATTGAAGCTCAATTACAATTTATATATGAATTTAAAAAATGTATACTATCTAATCAATATCCATTTCATTCAAATTTTTTACATAATTATATTTGAAATTGCTTTCATAACTCCAAGTTTTCCATATTCAAAAGTTAGTCCACCTTGCATAAATGCTAAATATGGTGGCCTTATTGGTGCATCACAAGAAAGTTCAATTGATGACCCCTGTGTAAAAGCACCTGCAGCCATTATAACTTGATCTGTATATCCTGGCATATCCCATGGCTCAGGTATTGAATTTGAATCAACTGGTGATCCCATTTGAATGCCCTGACAATATTTTATTAACTTTTCCTTATCTCCAAACTCAATTGTTTGAACTATGTCTGATCTCTTCTCATTAAATCTTGGAACTGCTTTATATCCTAGCTCTTCTAACATTTTGCTTGCATAAATAGCAGTTTTTAAACTACTCGCTACTACTGAAGGAGCCATAAATAAACCTTGCAAAATTGACTTATTTATTCCTAATGTTGGTCCAACTTCTTTTCCAAGTCCTGGGGCTGTCAATCTTTCTGCTGCAAGCTCTACTAGCTCTTTTTTACCGGCAATATATGCACCATTAGGAGCTATTCCTCCTCCAAGATTTTTTATAAGTGATCCAACTATAACATCTGCTCCAATTGCTAAAGGCTCTTTGCTATCAACAAATTCTCCATAACAATTATCTACCATTATTATTACATCTTTATTTACAGACCTTATCGCATTAATTGCTTTTTCCATTTTATCTAATGTAATACTTTTTCTTAACGCATATCCTCTAGAGCGTTGTATTTCAATTACTTTAATATTACCTTTACTTGCTCTTTCAATTATTTTATCATAATCAAAATCGTCATCTACTAAATCTATTTGTTCGTATTTTACACCAAATGATTTCAAAGAGCTTTTATTTTCAACAATTCCTATAACCTCGTCTAAAGTATCATAAGGTTTTCCACAAATACTTAGTAATGTGTCATTTGGTCTTAAAAACGCAAATAATGCTACTGTTAAAGCATGTGTCCCGGAAATAAATTGGCTTCTAACTACACTATCTTCAGCTCCTAATATATCTGCAAAAACTTTTTCAATTGTATCTCTTCCAACATCTCCATACCCATATCCTGAAGTACTTCCAAAATGCATATCTGAAATATTATATTTTTTAAAAGCTTCTAATACTTTTAAACTATTTACTTCACATCTTTTATTAATATCTTCAAAAATTGTAGAAAGCTCTTTTTCGACTCTTTCTGATAACTTTAAAACTTCATCATTTATTCCAAATTCTTTATACATCCCATTATCCTTTCACTAGTTATATATTTATTAAACAGAGCTTTTATAAGCTCTGTTTTTCATTATTTATCTTTGTAATATGGCTCACCATATCCTAAATCAACTTTTTCATAATTCTTAATCATATCTGGCATATCTAACAAACTGTATACTGGTTCATCTAATAATTTTCCATTTTTATCAATATAATTAATTTTTTTATCTTTAACTACTTTTATATAATTTTCATAAATTTTAACATTCTCTGTTTTAGTTGTAATTATTTCTTTTAGCTCTTTATTTAATAAAGTAATATTTCCTTTATCATTTACTAGCTCTACTACTGGAAATTCATACACATTTTGAATTGCAATATATTTAAAATCTATTATTTTGTTGCCCTTTTTATCAATAATTCCTGAATATCCTCCTTTTTGTACTATAAAATAATCATCGAATAGATATTGAATATATGAATATTCATTTTCTACTATTTCTCCAGTTCCTGTAACAATTATTTTATATTGGCCATTTGAAGTTGAAACTATTTGGTATTTATTATCAGCAACATTTTGTCTACTTATATATCCCGAATCACTTTCATTTTTTCCATTTGTATCAAAAATTTCAATTTTTTCACCTTTTTGTGCATTTATATAGTTCCCTGCAAATAAAATATTATCATATTCAATTGGAATTATAATTGAACCATCAAATTTTGAAATTCCTTGCTTTGAACCTTTTTGTAATACTAGTAAATCATTTTCTCCGTTATATATTATATCTTCATAATCATGATTAATAATTATTTTTTTATTTTTATACATTCCAGCTTTACCATTTTTATAAGCAACTATATAAACTTCATTGTCTGATTTATCATTAATTCTATAAATATCATTATATTCATTTTTTAATAAGACTTTTCTATTATTATCTATGTATCCATATCTCATTCCATTATTTGTTCTTGTACCAACAATATAGCCACTTTTTTTGTAATTATCTTGATAATAACCATCACTTAAAATTTCATCATACTTTTCTTTTATAACAGTAGCACCATTCATATTGATTATTCCAAATTTTCCTGATTTTTTTACAAGAAATAATCCTTCATTATATTGAAATCCTTCAATACTTTCGTATTCTGCATCTGTTATTTTTTCTCCGGAAATATTTACTAATCCATATAATCCATTTGATTTATATTTTAATACACTTTTTTCGTAAAAACCATTATTTTGAACACCATTTAATTCAATGGCACCAATATCATAATATTGGTATAATATTGGATTTTTATTTTTATCAAAAACCTGAACATTATATTCATCTTTTTCAGCATTATAATTATTTTTACATATAAATAAATCTTTGCTTGGATTTGGAATTTCAATTATATCATGTATCGGATCAATTATTACTTCTCCGTTTCTATCTATTACTCCATATTTATTATCTTTCATGTATAAAAAATAATTTTTTTCTTTTATTTGTTCAACTGAATATTCAAATTTATTATTTTTATTAATATTTATAATAATTATACAACTAATTAATACAACTATAGCAATTAACCCTATTATTACTTTTTTCTTCATACGTTATTTCCTCTCACAGAATTTGTGAAAATTATAAGTTTTCACGCTTAAATTATATATTTTTGCTATTCTTATGTCAATTGTTTTTTCTCTAACTCAAAATAAAATTCTACACCATCTTCACTATTTTGAACTCCATATCTATTTTGATAATTATTCATAACAGCTTTTACTAGAGCTAAACCTATTCCAGTTCCTCCATTTTCTCTATTTCTTGAAGTATCTATCTTATAAAATCTTCCCCATATTGACTTCATATCTTGCTCTGATAAATGCTTACAAGTATTGTAAACAGAAACTCTAATAAATCCGTCATCTTTTGGAATAACATTTATTTTTATCAATCTTTTTCCATTTATTTCTTCTGAATATTTTATTGCATTAGTTATATAATTTGTAACTACTTGCTCTATATAAAAATCATCTGCAAATACTTCATTTATTTCGTTACATTCAAATTCTAATTTTATGTTTTGCTCTTTTATCATAACATCACAATTTCTTAAAACTTCTTTAATTAAAGCAACAATATCAAAAACTTTATTATTAAATTCTCTTTTGCCATATTCCAATCTTAATAAATCTAATAATTGTTTTACTAATTTGTCCATTTTATTTGCTTCATCTAATATAACTTCTGAATAAAATTTTCTTGATTCTTCATCTGTATTTACATTTTCAATAAGCCCTTCTGCATATCCTTGGATTAATGCTATTGGTGTTTTTAATTCATGAGATACATCTGAAATAAATTGTGTTCTCATTTCATCTATTTTTGATTTTTCTTTTATATCTCGCTCTAGTTCATCATTGTTTTCTCTAAGCTCATTTATTGTATGCTCTAATTTATCAGACATCAAATTTATACTATTTCCAAGCTCATCTAACTCGTCATCTGATCCATTTGGCATATATTTCTGTGAAAAATCTAATTTTAACATTTTTTTTGCAATACTATTTAGCTCTAATATAGGCTCAGAAAAACGTCTAGAAACTATTGATGCAATAATTGCTGAAATTAATATTGAAATTAAACCAACTAATATTAAAACTTGATTACTTACTTTTAGGCTATCTTTTATCGCTGATACAGGAGTTCTTATATATAATTCGTTTCCATTATCTAATTTAGCCATCATTACAATATAATTTATCTGAGTTGAATTTTCTTTAACTATCCTTATTATCGCATTATCAGATTGATATAATGTATCACCCCATTTGCTATTATCATTAAAATCTATTATTGACTTCATTTTTTCCATTGACTCTAGCTTTGTCTTATTATTTATAATTAAATCATTTTTTTCAATATCTTTAATCAATATATCTAAATTGTTTTTTGAGCTTTCCTCTTTTATATAAACTTCAATTTCTTCACTTTGCAATTTCTCGTTATACTTTGAATTCAATTGTTCATAGATTTCTTTTACTTCTTCTTTTTTGTTATAAATATAAAAATTTTCTAAAACAATACTATTAATAATTATTAAAAAGAAAATAGTCACAATTATAGTAACACATAGTGATAAAAATAATTTAACTCTTACTGATTTTATCTTTTGAACTTTCAAGTTAGAATTATTCATCAACTTCAAACTTATATCCAACTCCTCTCATTGTATGAATATACTTTCCTTTTTTTCCTAATTTATGTCTAATTTTCTTTATATGGCTATCTATTGTTCTAGAATCTCCATAATAGTCATAGTTCCAAACATTATTTAATATTTTATCTCTTGATAATGCAATTCCATTATTGTCTATTAAATATTTTAATAATTCATATTCACGCAAACTTAAATCTATCTTCTTAGAATCTACCTCAACAGTTCTACCATCTGAATCTATTACAATACCACCTAAATTTTTTACTTCTTTTTCTGGTATAATTGTTCTTTTTAAAATAGCTTCAATTCTTGCTACTAATATTTTAGGACTAAATGGCTTTGATATGTATTCATCAACACCTAATTCAAAACCAAATAATTCATCCTGCTCTTCTCCTCTTGCCGTAAGCATTATTATTGGTACACTTGAAGTTTGTCTGATTTGTCTCAAAACTGACCAACCATCTAACTTTGGCATCATTACATCTAATAAAATTAAATTTAATTTATTTCCATGTTTTTCGAATATTTCTAAAGCTTCTTCTCCATCAGCCGCTTCTAGTATTTCATATCCTTTTACTTTTAAAAAATCTTTTATTAATTTTCTCATTCTTGATTCATCATCAACTATTAAAATATTAATATCAGCCATAATTCCACTACCTTCTTTCACTTACGTTATTATACATTATAAAGTCGGAATATGTCTATATTGTGAATAAAAAATAAAAAAACAACTATAAACCTATTTATAGCTGTTTTTTAAATTCGTTTAACAAATACTAATATTCACTGTTTACTTTTTCATCACACTTACAACAACAATTTTCTTTTTTATTTGTAACTAGACTTTCAGTTGTTAATATCATTGATGCAATTGAAGCTGCATTTTGTAAAGCACTTCTAGATACTTTCGTAGGATCAACTATTCCAAGCTCTTTCATATTTACATATTGCTCATTTTTTGCATCAAATCCAATTTCATCTTCACTGTTTTTAACTTTTTCTAAAATATTAGCTGGTTCAAGTCCAGCATTTAATGCAATTTGTTTTACAGGCTCTTCTAAAGCTTTAAGCACTATTTTAACTCCTAATTTTTCATCTCCATTTAATTCTTTATACAAATTTTCAACTTTTGAACTAACTGTAATAAATGCTGTGCCCCCACCTGCAACAATCCCTTCTTCAACTGCAGCTTTTGTTGCAGATAATGCATCTTCAATGCGTAACTTCTTTTCTTTCATTTCAGTCTCTGTTGCAGCTCCCACTCCAATTACAGCAACACCTCCTGATATTTTCGCTAATCTTTCTTGTAAATTTTCTTTATCAAATTCACTTTTTTCTTCTGCGATTTGAGATTTTATTAAAGATATTCTTTCATCTATTTTCGATTTTTCTCCCATTCCATCAACAATTATAGTTTTATCTTTTTCAACTTTTACTTGCTTAGCCATTCCTAATTGTGAAATCTCCGTATCCTTAAGATCCAAACCTAAATCTGATGTTATTAATTCTGCCCCTGTTAAAATAGCCATATCTTCTAACATACTTTTTCTTTTATCTCCATAGCTTGGAGCTTTTACAACAACAACATTTAAGATTCCTCTTAACTTATTTAAAACTAATGTAGATAATGCATCTGCCTCAATATCATCACATACTATAACTAATTTTGCTGATTGTTGCATTAGAGACTCTAATAGTGGCACTATTTCTTGAATATTGCTTATTTTTTTATCTGTAATTAGAATAAATGGATTATCCATTATGGTTTCCATTTTTTCAGTATCTGTTACCATATATGGAGAAACATATCCTTTGTCAAACTGCATTCCCTGAACTATTTCAAGCACTGTATTTGAAGTTTTAGACTCTTCAATAGTTATAACTCCATCTTTAGTAACCTTTTCCATGGCATCAGAAATCAAACTTCCTATTTCTTCACTATTAGCCGAAATACTTGCAACACGCTTTATATCATCTTTTCCATTTACTTGTGAACTTATTTCTTTTAAACCTTCAATAGCCACTTTTACTGCCATATCCATACCTCGTTTTATTGCCATTGGATCTCCACCTGCTGCAACATTTTTTATACCTTCTTTTATCATACTTTGTGCAAGAACAGTAGCTGTAGTTGTACCATCACCAGCAATATCATTCGTTTTAATTGAAACTTCTTTAACAAGCTGTGCCCCCATATTTTCAAAAGAATCTTCAAGCTCAATTTCTTTTGCAATAGTAACACCATCATTAGTAATAAGTGGCGCTCCAAATTTTTTATCCAAAACAACATTTCTTCCTTTTGGTCCAAGTGTAACTTTAACAGTATCTGCTAATTTATTTACACCATCCAATAACTTTTTTCTGGCTTCTTCACCAAATTTAATCTCTTTAATCATAAAAACTCCTTTTAATCTTTATTTGCTATTCAACTATAGCTAAAATCTCACTTTGCTTTATAATAATAAAATCTTCTTCTTCAAATTTTACATCTATACCAGAATATTTATTTAATAAAACTTTATCCCCTTTTTTTACATACATTTCATTTTTCTTTCCATCTATATAATCACCTGTTCCAACTTCTAATACTTCTGCAATTTGTGTTTTGCTCTTGTCTGCATTATTAAGAATAATTCCACTTTTGGTTTTATTTTCACAATTAATTAATTTAACTAAAACTCTATCTAGTATTGGTTTAATCATACTTGTACCTCCTTAATTTTTAACTCATAACATTATATTTAATTATTTTATATTTATGATATAAAAAAACACACATAACATAATGTTATATGTGTTTTTTTACAAATTAATTTTAGTATCTAATTCTGAGGACTACTCCCCAGCAATTAGAACTTTTGTTTTTTATGCTGCTTAATTTGCCCTTAAAAATAACTTCGCACGGGCAGGCCTTCTGCTTAATTTTTTCAATTAGCTCTGAAAGTTTCAGATCAGCAAACTTATTGATATCGTATATTTGCTCTGAGTACTGAGCACTTATATATTGTTCAGTTTCACTACCTGGTGACAAATACACGTATTCAATCAGTTGGTTTGACTCTTCATAGCATTTTTTCCGGAATATTTCACCACATTTTACCATTTTTTCATCTAAACTGACTGAGCCTTTTAAAGCTTTTTGAACGTCAATGTCGTTCAATATACTACCTTCTACTACCATGGGGACTTCCCTCCTAAAATTTGATTCATTAATTTTATCAAATATAAAAAATAAAATCAAGTACTTGCTTTATTTTTTACATTTTTTCTACAATTTCCCCTTGTTTCTTATAAATACTATTTTCTTTAATAACTCCCCTTACAGATGATAATGGATAAATATTTGTATTTCTTCCTATAACACTTCCAGGATTTAAAATAGAGCCACAACCAACTTCAACATTATCACCTATCATTGCTCCAAATTTTTTTAGACCTGTTTCTATACGCTCTTCTCCATATTTCACCACTACTAACTTTTTATCAGATTTAACATTTGAAGTAATTGATCCTGCTCCCATATGAGATTTATAGCCTAGTATAGAGTCTCCTACATAGTTATAATGTGGAACTTGAACATTGTTAAATAAAATAACATTTTTTAGTTCAGTAGAATTCCCTACTACTGAATTTTCTCCTACAATTGCATTTCCTCTAATAAATGCACAATGTCTAATTTCTGCATTTTTCCCTATTATAGTTGGACCATTTATAAATGCTGTTGGAGCAACTTTTGCAGATTTAGCAATCCACACATTTTCCCCTATTTTTTCATATTCATCTAGGGATAATGTTTTACCTAATTCTAAAATAAAATCTTTTATTTTAGGTAATACCTCCCATGGATATTCACATCCTTCGAATATTTTTTTAGCCATACATTCTTCTAAATTATATAAATTTTTTATTTTACAACTTTCCATTTTGCATTCCTTTCTATAATCATATATATTCAAAATTCATCTTTATTTTTATACTTTTTATAAAAAAAGTCAAGCAATTTTATAATTCTGATAAAAAAGAAAAGAGAGCAGATTTTTATCTGTTCCCTTTTTGGAGCCCATCTGGCTCACTTTTTAAGTGATTCCGCAATTGCTTTTAACAACTTTGTCTGTTCTTTTTGCTGTTTCAAGATTTCTTCCATGTAGTGGTTAAAATCTTCTCTTAATTCGTGAACTTCACCTCTTGTTCTTTCACTTTCCTTTGAAATTGCAGTTAATTTCCGCTCTAAAGAACTAATTGCCGCTGTGAATTCTCTGTTGTCTACCATAATAGGCTCCTTCCTCCCTATAATACAGGGATAAAAATTTTTACGTGTGACAATCTGCCACATCAATATAATTATATCATATTTATGTCTACTTATCAACTTATCTACTGCTCCAGATAGCACATCCTAATAAATCATTTTCCCTTTTTCTTTATATTCTTCAAATAATTTCAAACATTCTGCTCTATTTATATTCTTAATACTCAATTCATCACCATTATTATTTTTCTTAATAAAATTATAAATAAAATCATCTCTAAATCCTATTTTTTCAGCATCTTTTAGCTCAGTTCCATAATATATCTCTTTAATGTTAGCCCACATAATCGCAGATAAACACATTGGACAAGGATATCCTGTTGCATATAATATGCAACCTGTTAAATCATGAGTTCCAAGTTTTTCTGCTGCTTTTCTAATAGCATTAATCTCTGCATGAGCAGTTGGATCATGACTTCCCAATACAGTATTTGAAGCAATTGAAATAACTTCGTCATTTTTCACAATAACAGCACCAAATGGACCTCCTAAATCTTGATTCATTGTTTTTCTAGCTTCTTCTATTCCTAAATTCATAATCATAAAACATTTTCCTCACTTTCAAAATTTATTGAAATATTATCATATTGTTCCTTATTAATCAATAATATATTCACACAACTTATTCCTTAAATTTTATGTGTTTTTTATTTACAAATTAGCATTATTAATATAAAATATCCTTAGAAAATTTTAAGTTATAAGGTGGAATTATGTATAATTTTATATCAAAATCTGAATCAGACACAATAAATTTTGCAAAAAATCTTGCATCAAAATTAAATAAAACTGATGTAATTGTTTTAACTGGAGAACTTGGATCTGGTAAAACTAAATTTACACAAGGTTTTCTAGAATATTATGGACTTGAAAAAGAAATTTCTAGCCCTACTTTTACAATAGTAAATGAATATAATGCACCAAATAATCTTAACATATATCATTTTGATGTTTATAGATTATCTGATTCTGATGAATTCTATGCAATCGGTGGTGAAGAATATTTTGAAAATGGCATATGCATAATAGAGTGGGGCGAAATTATACAAGATGCTTTACCTAAAGATTATATTCATATTACATTTGAAAAAGATAATGAAAATGAAAATTATCGTTTACTAAAAATACAAACTGTAGGAAATAAGTTTAATAACCTATTTTCTAATAATATATAATACGTAGAAAGGACTAATCATGAAAATATTAGCAATTGATACATCTTCAAAAATATGCTCTGTATCTATTTTAGAAGATAATACTGTAATCTTAGAAAAACACTCAACAAATGAAAAAACGCATTCACAAAATTTAATGCCTCTAATAGAAGAATTATTTAAAGAAACTAATTTAACACTAGATAATATTGATTTATTAGCTTGTGGACAAGGTCCAGGATCTTTTACCGGTATTAGAATTGGAATTGCAACAATAAAAGCTTTTGCTGATAGCAAAAATATTCCTGTTGTTGGCATAACTTCATTAGAAAGTTTAGCTTATAATATAGATCAACCTGGTTTAATTGTAAGTTTAATTGACGCAAAAAATGAAAATGTTTATTATTCATTATTTTCAAATAATGGAACTACATATACACAAATTGGAGAATATAAATCTGATAATATTTCCAATATATTGGATGAACTTTCTGTTTATGATGATTCTTTAATCTTTGTTGGAGATGCTGTTCCAGTATATTTAGATAAAATTAAATTATTAATCAAAAATCCTATTTTTGCAAATGAAAATCAAAATCTACAAACAAGTATTAGCATTGGAAAATCTGCATATAATAAATTCAAAAATCAAATTTATGGAGATTCAAATTCATTATTACCTATTTATTTAAAAAAATCCCAAGCAGAAAGAAATTTAGATGGCGAAAAATAATAATATAGAAATTAGTATTATGACATCAAATGATTTACTTGAATTAAAAAATAATTTAATTTGTGATTTTGATGATTTTTGGACATACTCAATATTAGAAAAAGAATTTTCCAATGAAAATACTACATATATAGTTGCTAAACAAAATACAGAAATAATAGGATTTGCAGGTATCTTAACAATAATAGATGAAGCCAATATAATGAATATTGTAACTAAAAAAAATAAACGAAATTTAGGTATCGGCTCTCTACTTTTAAATGAACTTATTGAAATATCTAAAAATAAAAATATGAAATCAATAACATTAGAAGTAAATGAACATAACTTACCAGCAATAAAACTTTATGAAAAATTTAAATTTGAAACTGTAGGTATTAGAAAAAAATATTACAATAATACTGACTCAGCTATACTAATGACTTTGTATTTATAAATTTAAGGAGGAACGAATGAAAAATAAAAATGAATTAAGTTATAAAAATTTAAAAATTAATTGTAACCCTAAAATCTTCAAATTTGAAACAACTGAAGAGCTAACTGGTATTCACACAGGTATTGGTCAAGACCGTGGAATCAAAGCTTTAGAATTTGGATTAAATGTTGATATCAAGGGCTATAATTTATATCTAGAAGGTCCAAGTGGTGTTGGAAAAACAATGTATACCAAACATTACCTAGACAAATTATCAAAAAAGAAAAAAACTCCTTGTGATTGGTGCTATATTTATAATTTTGATAATCCTAATGAGCCTATAGCAGTTTCATTACATGCAGGTCAAGGTAAAGAATTTAGAGATTATATGGAATCTTTCATAAAAGATATTAGAGTTGATTTAAAAAATACTTTTGATAATGATGATTTTGAAAAAGAAAAAGCTTTAATTACACAAACTTATGAAGAAAAAAGAACTGCCTTAATGGACAAATTAAATAAAAAATCTGAAAAATATGGTTTCCAAGTTAAATCTGCACAAAATGGAATTTACATGATGCCTATTATTAATGGAAAAGCCATTGAGCAAGAAGAATTTGATAAATTAGATGACGAAACAAAACAAAGCTTTGAAAATAATTCTTCTATAGTTCAAGAGCAAATTTTACAAGTTATTAGTGAAATTAAAGACATAGAAAGAGAAACAAAGAAAAAATTATCAGAATGGCAATCAAATGTTGCTTTATTAACAATAAATGCACATATTAACTATATTAGATCACAATTTAAAAGAAATAAAAAAATTGGAATCTTTTTAGAAAATATTAAAAAAGACATTTTAAAAAATATCGACTGTTTTCTAGAAGATTCAAAACAAGATGCTCAAACGCAACCTGGGCCAAAAGCAGAGCCTCAGAAACCATGGCAAAATTATAGGGTTAATCTTTTTATAGATAATAGCAATCAGGAAGGTGCTCCAGTTATAATGGACTCAGATTACTCTTATCACAATTTATTTGGTAAATTAGAATATGAAAATTATTATGGATCTTTAAAAACTGATTATACAATGTTAAAACCTGGATTATTACACCAAGCTAACGGTGGATATATAATATTCCAAGCTCATGACCTTATTGAAAATGGTATTTGCTATGAAACACTAAAAAAATCATTACGCCAAAAACAATTATTAATTGAAAATACAGCAGACCCACGCTCTGCAATGGTTATGATATCTTTAAAACCTGAGCCAATTCCACTTGATTTAAAAGTCATCATTATTGGTAGTGAACAAATATATCAAACCCTTTTGGCTGTTGATGAAGATTTTAGAAAATTGTTTAAAATAAAAGTTGAATTTGAAGATTCTTCAGATAACACTGAAGAAAATATGAACAAAATCGCACAATTTATTCATGGTTTTTGTGAAGAAGAAGAGCTTCCTCACTTAGATGCAGGAGCTGTAGCTAAAATTATTGAATATTCTTCTCGATTAGCAGATAATCAAAATAAATTATCAACCAAATTTAATGATTTATCTCAAATAATTGGTGAAGCAGCAACTTGGGCTACAATGAATAAATCAAAAATTGTTACAGCAGAATATATTAATATGGCATTATCAGAAAGAGCAAATAGAATTAAAAAATATGATTCTATGTATACAGAAATGATAAAAGAAAATACTTTATTAATTGATACTACTGGATTTAAAGTAGGTCAAATAAATGGTTTAACTGTAATGAATATTGGTGATTATACATTTGGAAAACCAGTAAAAATAACTGCTAACACTTATACCGGAAAAACTGGTGTTATAAATATAGAGCGTGAAGTTGATTTATCTGGATCTACCCACTCAAAAGGTGTTTACATTTTAAGTGGATACTTAGGTGAAAAATTTGCTCAAGATATTCCATTATCACTTACTGCAAGTTTATGTTTTGAACAGTTATATAATGGCGTTGATGGAGATAGTGCTTCTAGTACAGAGCTTTATGCTATACTTTCTAGTTTATCTGGAGTTCCAATTAATCAATCATTTGCTATAACAGGATCTGTAAATCAAAAAGGTGAAATTCAACCAATTGGTGGCGTTAATGAAAAAATCGAAGGTTTCTATCAAATTTGTAAAATGAGAGGTCTTAACGGAAAACATTCTGTTATGATACCAATCCAAAATGTACCTAATTTAAATTTATCAGATGAAGTTGTTCAAGCTGTTAAAGATGGAAAATTCCACATTTATGCAATTAGCACTATTGATGAAGGTATTGAATTATTAACTGGTGTTCCTGCCGGAAAAAAAGATTTAAACGGAAACTTCCCTGCCGGAAGTGTAAATTATTTAGCTTACGAAAAACTAAAAAAATATGCAAAAATTAAAATAGATAATTAAAAATAAAAGGTTCTGCTTTTTAGAAAGTAGAACCTTTTATTTTTATATATTTATAATTTTTCAGCTAAAATTCTAGCCATCTGAACACCAGAGCAAGATGCCATCATCAATCCTCTAGTCATTCCTCCCCCATCTCCTATTGAATATAATCCTTTAATACTTGACTCAAAATTTTCATTTATATCAAGCTTATTACTATAGAACTTTATTTCAGGCGCATATAATAAATTATCTGGATTTGCAAAACCTTCAACAACTTTATCCATTTCTCTTATAAATTGTAAAATATCATTCATTGTTCTATATCCTATTGCAAATGTTATATCTCCTGGTACTGCAGATTTTAAAGTAGGAATTACAGAATTTTTCTCAAGCTCTTCTTTCCAAGTTCTTTTCCCCCTATAAATATCTCCCAATCTTTGTACTATAACATTTCCCTCAGCTAGTTCGTTCAAATTTCTTGCAACATTTCTACCATATTCAATTGGCTTATTAAATGGATACGTAAAATTATGTGAAACCAATATAGCTAAATTTGTATTATTACTTTTTTTATCTTTGTATGAATGTCCATTTACTAAAGTTAGATTATTATCATAAACTTCTGAAGAAACAAAACCACTAGGATTCTGACAAAACGTTCTAACTTTATCTTTAAATGGATGTGGATATCCAATAAATTTTCCTTCATACATATATTTATTTATGTCCTTCATTACGCTATCCGGAAGTTCATATCTAACTCCTATATCAACACAACCTGATTTTGTAACAATATTGTGTTTATCACACATTTCTACTAGCCAATTTGCACCTTTTCTTCCAACTGCAATAACAACATTGTCTGAAAAAATTTCTTTAACTTCTTTATTATTATTATCTGATACTTTTACTCCTTTTACTTTATTATTTTCAACTATTAAATCTAAAACTTCTGTTTCAAACATCATATTAATAGAATTTTCTTCTAAATAATCTTCCAATTTTTTATATAATTCATGAGCTTTTTCTGTTCCTAAATGTCTTATCGGAATATTAATTAAATTAATTCCTTGTTTTTTAGCTTTTTCCTTTATTTTTGAAACTTCTTCTTTATACTCAACACCTTCTAATTTCTTATCTGCCCCAAACTGTAAGTATATTTTATCTGTATAGTCTATTAATTTTTTAGTATTCTCAACACCTATATATTCATGTAGAATTCCTCCAACATAAATATCATCATCTTCCTCATTATATAAAGATAATTTACCATCTGAAAAAGCACCTGCACCTGAAAAACCATTTGTAATACTACAAAAAGGCTTACACTTTATACATTTTCCGCATTTTTCAATTGCACAATTTCTATCTTCAACTCTTTTTCCTTGGTCTACTAGCAAAATATTTTTTGCTTTGTTTAATTGAATTAATTCATATGCTAAAAATATTCCACTTGGCCCCATTCCAATAACTATTGCATCATATTTTTTATCCATCAGCACCAATCCTTTCTGCTATGCTCAAAAATTGTTTACACATATTTTAAGCCAGACTTTAAATATTATTACCTTCATATAATTATTCCACTCGGATTGTATCATTATTCTATTTTTTTTACAATAGCAGAAATATTAAACAAAAAAACAGTTGCTTTTTAGCAACTGCTTTAAATTATTGTTTTTCTGCAATTAAATCATATTCACTACTACCTGTTATTTTTACCTTTATAAATTGACCTTCTAAATTTTCTTCATCGCAATTCACAAAAATAACACCATCTATATCTGGAACATCCATATAACTTCTAGCAATATAATATTTACCATCAAAACTACGCTCTTCTAGCAAAACTTCAAGCTCTTTTCCTATATAATTTTTTGTAACTTCTTCTGAAATTTCAGCTTGCAATTTCATAATTTTATTATATCTGCTTTTTTTAGTCATAGGATGAATTTGCTCCTTAATTCTAGCAGCAGGAGTTCCATCTTCTTTAGAATATGAAAATGCTCCCATTCTATCAAACTTTGCTTCTTTAACAAAATCATAAAGTTCATTAAAATCCTCTTCTGTTTCTCCTGGGAATCCAACCATTACTGTAGTTCTAATAATTACATCTGGAATTTCTTTTCTTATTTTTGAAATAACATTTCTTATACTTTCACCATCACTATGTCTATTCATTCTTCTTAAAACTTTGTTAGCAATATGTTGAATTGGAATATCAAAATAATTACAAATCTTATCATTATTTTTTACAACTTTAATTAATTCATCTGTAATTGTTTCTGGATATGAATATAAAAATCTAATCCATTTAATTCCATCAATTTTGCATAACCCCTCTAATAGATCTGCTAATTTAGATTCTCCATATAAATCAATCCCATATTTGGTAGTATCTTGTGCTATAACAATAAGCTCTTTAATTCCATTATTGGCAAGCATGTTAGCTTCTTCCAATATATCTTCCATTTTTCTACTAATATATTTACCTCTAATATATGGAATAGCACAATATGTACAATTATTATCACATCCTTCACCAATTCTTAGATAAGCAAAATTTTCACCTGTGGTAACAGCTCTATCCATAAAATCTAATTGATTTTTTGCTGTTTGAGTATCACTACTATCAGATAACTTACCAATAACCGCTTCTATTTGTTCCCATATAGTATCATATTCGCTAAATTTTATAAATAAATCTACTTCTGGGATTGATTTTTGCAAATCTTCTTTATAACGCTCAACTAAGCATCCCATAACAATTAAAAACTTACATTTGTCATTTTTATATTCTGCCATCTCCAAAATCGTATTAATAGCTTCTTCTTTTGCTGGCTCTATGAATCCACAAGTATTTATAACAATTATATCAGCTTGTGCTGGATCACTTACAATATTAAATTTTTTATTTCTAAATAAACCTATTGTCATTTCTGTATCTAATAAATTTTTGCTGCATCCAAGTGATACAAATCCTACGTTCATATAATCTCTCCTTCTAAGTTACATATCAATTCTTTTTAACTCAAATTAATTACTATATAAATGTTTTCTTGTCATTTCCAACAAATGTAATGGCGTAAAACCAATAACTTGAGTTTTCGCTCTATCTTTTTTTAGCTCTTTTTCCAATAATTTTACAATTATCTCTTCACTTTCTTTTTCTTCCATATCAATATAATCGACAATTATAATTCCGCCAATATCTCTAGCTTTTAATTGTTTAGCAATTTCTACAGTAGCTTCTTCATTAACTTTTAATACAGTTTTTTCTAAACTGTCATTCCCTGTATATTTCCCTGTATTAACATCTATTGCTGTTAATGCTTCAGTTTTATCTATAGTTATAAAACCACCACAATTAAGCCATATTTTTCTATTTTTCAACTTTTCAACTTGTGCCTTTATATTGTCAGAAAATGCATCATTATTAATTTGTAATTTTTCTTTAGCCTCTGGATACTCATTCATTATAAAATCAAATATATTTTCGTTATTAACAATAATTTTCTCAACATTTTCAACTAATCCAAGTAATATTTTATTTATAATACCACCTGTTTCATATAACTTAGTTGGATATTGATTTTGTTTTATACATTTATCTGCATTTTTCAAAATATTTTCATACACTAGCTCTAATGATTTTTGTTCATCAACAAGAATATGCTCTGATTTTCCAACTGCTGCAGTTCTAACAATAAATCCATTTTCTGATTTATTGTTTTTCTTAACTATTGATTTTAGTCGAATTGCTTCTTTTTCATCTTCGATTTTACTAGAAATCGTAACAAATTTTGAATTTGATACTATTGCCATATATTTACCTGGTATATTTAAATTAGTAGAAATTCTGGCACCCTTTGTCTCAACTTTGTCTTTTTTTACTTGAACTATAATAGGCATACCAACTTTTACAAATTTTTTAATATCTGATTTACTTATTTTTTCATTCTTATTTCCTGTTACTTCACTTACTTTCGGTAAAATATCTTTTATATGTAGAAAAGCATTTTTTTCTTCTCCAATATCCACAAAAGCAGCTTGCATTCCTGCAAGAACACTTACTACCTTTCCTAAGTAAATATTTCCTTCTATTGTTCTGTTTTCATTATATTCTTGATATTTTTCTATTACTTTTCCATCTTCTGTTATTACTATATTATTTTTTTCATTGTCACTATTTATTAAAATTTCCCTCATTTTGCCTCCGTAAACCGCTATATCTAGGAATATCAAATTTTTATAATTTATCCATTATATTTATTCATTGCATTTCCTATTCCATCTTTAATTATTGACGAAACTGCTTCTGAAGCTTTTTGTATTCCTTGTTGTAAAACTTCATAATCTTCATCATTAATATTGCCAATTACATAATTTATTAAATCATGCTTAAATTCAGGCATTCCAATTCCAACTCTAACTCTTGGAAAATCTTCTGAATTTAATCTAGCTACTACAGACTTCATACCATTATGCGTTCCCGGTCCACCTTTTGATCTTATTCTAATTTTACCTGGATCTGTATCTATATCATCATAAACAACTATAACATTTTTTAAATCTATTTTATAAAAATTAACAAATTCAATTACACTGTCACCACTTAAATTCATAAAAGTTTGTGGTTTTAATATTATAACTTTTTCACCTTCAATTTCTCCTGTACCATATAATCCATTAAACTTCTCACGTGAAATAGCAATTTTATATTTATCTGCTAATTGATTTACAACATCTACACCCATGTTATGCCTTGTTCTTGCATAATCTGATTCTGGATTTCCAAGTCCTACTATAAGATACATAAAAATCCCTACCTTTCATTTATTACAATATCTCTTTTAATAGTTTTATGCTCTACATATCCACTACCAACAAACATATCATTATTATAAACAGCATAAACTCCATCTTGTAAATCGCAATGCAATTTAACACCATTTATAAATTTATGGATATCATCATTTTTTAATATATATTTTCCTTTGCTACTGCATAATTGCTCCAATGTGATAATGTGATTTTTAATCCATTCATTATCATTTTTATTATTTTCTAGTTCATCAATTGTCACTGAATCTTCAATCTTAAAATTTCCTACAACAAGCCTATTAAGATTTTCCATATACCCAATAGTACCTAATTTTTCTGCCATATCTTCACATAAAGATCTAATATATGTCCCCTTTGAACATTCAACATTAAAAACAATTAAATTTTTTTCTTTATCAAATTCAACTAATTCTATATTATATATTTCTATTGCTCTTTTAGGAACTTCTACTTCCAAACCATTTCTAGCATATTCATATAACTTCTTTCCATTTATTTTTATTGCAGAATAAACTGGTGGTGTTTGAATCTGCTTACCAATAAAACTATTTAATATATCATTTATATATGCCTTATCAAATATATCTTTATTAATATTTTGCTCTTCGACTACTTCTCCTTCTATATCTGCAGTAGTAGTTTTAATTCCTAATTTAAGTTCAGCACAATATTTCTTATCATGATTTATTAAATATTTTGAAAATTTTGTCCCTTGGCCTAATAGTAAAGGCAAAACACCTGTTGCATTTGGGTCTAACGTTCCTGTATGACCCACTTTTGTATTAAGCAAATGTTTTACCTTATTTACTATATTATTTGATGTAAAACCTTTCGGCTTATTTATAATAATTATTCCATCCATAATTTTCCTTTATTCCAAATTTCGTTTTACTTCATTTATTATTTTAAATTTTATTGTTTCAAAATCATCATTTGTAGAAAAACCTGCTGCCTTTGGATGGCCTCCTCCTCCATATAATAAAGCAATATCATCAACATCCACTTTTTCGTTAGATCTTAATGAAACTTTTAAGCCTTTTCCTTTTATTTCTCTAATGAAAATTGAAACTTCAACACCTTCTACATCTCTACCAAAATCAACTATACCTTCATGATCTCCATAACTAGCATTATAATTCTCATAATCCTCTAAAGTTAAATATGTAAATGCTATTTTTCCATCCTCTAAAAATTCTAATCTATTATTAGCAATTCTTCCTAACTCATATGCTGATTTTGTTTTAACTTGTAAGACTTTTCTATATGTATCAGAAACATTAACCCCCTTATTTAGAAGCTCTGCTACAAACTCAAATGTTTCTGCTGTAACACCTTGATATTTGAATCCACCTGTATCTGTTATAATTCCTACTAATAAACATGTACCTATTCTCTTGTCGATTTCCATTTCAAACTTTTCTAATGCTACAATCATAACTTCTGCACAAGCAGGAGCATCTGGATTTACAAAATTAAGATCTCCATACATTGTGTTAGTGCTATGATGATCTATAACAACTGTATTATCTGCATTTTCGAAATATCTATCTCCTCCATTTAGCATTTCTATATTTGAACAATCAATAGCAATTGCTAAATCATAATTTTCGATATCAGATTCTTTTTTTATCTCATCCGCTCCTGGCAAAAATAAAAATGTTTTTGGACATTCTGGTATTATTACATCTACTTTATTTTTACCAAAAAATTTTAATCCATTATACAATGCTAAACTACTTCCAACTGCATCACCGTCAGGATTCTCATGTGTCAAAATAACAATAGTTTCAGCATTTTTAATCTTTTCAAAAATTTCCTCTAAAGTTCCCATGTATCCTTCTTTCTTTTAACTATTTTTACCTTTAATTTCTTTTAATATATTATCAATTCTCATTCCGTATTCAACAGAATCATCTAATTCAAAAACTAGCTCTGGTGTTATTCTTAAATTAATTGTTTTTGCTATTTGACTTCTTATAAAACCAGCTGAGTCTTTCAATCCTTGCATAGTTTTATCTAGATTTTTAGAATTTAAAACACTTACGTAAACTTTTGCATATTTAAAATCAGGTGTTATCTTAGCTCTAGTTACACTTAATAAACCTGTAACATTTGGATTTTTCAATTCAAATGTTAGTACGTGGCTAATCTCTTTTTTTAGCTCTTCATTTATTCTATTTAACCTAGTTTCGTTTTTTGCCATACGCTTTCCTTTCTATTTAACTGTTAATTGGTCAGGAGATAATTTTTATATCAACTCCTGTCCCAACCACAAATTATCTTTTAACTTCTTCCATTACAAAGAATTCTATAACGTCATCTTCCTTAAGATCATTATAATTCTCAATTTGACATCCACACTCATATCCTTTTGTAACTTCTTTAACATCATCTTTAAATCTCTTTAATGAAGCAAGTTTACCTTCATGAATAACAACAGCTTCACGAATAACTCTAACTCCAGCATTTCTTTCAATTTTACCATCTGTTACAAAACATCCTGCAATTGTTCCAACACTTGAAACTTTGAATGTCTGTCTTACTAATGCATTACCTATAACTTTTTCTTCAAATATAGGATCTAATAATCCTTTCATTGCAGCTTCAACATCTTCTAAAGCTTTATAAATTATAGAATATTGTTTTATTTCTACTCCCTCTTTTTCAGCCACTTCTTTAGCTGATCCAACAGGTCTAACATTAAATGCTATGATTATAGCTTTTGCTGCTTTAGCAAGTTGAACATCTGATTCATTAACAGCTCCAGCTACAGAGTGGATTACTTTTACCTTAACTTCATCATTTGATAATTTCTCTAATGATTGTTTTATAGCTTCTGCAGAACCTTGAACATCTGCTTTTACAATTAAGTTTAATTGTTTTAAATCATCACTAGCCATTTTTTCAAATAAATTATTTAATGTAACAACACTATTATTATTTAATGATTTTTCTCTCTCTTGAAGTTTTCTCTTTTCTATTAAATGTTTAGCCATTTTTTCATTTTTAACTTCATAGAAAGTATCACCAGCTTCTGGTAGCTCTGTCAATCCCATAACTTCAACAGGAGTTGATGGTCCAGCTTCTTTTACGCTTTGACCTCTATCATTTTTCATAGCTCTAATTCTACCAATAGATGTACCAACAACAATTGTATCACCAACATCTAAAGTACCACGTTGAACAAGTATTGATGCAATTGGACCTTTAGCTTTATCTAATCTAGCTTCGATAACAGCACCTTTTGATTGTTTGTTAGGATTTGCTTTTAGCTCTTTCATATCTGCAACTAATAATACCATTTCTAATAAGTTATTAATATTTAAACCTTTCTTAGCAGATATTGGAACAAATATTGTATCTCCTCCCCATTCTTCAGATACTAATTCATATTGCATTAAATCTTGTTTAATTTTATCTATATTGGCATTTGGTAAATCTATTTTATTAACAGCAACTATAATTGGAATTTCTGCTGCTTTAGCATGATTAATAGCTTCAACTGTTTGAGGCATAACACCATCATCAGCGGCAACAACTAATATAGCTATATCTGTAATTTGAGCCCCCCTTGCTCTCATACTTGTAAAAGCTTCATGTCCTGGTGTATCTAAGAAAGTAATTTCACGTCCATTTACATTTACTTTATAAGCACCTATATGTTGTGTAATTCCACCTGCTTCACCTTCAATAACATTAGTTTTTCTAATAGCATCAAGTAAAGAAGTTTTACCATGATCAACGTGACCCATAACAACAACAACTGGTGGTCTTGGTAATAAATCTTCATCTCTATCTTCTGATTCATCAAATAATACATCTTCTTCGTTTACAACTTCTTTTTTTGTTGCATTAACTCCAAATTCACTTGCTACTAAATAAGCTGTATCAAAATCTAAATCATTGTTTATTGTAGCCATTATTCCTAGACTCATTAATTTTGTAATAACTTCTCCACTAGTTTTCTTTAACTCAATTGCTAAATCTTTAACAGATATATTTTCTGGAATTGTGATTTCTGTTAATTGGAATATTTTTTGTTTATTTCTTTCTTCATCATTTTTATTTATTTTTTTCTTATTTCTTTTTCCTCTTTCAGTTGTCAAATCATAATAATCAAGCATTCCACCATCTTGTTCATTAAACATATGAGATAATTTATCTACTTGTTTTAAATCTTTTAATTTTCCACCATCAAATTCAGAAAATCTATCTTGTTTTCTATTTTTAGTTGCTTTTTTAGCATTGATATTAGCTTTATTTTCTTCAAATTTATTTTGTTTTGCTTTATCTATAGATTTACTTGTATAATCCCTTTGAGACTCTTTTTCTACAATTTCTGTAGACATAATGTTTTTGATATTTTTATCAATCCCCTTATCATCTAAAGCTTTATTTTGATTATTATTGTATCTACCATTATTATTAAATCTGTTATTTCCATCATTATTATATCTATTATTCTTATAATTATTATTTACTTGATTTCCATCTCTATTATTAAACTTTCTTTCCCCGTTGTTATTATATTTATTGTTTCGATCTGAATTAAATTTATTAGAGCCGTCAGCATTATATCTATTATTAATTTTGTTATCCGCATTAAATCTGCTATTTCTGTTATCGTTATTATATTTGTTATTTCCATCATTATTATATCTATTATTCATAGAATTATTATAATTTTTTCTGCTTTCATAGCTATTTTCACTTTTATTGATTTCTTTCTTAACTGTTGCATCCATATTTATATTTTCAGTTTTTTCAGTTTTCTCCTTTATAATATTGTTTTCAAGCTCTTTTCGCTCTTTTTCATTTTGTTCTGCTATTTTTTTAGCTTCTGCTATTTTCTTAGCTTCTTCTTCTTTTCTTAATCGTTCTTCTTCTTGTTTCTTTTGCTCTTCTTCTTTCTTCTTATCTTTTATTCCAAATAATTCATTAACAGTCATAGGTTTTTGCTGTTTATTTCTATAAACTATATTATAATTTTGATTTTTCTTTCTCTCAACAAATCCTATATTTTGTTTATTTTCATTTTTCTTATTTTCTTTTTCTTGATTATTTTCTTCTGAAAGAATAACTTCTCTTCTTATAATCACAGGAGTACTTTCTTTCTTTTTCTCCTTATCCTTTTTTATTTCTTTCTTTCCTTGTTGATTGCTTTCAATTTTAGATTTGCTAGATGTTTTTTCAGTTAATTTTTGTTCCAATATCTTTGCTTCATTATCCTCTATTGAACTTAAATGGCTTTTAGCATCAATCCCTAATTCTAATGCTTTCTCCAAAACATCTTTACTGGTTAGATTTAATTTTTTTGCTATTTCATGAATTTTAATCTTTGCCAATAGCTTTCACCCCCATAATATTAATTTTTCTTTATAATTTCATTTCGTAACCCCTCATAAATTTCACTATTTATTGTTGTATCAAAATTTCTTTCTAATCTTTTAGATTTTATTAATTTCTCTAAGCACTCTGGATTATCACATATATATGCACCTCTACCATTAGCTTTACCAGTTTTATCAATAAAAATTTTGCCTTCTTTATTCATAACTATTCTTATCAATTCATTTTTATTTTTTTGAACATTGCAACCTAAACAAGTTCTTTGTGGTATTTTTTTCAATTTAATCACTTCCTATTGTATTCATACAAATTTTTAATATTATTCTTCTATAGGCTCTTCATCGTTTTCTGTGTCAGCATATTCTTCTGCATTCTTTTCTTCTATCATTTTTCTAAATTGAGATTCGCTTTTTATATCAATTTTCCAATTTGTAAGTTTAGCTGCTAATCTAACATTTTGACCTGATTTTCCAATAGCTAATGATAGTTGATCATCTGGAACTATTACTTGTGCAAATTTTTCATCTTCACTTATATCAACTGCTAATACTTGAGCTGGTAATAATGCTGCTGATATGTATATTGAAGGATCAGCGTTCCATTCTATTACATCAATTTTCTCACCACTTAACTCATTAATTATATTTTGAATTCTTATACCTTTTTGACCTACGCAAGATCCTACTGGATCAATGTTCTCATCTGGAGAATATACTGCAACTTTACTTCTACTACCTGGATCTCTTGAAACACTTTTTATTTCAATAACTCCCTCAAATATTTCCGGTATTTCTAATTCAAATAATTTTCTAACAAAATCTGCATTTGCTCTTGATATAATTACTTGTGGAGCACCTTTAACTCCTCTTTCGACATTCATAATATAAGCTCTAATCTTATCATTAACTTTATATGTTTCTGTAGCAATTTGCTCTTTTAAAGGCATAACTCCTTCTAACTTTCCTAAATCAACAACAACAATTCCACTATCAGCTTTTTGAATTAATCCAGAAACAATTTCACCTTTTCTATCTGAAAATTCATCAAATAAAACATTTCTTGATGCTTCTCTTATTTTTTGAATAATAACTTGCTTAGCAGTTTGTGCTGCTATTCTTCCAAAATCCCTTGGTATAATTTCTATTTGTGCAGTATCTCCTAAAGTTAATTTCTTATTAATTTTTTGTGCATCTGCTAAATTGATTTCTATTTTGTCATCTTCAACTGTTTCAACAACTAATTTTTCAGCATAAACATGTATTTCTCCGCTTTCAGAATTCATAACAACTTTGACATTCTCTGAATTTGAATCATAATTTCTTTTATATGCTGTAACTAGAGCTGTTTCTATTGACTCCAACATATAATCTTTTTTAATTCCTTTTTCTTTTTCTAAATCTTCTAATGCTAATATTAGTTCCTTACTATTTATTAATTTGCTTTGTTTTGCTTTTTCTTCTTTTTTCATTTTTTATAATTCCCCCTTATTTATTCCAATCATAATATTTTTTTATTAATGATATATTTTTTCTTTCTAATTCTAAAATTGTTTCATCTTCCAATTCTATTTTTAAAATTTGATCATTAAATTCTGTTAATTTACCTATATATTCTTTACTTCCATCTATTGGTTTAAATAAATTTATAGTAACTATTTCATTTAAATTTTCTTGCATATGCTTTTCTTTTCTAATCAATTTCTCCACACCTGTGGATGAAACTTCTAAAAAATATTGCTCTTTTATATAATCATCTTCATCTAAAATATCTGTTATCGCATTATTAACTGTTTCGCAATCATTTAAATCTATTTCTCCATTTTCTTTTTCAATAAAAATTCTCAAAAAATAATCTTTTCCTTCTTTTGCATATTGAACATCATATAGTTTGTATCCTAAATCTTCTATGATTGGAGATACTCTATTTTCAATTTTTTCTTCTATATTTGCCAATACTATGTCCTCCTTATACAATAATTGAAGAGTGGGATTTTTTCCCACTCTTCTGTCATCTTTATTAAGCATATTTATTATACTATTTTTATTAAAAAAAATCAAGACTTTTATGCTATTTTATCCTATTTCTACTCCTCCATGATTCTTTTCTTCCAATTTTTTATTTTTCTCTGTTTGTTTTTGGATATTATCTTTTGCTAATTGAGTTAATTTTCTAATTACATCTGATTCTCTATTTTTAGCAAATGTTTGAACTTTATCCATTCCTTTATCTGCTACATTCTTAACATTCATCATTGCATTTTTGCCTTTTTCTTTAACGCTATTAATAAAGTTATTCGCAACATTTATTGCAGAATTTAAGGTGTCTTTTACATTTTTTTCTTCTTTATGTTTTCCAATTCCTAATTTAGCTCTAATACCCCCAATAAATGTTTGAAGCTTATTTGTCTTTACCATTCCGATTTTTTCTTTTTTAGAATTTTCTATTTTCTTTACCCATTCTTTATAATCATTATCTAAATTTTCATCTTTTTCATTAACTTCAGCTATATTATTTTTAGTAGCATAAATTCCATCTTCAGCCATTATTTTTTTATCTTCAAGCTCTTTATAAGATTTTCCTACATCTGTTTTATAAAAGCTCTCTCTATTACGTTTTAATGTTTCATTAATATCTTTAATCTCTGATTTTAAATATTTTATTTCAACCTCATCATTAGTTTTATCTAATTTTTTTATAAGTTTCATTCTTATATTGTAATTTCTATTATATACTTCTTCATACTGCTTAACAAAAGGCTCTTTTTTTAGATTATTTAATTTTACTTTTGATTCTGTTAAATCTCCTTCATATCCCACTAATTCACTTTCATATTGCTCTTTTTGTGCTCTTAGCTCATCTTTATATTCACCATACGTATTCTGGGCATTTTCTAAAGCTGTTTTATATATCTCTTGTAATCTATTTATCTCAGCTTTTTTCCCTTGATAAATACTTCCACTTTCTGCAATCATCTCATTAATTTTTTCTCTTCTCTTTTCTGCTATAGCTTGCTCCAATGCTCTTCTTTGATCTTTTAATACTTTTAATTGATTTAACAAATTAATTAGCTCTTTAAAATTAATATTTTCTGAATTTTCTTTTTGATCTTTATTTTCCATAAAACTCACCTCTTATCTTTCGTCTTCTTCAACTTTTTCTTCAACTTTTTTCTTTTTTTCTTTAAGTCCAAGCATTCTATAAACTCTGTTTTGGATATCTTCTTCTTGTTTTTTTATCTTTTCATAGCTATTTTCTAATTCTTCAAGACTTGCTGTATCCAAATCAATTATTTTCCCATCAACAACAGTTTTACCTAATTTTTCTTTCATTTTTTATTCCTCCTTTGTATATTTTTATTCCCAATAATCCTCATGAGTTTCTTTTAAATCTTCAAATCCAATTTGTCTTAACATTTCATATGTTATAATTGCAACAGAATTAGATAAATTTAATGATCTAAGTGTATTTCTCATTGGAATACGAATTGTTTGATTAATATATTTTTTTAATAAATCTTCTGGCAAACCTTTTGTTTCTTTTCCATATAAAACAAAAACTTCATCATATTTTGAATAATCTACATCAGAATAACAATGAGTTGCTTTTGTACTTGCAAAAAACATGTTATTAGTTTCTGGTTTATACTTAGCTAAAAAATCTTCCAACGATTTATGCTCTTCTATATCAAGTTTATCCCAATAGTCTAACCCTGACCTTTTTAAAGATTTGTCATCTATTTTAAATCCTAATGGATGTACTAAATGCAATTTTGCTCCTGTTATTGCACAAGTTCTCGCAATATTGCCTGTATTTTGTGGTATTTCAGGCTCTACCATCACAATATTAATTTTCACTTTTACTTCCTCTTTCAATATCTTCAAAAAAATAATATCACATTTTTAATTTGTTTTCAATTAAAATTTAATTTTCTTTTTACATAAAATACAGTTACACTTCTAAACCTTGTTTTATCGCACATTTTATGATACTATTTATTGTATAATATTAAATTTAGAAATGGAGAAAAACATGTTTGAAAAATATTTTCAAAAATTAGAATTACCAATAATTATAAATTTATTAAAAACTTATTGTATAACAGAAATTGGAAAAGAATTAGCTCAATCACTAAAACCTTCAGACAATATATTAGAGGTAAAACATACTTTATCAGAAACTACACAAGCATCTCAATTAATTACAACTTCTGGAAAACCTCCAATTGCAGAAATAAGTAATCATTCTTTATTATTAAAATTAATATCAAGTAACTCAACACTTTCTTGTAGCAATTTACTTTTTGTTGGAAAAATTTTAAAAATCTCTAAAGAATTAAAAAATTATTTTTCATCAGTAGAAGATAGCTCTAAATATGACTGTATTGCAAATTATTTTGAACTTTTATATTCAAATACTGATTTAGAAAATACCATCTTTAGATCAATTATCGATGAAAACACTGTTTCTGATGAAGCTTCTTCAACATTGCATAATATTCGTAGAAAAAAACTATCTTTAGAAAATTCTATTAAAGATACTTTAAATAAATACATACATTCGTCATCTTATTCAAAATATTTGATGGATCCAATCATAACTATACGAAATGATAGATATGTTATTCCTGTTAAAATCGAATATAAGGACAATATTAAAGGTTTTATTCATGATATGTCATATAGTGGTTCTACTGTTTTTATAGAGCCTATTTCTATTTTCGAAATGAATAATCAAATTCATAGCCTACAATTAGAAGAAAATATCGAAATTGAAAAAATATTAAAAAATCTTTCTGAACTTATATATCCGATTGTTAATAATTTAAAATTATCGATTGATGCAATTGGTAATCTTGATTTAATATTCGCTAAAGCTAAGTTTTCACAAGATAATAACTGTATAGAGCCTATTATAAATGAAGAAAAAATTATAGATTTAAAAGAAGCTCGTCATCCTTTAATAGATAAACATATAGTTATACCAATTGATATAGAAATTGGTAAATCATTTACATCACTTATTATTACAGGACCTAATACTGGAGGAAAAACAGTTTGCCTAAAAACTACCGGATTATTATGCTTAATGGCTTATTGTGGACTTCACATTCCAGCTAAAGATGGTAGCTCACTTTGTGTATTTGATAATGTCTTTGCAGATATTGGAGATGAACAAAGTATTCAAGAATCTCTTAGTACTTTTTCTTCACATATGTTAAACATTATTGATATTTATAAACAAGCAACTGCCAAAAGTCTTGTTTTAGTTGATGAATTAGGATCTGGCACAGATCCTTTACAAGGAGCTAATTTAGCAATTAGTATTTTAGAATATTTTCACAACTTAGGTGCAATTTCACTTGCTACAACACACTACCAAGAAATAAAAAACTATGCACTTGTAACAAATGGCTTTGAAAATGCAAGCTCTGAATTTGATATAGAGCATTTAAAACCTACTTATAAATTATTAGTTGGTGTTCCTGGAAAAAGCAATGCCTTTGCTATAACAAAAAGATTAGGAATGCCTGATTCTATATTAAAAAGAGCCGAATCCTTAATGAAAGATGATACTGTAAATTTAGAAGAGCTAATTAAAAATATCTATGACGATAAAGTTGAAATTGAAAGAGAAAAAGAATTAATTAAACAAAATTCTAATCAAATTGAAATGTTAAGAAAATCACTAGATACTAAATTAAATGCTCTTACAACTCGTGAAAACGAAATAATTGAAAAAGCCAAATCGCAGGCTAGAGAAATTTTATTAAATGCTAAGAAAAATGCTAGCTCTATAATTTCAGATTTAAATCAATTATATAAAACAGAAACTTCTGATGCTTTAAAAAATGCTAATTTACTTAGAAATAAACTTAATGAAAATATTCAGGATATTTCATCTGCTGAAAATAATAGTAATGCTGAAATATCTGAAACTCCTAAAGACCTTCAAATAGGTATGCATGTTTTAGTAAAAACTTTAAATCAAGAAGGAATTTTATTGAGTAATCCTAATAAATCAAATGAAGTTCAAATTCAAATTGGTAATATGAAAATGAATGTTACTATTAATAATTTAGTAGTTTTGAAACAACAAGGAGCAACTAAAAATACACAATCTACTACTAAAATTTCTTCAAAAAACTTAAAATCTAAAACAGCTACAACAGAAATTAATGTTATTGGACAAAATGTTGAAGATGCAATTTTTATTATTGATAAATTTTTAGATGACTCAGCTTTGTCAAATCTTGAAACAGTTAGAATAGTGCATGGAAAAGGGACTGGAAAACTTCGCCAAGGAATACATCAATATTTAAAAAATCACCCTCACGTTTCTTCATTTAGATTAGGAACTTTTGGTGAAGGTGAAATGGGTGTAACTATTGTAACTATCAAATAATTTAATAAAAAAACAGGAAAATTAAATTTTCCTGTTTTTTTATTACTCCTTTTATGTGAGCTGTAAATCGATTGTAACCTTCATGATTTCAAGTTATTGGCTTTTTTTGTGGTAAAACTATGACTAAGTATACATGATTATGATAAAAACTATGTAATATAATCTTGCATGACTGTATTATTTATTTTTTTTCATAATTCCCGTGAAAAACTGTTACTTCGCCATCTTCAACTTCAATAGTTTTATCAGCAATCATATTTATAAAATATTATCATGCATTCGTTTTATAAAATCATATTTATTGTTTATCTTTTATTTCAATATACTCTTTATGTATATTTTTAATATATTCTGATATATTTATTTTATTTTTACAGTTCTTTATACATTCCCCACAATTATCACAAATATTTCCGGAAATTTCCATGTTTTTTTACTATATTTTCATAATCATGTATAAATTTATTCTGGTTTCCTGTAATTTTAAAAACATTATATATTATAAATATATATGGAATTGCGATTTTTTTTCGCAACAAATACATTCACTACATCCATCACACTTTATAGTTTTATTAGAAATGTAATTTTCCTTTACTTTATTAAACTCTTTTAAAGCTTGTTCTTTTTTATCTATATCATAATAATCATTTAAAATATCAATATTTTCTTTTAAATGTGTAATACTCTTTGTTCCAAAAAATATCGTATCCATTTTATAATTATCCCATATAGAATAAAACATTCCTTTTTTCTCATCTATTTTTTTTACTAAATCCGTAAAAATTCCACCAAAATACGGTTGCATTATGAAAATCTTTATTTTGTTTTCCTTTAATAAATTTATACCATTATATCCAATCTCAAAATTCTCTTCAAAAGGTGAAAATTTAACCATACAAACATCCCAATTATAAATTTTTATAACTTCTTTTATTAAATTTAATTTTCCGTGAAAAGAAAAACCTATATTTTTAATTTTCCCACTATTTTTTAGTTCGTTTAACCATTGATTTATTTTAATATCTTTAAACTTATTAATTCTATTATTATCAAATCCATGAATCAGGTAATAATCTATATATTCTCTATTCAATTTCTGTAATTGCTCATTAAACACTCGCAAAAAATCTTCTTTATCATTTATTTCTTTTAAGGAAATTTTTGTAATAATTTGAGATTGTTTATTTTTTTTTAGTGTCATCCCTACAATACATTCACTTTGTCCATTCATATAAAAAGGCGATGTATCAAAAATATTAATTTTACATTTCAAAGCATATTCTATAAGATTCATTGATTTTTCTTCATCGATTGTATTATCTGATTTTGTCGGTAATTTAGATAACCCATATCCCAACTTATTCATTTCCCCTCCATATTTTTTTTATTGTTTTTACATTTTCATTAACACTATTAGCTGAATCTATAATAATTGGTTTAATATGATAAATTTCTTCATAATACATATGTGATTTTAAACTTCTTATTTCTATTCCTCCATTATCATAATTATTTGCCCATTCAATTCTTTGTTTATTAACTTCATATAAATCTCCACCTAAATCAATTCTACTACCATATCTTTCTTTTTCTCTTTTTAATAATCTTTCCATTCTAATATTGTGATTCAAAACTATTCTTACATAATAGTCTATATAATCTATTAATTCAGAATAATCACATTTCCAATTCCAAAAGCTACCTGTAATAACCATAAAATTGCTTTTGCATGATTTTATATCATTAATCATATCATCCATTCTTTTTTGATGTTCATTATAATGTTTCCAAAAATAATAGTCTGTATCAAACTGAACACCATTATTCTCTTTTATAATTGCCTCTCCTAATGTAGTGGAACCTGCACCACTAGCTCCATAAATATATATTATTTTTTTATTTTTATACATTTTATACTAATTCCTCCTATAAAAAAGCAGATAATCCTTATTGTAAGACTATCTGCTCAACTTTTTATGGCTCGTAGATATACCAAAAATCATTGTTTATGTCTATAAGTCTAACTGAACAATTACTTGGTATTGGTTCATTTTTCTACCTCCTATATTAATTCTACCTTGTAGTCTCTCTCCACAAGCACCTAGCTAAATATTATCTTTAGTATTAATTAAATATTATGCTATTGTATATTTTTAGATTTCTTATTATGTATATTTTTTTACTATTCACAACATTGTAACACCAAAAAACTCTTTTTTCAATATTTTATTTTCAATTTACATGTGACATATCTATTTTAAACCTATAATACTGCAATTACATTCATATGTTGTATGTACTAAACTATCTGTGTATGAACTTGTCATACGAATCACTTTCTTTGTTATTTTATTTTTTAAGACATCAAACTTAAAAGTATTATATCATTTTTTTGATACAACTCTCATAACTATAAGTGTTATGGAACTCCCTCAGCTTAGCTGTGGAGTTAGCCTAAAGATAAAAAACAGGAAAATTTAATTTTCCTGTTTTTTTTTTATAAATAATATTTTATATATGGGAATTATGTGGGAAATACAAAAATAGCAAGGTGCTACAAATTTCTGTAACCCTTGCTATTATTAGCTTTATTATTCAATAACGTCAGGTACAACTCCTGAAGCTACTGTTCTTCCAGCTTCAAGAATAGCGAATCTTAATCCTTTTTCGATAGCGATTGGTGTGATTAATGTTATAGTCATATCTACGTTATCACCTGGCATACACATTTCTACACCTTGTGGTAATTCGATAACACCTGTAACGTCTGTTGTTCTGAAATAGAATTGTGGTCTGTAGTTTGTGAAGAATGGTGTATGTCTTCCACCTTCTTCTTTAGTTAATACATATACTTGTGATGTGAATTTTGTATGTGGATGTATTGTTCCTGGTTTTGCTAAAACTTGTCCTCTTTCAACTTCTTCTCTTTGAATACCTCTTAAAAGAACACCGATATTATCTCCAGCTTCAGCTTGGTCTAATAATTTTCTGAACATTTCTACACCAGTAACAACTGTTTTCTTAGATTCATTTGATAATCCAACGATTTCAATTTCATCTTGTAATTTAACTGTTCCTCTTTCAACTCTACCTGTAACAACTGTACCTCTACCTGTAATAGTGAATACGTCTTCGATAGGCATTAGGAATGGTTGATCAACTGGTCTTTCTGGTGTTGGGATATAGCTATCAACAGCATCCATTAATTCTTTCATTGGAGCATATTCTGCTGCATTTGGATCTGTAGATGAACTTTCTAATACTTTTAATGAAGATCCTTTGATTACTGGGATATCATCTCCTGGGAAATCATAGCTTGATAATAAGTCTCTAACTTCCATTTCAACTAATTCTAATAATTCTGGATCATCAACCATATCACATTTATTTAAATATACAACTATATATTTAACACCAACTTGTCTAGCAAGTAATATATGCTCTCTTGTTTGAGGCATTGGTCCATCAGCTGCTGAAACAACTAATATAGCACCATCCATTTGTGCAGCACCTGTGATCATGTTTTTAACATAGTCAGCATGTCCTGGGCAGTCAACGTGAGCATAGTGTCTGTTATCTGTTTCATACTCTACGTGAGCTGTATTAATTGTAATACCTCTTGCTTGCTCTTCTGGAGCACCATCGATTTGATCGTATGCTTCAAATTTAGCTTTTCCTAATAAACTTAAATATTTTGTAATAGCTGCTGTTGTTGTTGTTTTACCATGATCAACGTGACCAATAGTACCAATGTTAACGTGTGGTTTGCTTCTTTCAAATTTCTCCTTAGCCATTTTAAAATTCCTCCTTTAAATTTTGTGTATTTTCTACACCATATTTATATTTTATTAAAAAATTAATAACAATTTTTTCAAAAGCATTTTATAATATTTCTATAAAAAATGCAAGTATTTTTAGATATTTTTAATTCTGTAAGAATAAGTTATATTTACTATATCTTATTCTTACAATTAACTTTTACTAAAAATTAGTCTTTTTTTGCTCTACTAGAAACTATTGTATCTAATACAGACTTTGGAACTTCTTCATAATGTGAAGGTTCCATAGAATATGTTCCTCTACCTTGAGTTTTAGAACGTAAGTCAGTAGCATATCCAAACATTTCAGATAATGGAATAAATCCTCTGATAACTTGATTTCCACTTCTTGCTTCCATTCCTTCTAATTTACCACGTCTAGAGTTAATATCTCCTATAACATCTCCCATGTATTCTTCTGGAACTGTTACTTCAACTTTCATGATTGGCTCTAATATAACAGATTTAGCTTGTTTACAAGCTTCTTTAAATGCCATAGATGCAGCAATCTTGAATGCCATTTCTGAAGAGTCAACTTCATGGTAAGAACCATCAACTAAAGTAGCTTTGAAGTCTATAACTGGGTATCCAGCTAATATACCGCTTTCTGCAGCTTCTTTAATTCCTTCTTCAACTGGTTTGATATATTCTTTTGGAACAGCACCACCAACGATTTTGCTCTCAAATTTAATACCAGAACCTGGCTCTAATGGTTCCATTTCAATCCATACATCACCATATTGACCATGTCCACCTGATTGACGTACGAATTTTCCTTGAACTTTAACTGTATTTCTAATTGTTTCCTTGTAAGAAACTTGTGGTTTACCTACAGTACATTCAACTTTGAGTTCTCTCTTTAATCTATCAACGATGATATCTAAGTGTAATTCACCCATACCAGCAATGATAGTTTGTCCTGTTTCTTGATCTGTATGTGTTTTGAATGTTGGATCTTCTTCAGCTAATTTTGCTAAAGCTATACCCATTTTTTCACTATTAGCTTTGTCTTTTGGCTCAATAGCTATATCAATAACAGGCTCTGGGAATTCCATAGATTCTAGAATAACTGGAGCACTTGGATCACATAATGTATCACCTGTAGATACTTCTTTTAATCCAACAGCTGCTGCTATATCTCCAGCATAAACTTTATCTATATCTTCTCTATGATTTGCATGCATTTGAAGTAATCTTCCGATTCTATCTTTTTTACCTTTATTTGCATTTAATATTGTTGATCCTGAATCTAATGTTCCTGAGTAAACTCTTATGAAACATAATTTTCCAACAAATGGATCAGTTGCAATCTTGAATGCTAAAGCTGCAAATGGTTCAGAATCACTTGTTTTTCTAGTTGTTTCATTTCCATCTAAATCAACACCTTTGATATCTGGAATGTCGACTGGTGATGGTAAATAATCAACAACTGCATTTAATAATTCTTGAACACCTTTGTTTTTATATGATGAACCACATGTCATAGGTACTATTGTGTTAGCAATTGTTCCTTTTCTTAATCCAAGTTTAATTTCATCTTCAGATAATTCTCCACCATCTAAATATTTCATCATTAATTCATCATCTTGCTCTGCAGCACATTCAATCATAGAAGCTCTGTATTCTTCTGCTTTTGCTTTTAAATCCTCTGGAATATCACATTCTTCTATTTCTACACCTTTATCATCTTTATGAATAAAAGCTCTCATTTTTATTAAATCAACAATTCCTAGGAAATTATCTTCTGAACCAATTGGTAATTGGATTGGAACAGGATTTGCTCCTAATCTATCTTTAACTTGATCAATACATCCATAGAAATCAGCACCAGTGATATCCATTTTATTAACATATATCATTCTTGGTACTTTGTATTTATCAGCTTGTCTCCAAACTGTTTCTGATTGTGGTTGAACTCCACCTTTTGCTGCTAAAACTAAAACAGATCCATCTAATACTTTTAAAGATCTTTCAACTTCAACAGTAAAATCAACGTGTCCTGGAGTATCAATAATATTTATTCTATTATTTTTCCAGAAACATGTTGTAGCAGCAGAAGTAATTGTTATACCTCTTTCTTGCTCTTGAACCATCCAGTCCATTGTAGCTTCACCTTCATGAACTTCTCCTATTTTATGTGTTTTACCTGTATAAAATAGAATTCTCTCTGTTGTTGTTGTTTTTCCTGCATCAATGTGAGCCATGATTCCTATATTTCTTGTTCTTTCTAAAGGAAATTCTCTTCCAGCCATATTTTCCTCCTTATTTCATCTTTTATTTTGGTATGTAAAATTTTCACTTATTAAATAATTTCTGAACTATTCCATATATATGTAAAATTATAGGAATATAACTTTCCTATAATTTTATAATATATTAATATAGTTAATTTACTTAATATGTTTGAAATTTTACCATTTATAGTGAGCAAAAGCTTTGTTAGCTTCAGCCATTCTATGCATATCTTCTTTCTTCTTAAATGCTCCACCGTTTCCAGCTACAGCATCTATAATTTCACCAGCTAATTTTTCAGACATAGTTTTTTCATGTCTATTTCTAGCATAAATAACTAACCATCTTAATCCTAATGTTTGTCTTCTTTCTGGTCTTATTTCAATTGGTACTTGGTATGTAGCACCACCAATTCTTCTAGCTTTAACTTCTAGAACTGGCATTACGTTATTTAGTGCTTCTTCAAATACTTCTAATGGATTTTTTTGCTCTTTTTCTTCAATCATTTTGAATGCATCATAAACGATTTTTTGAGCAACAGTTTTCTTTCCATCTAACATAACATTGTTGATTAATTTTGTAACAACTTTGCTATTATACATTGGATCTGGTAAAACTTCTCTTTTTGCTATATATCCTTTTCTTGGCACTTTTCTTCCCTCCTTATAATATTTGATACTAATAAACCTAGTATCTTAGGTACTCTAAAAAGTTTAATACTATATCTTCTTCTTAAACTTTTTCGTTAAGTGCTATATAATCTATATCTAATTTAAGTAACTAACCTTAATCTTAGTAAGTTATACGCACTTGCACTTTAGTCTAAATCGGTTTATTTCTTTGGTTTCTTTGCTCCGTATTTAGATCTAGCTTGCATTCTGTCTTTAACTCCTGCAGTATCTAGTGTTCCTCTGATTATGTGATATCTAACACCAGGAAGGTCTTTTACTCTTCCACCTCTTATTAAAACAACACTGTGCTCTTGTAAGTTGTGTCCTATACCTGGAATGTAAGAAGTTACTTCATAACCGTTTGAAAGTCTAACCCTAGCTACTTTTCTTAAAGCTGAGTTTGGTTTCTTAGGTGTTACTGTTTTAACAACTGTACATACACCTCTTTTTTGTGGTGAACGTCTATCAGTCATTTTCTTTTTCATAGAATTGTATCCATGTTGAAGAGCTGGAGCTGTAGATTTTGTTTCACCTGTTTTTCTTCCTTTTCTTACTAATTGATTAATTGTTGGCACTTAAATTTCACCTCCTAAATTTTGTCATATTGCATTTTTTGCCAATCGCAAAAAATAACCGTTAATATGCTCTTTTAAACATATTAACGGTTACCATTATATCATTTCTCTATATATAAGTCAATGCTAAGATGAAGAGTTTTTATAGTTTTTATACGATTTTCAAACTATTAATTTAAAATTTGCTCTTCGTTTTCCTTTTCAGTTTGATTTTTATCATTTGGTTTATTATTATTTTCCATTTTTTCTTTTAGATTTTCAGCATATTCTGCTTTTTGCTCTGGTGTTAATTCTCCTGGTTTTTTATTGGCTTCCATCTTTGCCTTTTTAATTTCTTCTTTTACTTTTTCATAAATATCATGATATTTATTTTCTCTTTCTTCTGATGATAATGCTCTAAAATCAATTCTTTCAGAATTACTTAATGAACAATATACCTTTTGCTCTATTGGTGTAATTGTTTTTATAAACTCTTCTGCTGGCATTCTTCTTAAATTATCAATTCTTTTTTCTTCTTTAATTCTCTTAATTCTATCTGAAATACTTTCTTTATTAGCTTTTGCATCTGCTTTAGGTTGTTCTTTTGCTTGCTCTTTTGCTTGCTCTTTAGCTTTAGCCTTATCTTCACGAAGTCTTGCTTTAAGCTCTTCTTTAGATTTTTCCTCAGCACTTTCTTCTATTAAAGGAACTTCTTCTCCTTCTGGTAATGATTTTTTATTAAATATACTATTTTTAATGTTTTTAATTTTTTCCATTAATAATTTTAATTTTTTTGGCTTTTTAATTCTTGCAATTTCTTTATGTTGTTTTGCCATTTTTAACAAAAATGGTAATTTCTTATCTTTTATATCTATATCATATGAAATTACTAATAATTTATTTTTTAATATTCCTTCATCACCTTTTTGAATTGCTTGACAATATTTAACAGGTAATTCAAAGTTATTTGTATTTATTGCTTGCTCACATAGAAATCTAAATATTGTAGGATCAACTCTCTTTAATATTTTTACACGACCTGACGACTCCCAACCTAATTCATCTAATGCTTTTAAAACTTTTTTAGTTGATTCATTTGGCTCCTTTGTTGAATTCATCATCTTGTCTAAGTTACTTAAAACTTTTTTAACAGATTCATCCTTAATTAATTCTTTATAACGTTTTTTAGCATTTTTTATTTCTGCTTTCTCAAATCTTTCAATTTTTCCTATTGTTTTTTCGCCATCATCATAATTTTTTACTAATGAATAACCTTTTTCAATATCGTACTTAATTACATTGCTTACAAGTCTTCTTTCTGTCTTTGTTCTTTGAGGCTCTGGTACTGGCTCTGGTGCTGGTTCTGGCTCTGGTTGAGGTTGTGGCTCTGGTTGAGGTTGTGGCTGTGGCTGTGGTTGTGGCTGTGGCTGTGGCTGTGGTTGTGGCTGTGGTTGAGGTTGTGGCTGTGGCTCTGGTTGAGGTTGTGGCTCTGGTTGAGGTTGTGGCTGTGGCTGTGGTTGTGGTTGTGGTTGAGGTTGAGGTTGTGGCTGTGGTTGTGGTTGTGGCTGTGGTTGAGGTTGAGGTTGTGGTTGTGGTTGTGGTTGTGGCTGTGGTTGTGGCTGTGATTTTTGAGCTTTAGTTTTTTCTCCAATCTCAACTATATTAAATTCAGTATCAACATTATCACCATAATCTGTAGCACCCTCAATAAAATCTAATTTATATACTTTATCACCTATTTTTACTTGATGCTTTGTTGCTAATTCTTTAACCTCATCATCAGATATTTGCATCCCGTTTTCTCCAAATATCCATCTAATGTCATGCTCTGCTGTTGATGCTGCTCCTGTTCCATCTAATATCTTCTCTTCTTCAACAACTTTTTCAGGTACAGTTTCATAATTAATAACAAATTCAGTATCAACATTATCACCATAATCTGTAGCACCATCTATAAAATCTAATCTGTATATTCTATCATCTATTTTTACTTGATTCTTTGTTGCTAATTCTCTAACTTCATCATCAGATATTTGTATTCCATTTTCTCCAAATATCCATCTAATGTCATGCTCTGCTGTTGATACTGCTCCTGTACCTCTTAAAGGCATTTTTTCATTTATTTCTTTCTTTTTTTCTTCTATTTTTACATCTAAATCTTTAAGCTCTGCTTCCCATCTTTCTATGTCTGCATTCATTGCACTTATTTCTGAAGTTATTTCATTGTGATTTGCATCAGGAGAAAACATTTCATCTTCTAATGATTCAATTTCAGCTCTATGTCTCTTGATACTTGTTTCAATATTCTTTTTTGCTTCCTCTAATCTTTTTAATTCGTCCATATAGACCTCCTAAACATATACTTTATTTGATTTTACATAACTATGCAATAAAGTAATTTACTTAATATATTTTCATCAAATTCTTGTTTATGCAATATACTTTATCCTATATTATATAATACTTTTAGCTTTACGTCAACTATTGTTGTAGATATATTTATTGATTTTCAAGCTTTTTAATTTTTTGTTCAAAAAATTCTTTTAAGATTTCACCAGAAACAATATCCATTAATTTTAAAAATTTTTCTTGATTATCTACATGATTAAATATATCATCCTTTATTTTATATAAAAAATATGCATCAAATGATTCTTTGCCAATTGTATTCTTATCTGCACAATATAGATATAAATGATTTTCATAATCAAATTGTTTTAAAACATATAACTGAACATTGTTGTATTCCAATGTCCTTCCTTCATAATTAACTATTAAATTTTCTTTAAAACCCATATCAAACATTCCTCTCATGTAATTTAATATTCTTATCTATCATCAACAGCTCTATCCCCAGACCTTTTATTTCTTGATGCTTTAAAATTATCTTTAAATTCTCTTGCTTTAGCAACAAATGTACTAAAAGCCATCATAAATGGTCCTGTAAAGTCAGCACAAATTTTTTCTCCTGTCCCTTGAACTTTATCGACATTTGTATTTACATTTTGCAAATACTCTAATAAATCTGCATGTTCACTTATTAAATTTCCTTGTACTGTTTTTCCTTTTAATCCACTAAGCAGTGCATTTACTTGTGATTGATGATCTACACCTGACATAAATGTTTGTCCATTTAATTTATTTCCAGCATCTTGCAATACTTGACCGGTTTTAACCAATTCGCTATTTAAATCTCTCATTAAATCTGTAGCACTTACTTTTGATAAATCTTTGTTTGATAATTTATTTAATGCTCTTTCAACTATTTTGTTAACTTTTTCATCTGCAGCCACATATCCAGAATTTGTATATGAAACAGTTCCGTATTCATGAACATTTAAGGCTTCTCCAGCAGAAGCTTTATCTCCTAATTCCGCTTTTAAAGCTTCAACTATATCTTCTTTAGTCACATTTGTATTTCCATGACTTTTTATATCTACTAATTTTTGCTGTATACTAGCTAATTTCTTATTCGTACTATTTACAAGTTTCTCCGTTTCATCTGCATTTAAATTTGCTATTTCTACATCTTTCATAATCGTTAATAATGATTTAACTAAACCAAATCCAAGAGTTGTTGTTATCATAACATTTCTACCTGTATTATCCTGTTGATCACTAATATTCCTTGCAGTTGAACCTCCTATACCAGCATTTGCAGCTCCCACAGATCTACCAAATCTTACTTCAGTATTTTTTAATAGAATCTCATTTGTCATTTGCTGATATTCACCTGAATTATATAATCTAATCTCTGCCTCAGTTTTATTTCCTTTTTTTAGTTCATATCTTGCAAAAGCTTCTTCTTCTACTCTTGCTCTATCTGCATCAGCATAATTATTTATAAATTCACTATATTTCTTTGATGGAGTATTTCTTTTATGAAATAAATTCATTAATTTTCTTCCAACAAAATTTCCTTTGAATCCATTTTCTTTTCTTTCTGCTCCACGCTTTATTTCTTTTGATAATCTTAGAGCACGCTTCAAATCTTCACCAGTTTTGCTCGCATTGCCATCGATTTCCTTTAATCGCTCTCCTATTTTTAATATTTCAGCTCTATCACCAGGTGATAATGTCTCAAATCTTCCTGTTCCAAGTAATTCAGCCTTTCTTTCTTTTAGTGCTTCTGATTCTTTACGTAATTCGCTTGCTTGTTTCTCACATATATTTTTTGCAGCTTTAGTCATTGCATTCATTATTGCTACATGTGGTTTCAATGTAACTATTGTTTCTTCATCCATATATTCAATCATTTTGAAAAATTCTTCGCTATCCATTTGTTCGAATTGTGCTTGTATTTCTTTTTCAATTTTTGATTGACCTGTTATTTTTTTCACAATAGGTTTATAAATTGCAGTTGCTAATGCGCCTCCTCCTAATAGTGCTAAACCTATTGGGCCTGTTGCACCTATTAAAGCTAATGTTCCTGCTCCTGCTGCCCCGGCAATTCCAGGTAACCATTTTACAGGACTCTCTGAAGCAGCATGTTTATTCAACAAATCTGGCATTTCATTAAATTGCTCTCTAAATATTTCTAGCCCAGTTTTTTCAATGGCAATATCTTCTAAATCAATTGGTAATTCAGTTGTTCTATCTATAGGCTGTGGTGGCGTTGGCTCTGGCACTGGTTCCGGTACTGGATCTGGTATTGGTTGTGGCTGTGGTGTTGGCTGAGGTTGTGGCACTGGCTCTGGTTCAGGTTCTATGGCTCTATTTTTTTCTGTCGTCTCTATTATATTAAATTCAGTATCAACATTATCACCATAATCTGTAGCACCATCTATAAAATCTAATCTATATATTTTATCACCTATTTTAATTTGATGTTTCGTTGCCAATTCTTTAACTTGATCGTCAGATATTTGTATTCCATTTTCTCCAAATATCCATCTAATGTCATGCTGTGCTGTTGATGTTGCTCCTGTACCTCTTAAAGTTTTATTATTATCAATTGTTTTTTTAGCTTCCTCAATCTTTATATCTAAATCTGTTAACTGCTTTTTCCATTTCTCTATATCTACATTTAATAAATTTATTTCTGAAGTTATTTCTGTTTGATTAGCATCTGGTGAAAACATCTCATCCTCTAAATTTTCAATTTCAGCCATATGCCTTTTAATGCTTAACTCAATACTTTTTCTTGTTTCTTCCAATTTTTTTAATTCATCCATATTATCCCCTCAACTTTTTCTTTTGAATTATTAAAATATTAAATTTTTTCCGCTAACTTTATCATTTTTTGCATAATTACCTATTATGTTAATTTTACTATATTAAAATAATTTTCACAACAATATAATATAATTGTAACATTTTTATTATATTTGTAATACGGATGTAATGCTTTTGTAATATTTTATTTACTTTTATATTGCTTCTTTAATAAAGCAATTTCCTTTTCATAACCATCTATTTCATTAGGAGTTTCTAAAAAAAATGGCAAATTTTTAACTCTTTCATTATTTATAATTTTAGTTATAGCTTCTAATCCAATCTTACCTTCTCCTATTTTTTCATGTCTGTCTTTATGACTATTAATATCATTTTTACTGTCATTCAAATGAATTGCCTTAAGTTTCTCTAAGCCAATTATCTTATCAAATTCATCTAATACACCATCAAAATCAGAAACAATATCATATCCACCATCCCATACATGACAAGTATCAAGGCAAACACCTAATTTTTCCTTTAATTCAACCTTATCAATAATTGCTTTAAGCTCTTCAAAATTTCTTCCAATCTCACTGCCTTTTCCTGCCATTGTTTCCAATAAAACAGTTGTAGTTTGCTCTTTCGTTAAAATTTCATTAAGCATCTCGGCTATATAATCAATACCTTTATTTACACCTTGACCAACATGGCTTCCTGGATGAAAATTGTAATAATTTCCTGGTGTATATTCCATTCTTTTTAAATCATCTGCCATTGTTTCTTTAGCAAATTTTCTAATATTTTCATCAGCTGAGCAAGCATTTAATGTATATGGAGAATGAGCTAAAATTATTAAAATACCATGCTCTTTCGAATATTTTAAAAATTCAACTATATCATTCTCATCTATAGGTTTCGCTTGTCCACCTCTTGGATTTCTTGTAAAAAATTGAAATGTATTTCCACCTATGCTAACCGCTTCCTTTGCCATAGCTAAATAACCTTTTGATGCAGATAAATGGCATCCTATTGTAAACATATATATTCCTCCTTTAAAATTATGCAGATTATAATTTTAACCTACCTTTTTTGTAAAATGTAAAAAGTGGAAAAGAGAACCGTCCCCATTTCCACTATCTCAATACTAATTTATTAATTTTTGCTTTTACATAACTTTCCAACTTTTTCATAAATTCATCTGATTTGATTTCTTTTTTCGCTACCATATCCAAACCTTTTTCCCAGCTTGCTGTCAATTTTGGGTTTAGCATATCTGGCATTGATGTATTAACAACATCATATATTGCTTCTCCTTTTACTGTTGGTGTTACTATTTGTGTTTTTTCATTTATATTAATATATTTAATTTTTTCTAATTTTTTTATTATCTCTCCTCTAGTTGCACTTGTCCCTATTCCAGCACCTTTTATCTGTTCTCTTAGCTCTTCATCTTCTATTAGTTTTCCCGCATTTTCCATTGCTAAAATAATTGATCCTGAATTATATCTGCTTGGAGGAGAAGTTTCAGCATCTTTTGTTTCAAAATTTATAATCCCTACTTCTGAATTTTTTTTCAAATTATTTAATATTTCTAAATTAGAATCTTGTGAAACATTCTCTTCTTTTGATTCTTTATTATCACTATTCTCACCATCTGATTTTGTTTTTGCATTATCTTTTTGTGGTTTAGCTATATCTAAATATCCATTTTTTGTACATACTTTACCAGTAGCAGAAAATTGCTCTTTATCAATTTCTACAATTACTGATATCTTATTGAATTCAGCTGGTGGATAAAAAATTGCTAAAAATCTTTTTACAATTACTTTATATACTTGTTTTTGTAAATCTGTTAGAGCTTCATAGTTTTCATATCCTTGTCCTGTTGGAATTATTGCATAATGATCTGTAATCTTACTATCATTAACATACTTTGATTTGACAATATCTGTAGAATATTTTTCATCTTGCATTTGTTTTATATAACCTTGAACTTCTTCATCTTTATATCCTTTTGCAATTCCATTTAAATTTTTGGTAATTATCTTAGCCACAGCAGTTGATAAAACTCTGGCATCTGTTCTTGGATATGTAACTAATTTTTTTTCATATAAAGTTTGAATTATTTCTAATGTTTCGTCTGGTTTTATTTTAAATCGTTTTGTACACTCGTTTTGTATTTCAGCTAAATTAAATAATAATGGAGCATTTTCTTTTTGTTTTGTTTTTTTAACATCTTTTACAATGGCTTTTTTATCTTTTAATGATAATATAAATTTTTGTGCATCTTCTATTTTTTTAAACCCTGTTTCATTGTATAATAATGGAGAATTAAACATCTTTGACTCTTCTGAAACTTTCCATTCTGCTTTAAAAGAGCTATTATTTTCTCCAAATTCTCCTATTATTTTATAATATGGAGTTTTAACAAAATTATTAATTTCTCTTTCTCTTGAAACAACCATACCAAGAACACAAGTCATAACTCTTCCTACTGAAATTGAAACTTTCTCTTCATTTATATTCTGTGCTATTCGTCTTCCGAATATAATAGAAAGTAATCTTGAAAAATTTATCCCTATCAAATAATCCTCTTTTGCTCTTAAATATGCTGCATCTGATAAACTATCATATTCCGATAAATCTTTTGCTTCTTTTATTCCTCTTTTAATTTCATCTTCTGTTTGAGAATCTATCCAAACCCTTTTCATTTTTGCAGCAGGATTTGGTTTTGCCATCATAAAAACTAATCTTTGAATATATTCTCCTTCACGTCCAGAGTCACCTGCATTATATATTTCTTCCACATCTTCTCTTTGTAGTAATTGTTGAACTACATTAAATTGATTTTGCACAGCAGGTATTATTTCATATTTCCAATCACTTGGAATAAATGGTAAAGTGTCTAACCTCCAGAATTTTAAATTTTCATCATATTTTTCTGGATATGACATGGTTACCAAATGACCTACACACCATGTGATTATCCATTCATTTGACTCTATATATCCATTCTTACGTGTTCCATTTGTATTTAAAACTTTTGCGAATTCCATTGCCACAGATGGCTTTTCTGTTATAATTAATTTTTTTGCCAATTAACCATCATTCCTTTTCTTATTTAGGTTTTTTCTACATACTTTCTAGTTAATTTCTATTGATTGGTATCCTTTGAGTATTTGATGTTATAAAACGATCATGCCTATATGTTATATTAACCGTATTTTTATCTAAATAATATGTAGCATTTTTAGCAACCTTAACAGGTCTATGCTTTACCCATATTATTGCACAAATAATTGTTGCTATTACAGCAGCTATCAAAAGTGATTTTATTATTATCATATCCTTAATTCTCCTTAAAAAATTTTATTATTGATTTCCCATTAACATATTAATAACAGTTACTATAACTGCTGCTATTGCAAAAAATATTAACCAGAATTTAATTACTTTTCCCCATGAAATAGGAACATTACCTATAAACTTACCTGTTTGACCATTCATAGCCAATGTATACATTTTATCTTGATATTTTACATTTAACATCCATACTGGTAAAAGCACATATCTTGAAGAATCTTTTCTTGTTGACACTTCATTTGAATTTACAATTTTTTTTGTTGTGTATCCTACAACATCAGCTAATAATGTATCTCTTGCAGTTTGTTCAGCTCTTTTAGTTGCTCTTTCAGTTAATTCATCTAATGATAAATCATATTTTTCTGATAAAAATCCAGATATATAAGATGAATCGAAATCTGTTAATTCGTTGAAATTATATGGCTCTATTGAATCCATAATATCATCTGGGAATTTTTTAGACGCATCTGTAGGTATATTTTCGAATGACATATTTCCTTCTCTGTTAGCTTCATAAATATCTGTTTGTGTATATCTATATCTGCTATCGCTCCAATGCTTTATTTTTGCAGCTTCAACATTAATTTTTGATGAAACATCAACATCATACAAATAAAAAGGTATATATATTCCTGAAATTTTATTAATACGATTTTTATCTATAAATTCCTTTGGCATAAACCATTTTCCTTTTTTATACTCTAAAAAAGCATTGATGGCCTGCTCTTTTGTATTTTTAAAAGGAATTAATTTACTAGGAGCAAATTCTCCCTCTAATCTCTCAGTTATAATTGCAGTATTTCCACAATATACACACTCTGTAACAGAAGTATTCTCATCCATTACAATAGCAGCACCACAATCAGGACAATTATAACTATTATAACTTGTCTTTTTAGCTGCTTTTTTTGGTTTAACCTCCTCAACTTTAGCTTCAACTTCTTTCAAATCTTCCAATGTATACTCTGATCCACAATAATGGCAAATCCATTTTTGTGATGTAGGATCAAATTTTAATTCAGCACTACATGCCGGACATTTATGATCATTGACACTCATTTTTTTCTCCACCCTTCAATTAAATTATTTACATCATATTACAAAATTTTTTTTTTTTCAACATATTTTTATTAGTGGAAATGGGGACGGTTCTTTTTTCCACTTTTTACTAAAATTTTAGCTCTAAAAAAAGTGGAAAAAAGAACCGTCCCCATTTCCACCCTTTGCCCCTTGACTAACAAATTTTTTTAATGTATTATATACTATATTTATGTATGATAGGAGATATAATATGTTATGTTCAGTTTGTAAAAAGAATGCAGCTGTAATATTTGTAAATAAATCAAATGACCCAACACAAATGGAAGGATTATGCTATGAATGTGCTAAAAAGCAAGGCTTAAATCCTTTAGACGCTTTGGCTAAGCAAGCTAATTTGTCTGATAGTGATTTAGAAAATATGTCTAAGCAATTTGAGTCTATGTTTAATGATATGTCTGAAAGCCCTGAATTTGAAGAAAATTCAGAAGATTCAAATAACTTAGGTTCTATTTTCTCTGGATTATTTGGTAATACTAAAGAAACAGAATCTGCAACTTCTAATAAAAAAGTTAAAACAGAAAAAAAAGCAGTTAATAAAAAACATAAGGCTTTAGACAGCTTTGGAACTAACCTTACTGATAAAGCTAAAAATAATCAATTAGATTTAGTTGTTGGCAGAGATACTGAATTAGATAGAGTAATTCAAATTTTAAATAGACGTACTAAAAATAATCCTTGCCTAATTGGTGAACCAGGTGTTGGTAAAACAGCTATAGCTCAAGGTCTAGCAATAAAAATTGCTACTGGAAATGTTCCTGCTAAGCTATTAAATAAAGAAGTTTACCTTTTAGATATGACTTCTGTTCTTGCTGGTACGCAATTTAGAGGTCAATTTGAATCTAGAATGAAAGCTATTATCGATGAATGCAAAAGTTGTGGAAATATTATTTTAGTAATAGATGAAATTCATAATATTATCGGTGCTGGTGATGCAGAACATTCTATGAATGCTGCTGATATTTTAAAACCATCTTTATCTAATGGTGAAATTCAATTAATTGGAACTACTACTTTAAAAGAATATAGAAAATATATTGAAAAAGACAATGCATTAGAAAGAAGATTTCAAAAAGTTCTAGTCGAAGAGCCATCTAGTGCTGATGCTGTAAATATATTGGAAGGCATAAAAAAATATTATGAGGATTTTCACAAAGTAAAAATTTCTACTGATGTAATTCGCCAAGCTGTTATTATGTCTGAAAAATATATTCATGATAGATTTTTACCAGATAAAGCAATCGATGTTTTAGATGAAGCATGCTCACAAATAAACCTTGATAATAAAGATTTATATGAATTAGAGCTATTAAAAAATGAACTAAAAGAAGTTCAAGAGCAAAAAGAAGAAGCAGCTCAGGCAGACTCTACTGAAGATTATCAAAAAGCTGCTGAATTAAAAATGAAAGAATGCAAATTATTAGATCAAATAGATAAATTAAATAAAAAAATGAAAATAGTTTCTTTATCTGTTCAAGATATTGCTGCTGTTATTGAACGTTGGACAAAAATACCTGTAAATAAAATTACAGAAGAAGAAACACAAAAACTATTAAACTTGGAAAGTAATCTTCATAAAAGAATAATTGGTCAAGAAGAAGCTGTAAAAATTGTTTCAAAAGCTATAAGACGTAATAGAGCTGGTTTGCAAACTACAAAAAGGCCACCATCTTTTATCTTTGCTGGTCCTACTGGCGTTGGTAAAACTGAATTAGCAAAAGCTTTAGCTTATGAAATGTTTGGAGATGAAAATTCAATAATTCGTGTAGATATGTCTGAATATATGGAAAGCCATTCTGCAGCGAAATTAATTGGTGCGCCTCCTGGATATGTTGGATATGATGATGCTGGGCAACTAACTGAAAAAGTAAAAAGAAAACCTTATTCAATAGTACTTTTTGATGAAATCGAAAAAGCCCATTCTGATATATTTAATTTATTACTTCAAGTATTAGATGATGGTAGACTTACAGATAGTCAAGGAAATACTATTAATTTTGAAAATACTATTATCATAATGACTTCAAATGTTGGATCAAATTTAAATACTAATTCAATCGGATTTGGAAATATTGATAATACTATAAATAATAAATTCCAAGATAGTTTAAAAGAAACATTTAGACCAGAATTTTTAAATAGAATTGATGAAATTGTTACTTTTAAATCGTTAACAGAGCCACAATTACTTGAAATAGTAGATTTAATGCTTAATAATACAGTAAAAGCACTAAAAGATAAAGATATTTCAATAAATATTTCAGAATCTGCAAAAAAATATTTACTAAAAATGGGAACTGATATAAAATATGGTGCAAGACCACTTAGAAGAGCTATACAAAGATATATAGAAGATGAACTATCTGAATTAATTTTAAAATCTGAATTAAAAAATGGTCAAATTGTTAATGTAGATTTTATAGATGAAACTTTAAAATTTGCTATACAATAATTTATAACAATTGGAGGTTTATACGAATGAATAAACATATACCGAATATTCTAACAATATCAAGATTTATATTAATACCAATAATTATTGTTTTTATGGCTTTTGATAAATATTTACTAGCATTTTTATTTTTAACATTATCTGGTTTAACTGATGTTCTAGATGGCTTTATTGCTAGAAAATTTAACTTAATATCTGATTTTGGTAAATTAATGGATCCATTAGCTGATAAAGCAACTCAGTTATCCATATTAATAACATTAGCTTTAAAACATACACCAGCTGGAAATCCAATTATCCCTCTATGGATATTATTTATCATTATTCTAAAAGAAATTTTAATGGTTGCAGGTGCATCATTCCTTTATGGAAAAGAGCTTGTTGTTTCCAGTAAATGGTATGGAAAACTAACTACAGTATTATTTTATATTGCTATTGTATCATCTTTAGTAATTGCATATTTTAATATTGAGTATAGATTTGATACTTATATTTACTATTTAGGCCTTGGAATGACAATCTTCTCATTAATAATGTATTTTTATTCTTTTTATACAAAAGGATATTTTGAAAATTTAAAAAATAATAATACAACTAAAAAATAAATAAGGGTCCTATTAATGTAAAGTAAAAAGATAAATGTAGACACAAAAAGTGTTTACATTTATCTTTTTTTATTCTAAATCCTGTAAAAGCTCTAATAAATTTTCCTTTCCAATGATGTTTATTCCATTCTTTAATTTATTGTAATCCTCTGCAGGTAAATATTTCGTTAATAATTCTGTGCTTTTTATCCAAACTTCATTTTCATTTTCGTCTTTTCTGTAAATATTAACATTCCCATTAACATCTTTTACAATATAATGCTCTTCACAAATATCAGCAATCTCTTTATAAATTATAATTTTATTTTCAGAAAATTCTTCAATTTTCCATTCAAAAAAATATTTTGCTAATTCTTCTTTATTCATATTTACAATATTTTTTTCTACATCAAATTCATCTTCTACAATATGTCCACATTTCTTATAATATTTTCTTTTTATTAACTTAGCCTTGGGACTAACAACAATATCTTCCTTACTTGATGTTACTAATGTATTTTCATTTTGCATTTGAATATCTTTTGTTTGTTTATTTATAAAATTTTTTTCTATTTGTTCACTATTTTTTTCATTTATATAAAAATACAACAAACTTCCAGCAAGAATAAAACTACAAAATATACTAATAATTATTATAGATTTTTTCGTCACACTATCACCCACTTTTTTTATTGCTAGTAGTGTTTCCATATTTTTTCAAATATATTCTATTATTTTTATTCAATATATTTATTTATTTTAAAATCACCCTCATTATTTATTTTTATACTTATCTCACCATTTTTATCTGTCCTATACACTTTGCATTTCATTTTTAGCAATCGCTCTATTACCTCATCATTTGGATGCCCAAAAGTATTATCTTTTCCAACTCCTATTAAAGCTATCTTTGGATTAACCAAATCTAAAAAATTTTGTGTAGACGATGTTTTTGATCCATGATGACCTACTTTTAATATAGTTGACTTTAATATACTGGATTTCTCATATTTTGTTGATAGTATACGCTCTGCTGTTTCTTCAATATCACCAGTAAAAAGCATTGAAAATTTCTTATAACACAACTTGCAAACTAATGCATTATTGTTTATACAATTTTCTTCTATTTTGTTTGCTTTATTTGGCCATAGTATTTCAAAATATAAATCTTTCTCTAATTGTATCATCTGCCCCTCTTCCACTATTATTAAATTAATATCATTATCCTCTAATATTTTCAAAAACTTTTCCAAATTTTCACATTTTTCAAATTGTTTCCCTATAACAATATTTTTAACTTTAATATTTTCTAATAAGTATAAAACCCCACCGTACATGGTCTGAATCAAAATGAGATATTAGTATATAATCTAATTTTGTAGTTTTTCGATTCAATATATATTTATACAACAGCTTTCCTACACTATCAGATTTATTTTGTGACCCTCCACCATCTATCAAAATTTTTTGTTTTAGCGGTGTAATTATAAACGTTGAATCACCTTGTCCTACATCAACAAAATAAATATTTAGTTGCTTATCTGTAAAATTTAAGAAAAAAACAATAATTGATACAATTAAAGAAATTGAAATAACACTTTTTGAAATTTTTTTAATTATTTTAATATCTTTGCTAACATTGTTTATTTTGGCGTTAGTCTTCATAACTATTAAAATACATATAACATACATAATTAAAATTTGAATATAATTTGGAGTAACAAATACAACTTTAAAAATTCCCATATTAGAAAAAAAATTTACTATCTTTAATAATTGCTCCATTATAAAATTTATAATTTTTGATAAAACTTTACTCCCTAACTCACTAATATGTGAAATCCCAATAAAACTAAGTATAATAGGCATTAGAATACTCATAAAAATATTAATTATTGGACTAATAAATAAAAAACCTATATAAAATTTGTTAAACAGATAAATTGTTACAGGGAAAGTAACTAAATTGGATGATACACTTATATCTATTTGTTTTTTGTAATATTTTGCTGCTTTTCTTAAAACATTAGATATATTTTTGAATTTAACTTTTTGTAATATTGGTAAAACAATAATTATTCCAAGCGTACCTAAAAAAGAAAATATGAAACCTGTATTTTTTATTGCATATGGATTACTTATTAAAATTAATATCGATGCTATACATAGATTCGTAAGACTATCACTCTTTCGATGAATCAATTTTGAAATATAAAACAATACAGTCATTATGCATGCCCTAACAATTGAATATGATGACCCTGAAACAATAGAAAAAACTACTATTAAAATGCATATAATAATTTGTTGCTTTCTTTTTGAAAAAATTCTTGTGCATATCGAAAAAAATAAAATTATATAATTTAGATGCATCCCCGAAATTGCCAAAATATATGATAATCCAGTATCACTAAACTCATTTTGAATATTTTTATCTAATTGATTTTTGTCACCTAACGTTAATGCTATACACATATTTGCCACATCTTCAGGTAAATACTTATTAAATTTACGCTTTATAGATAATCTTAACCTACTAATATACATATTAATAATTTCATTATTTTTTCCTACTTTTACTACATTATTTGCATCTATATATCCATAAATATTTATAGATTTCAAATACGCTCTATAATCAAAACTTTTATAGTTTTTAGCTGGGTCTGGCAACTGAAAACTACCTTTAACTACAATGTTATCACCTTCACAAAAACTTTGACTACATTTTTTTATATTTACTATTAATTTATCCCCAGAATACTTTTGGGAATCATTATTTAAATACTTTATTTTAATTACTATTTTTTTATAATCTTGATTATCTATTTCAATTTTATCTATATTTCCTATTACTACCACTTCACATTTATCAATATTTTCATATTTTACTTTAATAGATATCTTTAAATTATAACTATATAAAAAAGAAATAATCAAAATAATAGAATTTATCAAAATAAAAATTTTTTCCTTATTTACTATATAAACACAAAATAATCCAACTATAATACTGTAAAATAAAAAAAAGGAAGCCATATTTTTTTCAAAATATAACCCCCATATTAAACCTATTATAAAACTAATAGTAATTGATATTATTTTTCTTTTCAAAATACTCCTTTATAATAACCCCTTATTATAAAATTCTTCTAGCACCTACATATCTTTTTTGGTATGATGCAGAATCTAAAGATGATGTTATTACACCAGTTTTTGAATTTGATGCATGTATAAATTGACCTCCACCAATATATATACCAACATGGCCTACTCTTGTATTTGAAGTGTCTCTGAATATTAATACATCTCCTGGTTGTAAATTACTTTTACTAACTGCTACACCATCATTAGCTTGTGTACTAGATGAACGACTTAATGAATATCCAAAATGTTTATATACATATTGTACAAATCCTGAACAATCAAATGTATTTGGACCATTTGTACCATAAACATATCTATATCCTAAAAATGTTTTAGCATATGCTACTATTGCCTCACCAGATGGATTAGATGGAACATTTGTAGCTGGTTGTTGAGTTTGTTGTGGTGCTGAACTTACGCTTGATTCACTTCTAGATGTTGTTTCTTGTTTTTTACTTGATAATAAAGATTTTGAAATATATGCTTTTTTACCATTAATTTCAACTATGTACCATGAATCAATTTCTCCTGTTACTTTAACTGATTCATTTGTATTTAAAGTTTTTATTACATCAGAATTTTTATCAGCACTACTTCTAACATTAACTGATGTTCCTTTTACATAATATGTTTTTACACTTGAATATTTAGTTTCCTTTGGTTCTTCCTTTTTTTCCTCTTTTTGCTCTTCCTTTTTTTCCTCTTTTGGCTCTTGTGTTTTATTTTCTTGTACTTGATTTGAAGAATCTAATGATGTAATTTTTTCTGTTAAAACCCATCCTGTTTTTGAAGAACTTTTTACATATGACCATAAACCAACTGTGTTAATAACTTCATATTGTTCGTCACTTTTTGTAGTATTTATCACATAACCATTTATTAATGGCATTATTCTTAATTCTGTATCTGTTGCAAATTTCCCATTTTTAATTTTTGGCTCTTCTTTTACTTCTGGTGCAACAGTTTGATTATTATTTTCTTCTGCTTTTTGTTGCTCTTCTGATTTATTCTCTTTAGTATCATTTTGTTCAGTTGTTGTTTGTGTATTATTTTGTTCATTATTTATAACAACATTTTCTTCTTTTAATTTTATAAATTCTTTTTTTACATAACCAACTTTATCATTAGCTTTAACTTTATACCATTCACCATCTTCACCTAATATCTCAACTTTTTGATTAATATCTAATAAATCAACTATTGATGATGATGCATTACTTTCTTTTCTTAATCTTAAATTATCTGATGTTACTGTACCTGTTGTTGCAAATACTGTTGTATTAAAACATAAAAATAAACTTATAGTTATACCAATTATTATTACCATAACCATGTTTTTTGTATCATTCATTTCATCTGTCTCCTTTAAAAACAAAACTGTTATTAGTATACCTTATTTTTACAGAAAAGTCAATTTTTCCCATATATCTTCTTATGTATTAGTATTATATGAATTTTGGAGGTTTCTAAATTTAGTTAAACATCCTATAAAGCAAATTTACTTTATTATTAATTTTACAAATAATATTTTTTAAAAAAAGACATAGGTTTACTATGTCTTTCATCATATGAATTCATATTTTATATATAAATTTCAATTATTATCCGTTAACAGCATCTTTTAATGCTTTTCCAGCTTTGAATACAGGAGCTTTTTTAGCAGCTATTTTCATTTCTTTACCTGTTTGTGGGTTTCTTCCTTTTCTTGCAGCTCTTTGTCTTACTTCGAAAGATCCGAATCCTACTAATTGGATTTTATCTCCGTTAGCTAATGTTTCTGCTATAACATCTACTACTGCGTTTATTGATGCTTCAGCATTTTTCTTTGTTTCTCCTGTTTTAGCAGCTACTGCCGCAATTAAATCAGATTTGTTCATTGTTCATTACCTCCTATTGATTTCTTATGTACTTTATAATTCCGGTCTTTTGCAGATTTATAAACTACTATAATTGATTATTCGCCAAATTTCTATAAAATCCTTCTTTTTTCCTTCTTTTTTCTAAATTTTCTTAACTTTTTTATAATTTGGCCATAACTTAATTATTGGCACTTCAGTTTTACTTAGAATTTTAAAAGAAAAAATCAATATAATATAAGTTAATCCAGCAAATATCGATGCTAATATTATTGCAACTTTTTTAAATATTATTCGCTTTAAAAAATTATATGCATAATACAAGCACAGTGCCATTATACACGAAGCAATTATAGGTTTCAATATAATTTTGAAAAAATTAAAATTTATTTTTAAATTTTTTTCCAAAATTATAAAACTTATAGTACATGCTAATGCATGACAACATACTGTAGCAAAACATACACCATTTATCCCTGCAAAAAAGCTTTCTCCTGGTGCCACATTTAAAAATTTAATATTTAAGAAAATTTTCAAAATTATTCCTAAAGTTAATGACATCATAGGAACAAAAATTTTGCCAATTCCTTGTAATACAGAATGTATCACCTGCTCTAGGGCAATAAATATTATTGATATAGAGCTTAATCTTAATAAAAGATTACCACTTGCATTCTTAAATAAAAGCTCTAAAATTTCATCAGAAAAAAACATCAAATACACGATGCATGGTAACATTATTAATATTACTGTTACTATATATTGCTCTGTAATTTTTTTTATTTTGCTATATTCATTATTGATTTTCAATTCTGATATTTTAGGAATAATCGTAGTTGCTATTGCTATAATAAATGAAATCGGTACATTTGCTATAACATCAACTTTGCCGCTTAAAATTCCATATTGAACTTTAGCATTATTTTCCCCTATAAATCTTCTTAAATATCTTACTATTGTGACAGAATCTATGTTTCTATTTAATGATGATAATATTGAACTTAATGATATTGGAATAGAAACACACAATATTTTTATAGCACTTTTAAATTTAAAATTTGCTTTTACATTTTTTAAATCATTTTTATTATATAAATATATTAAACTTAACATTGTTGCTAAAGTAGTAGCAAAATTTGCAAAAGCAGCCATTATCTCAGTATTGGACATAGACACAACATATGCAATTTCTACTAATACAATTGTAAAAACCGTTTTAAATATCTGCTCTACTGTTTGAGATTTTGCTGTAATATTTATTTTATTTATTCCATTATAATATCCTCTAAATACAGAAATTATACATACATTAAAAATAGCTGGAGATAATGCTATTATTGATTTTTTAGCTTCTATAATATTCAATAATTTATTTGAAATAAAACCTGAAGCAAAAAATAATATTAATGATCCTATTACTCCTACAATTGAAAATACTATCAAAGCTCCTTTTAATATTTCTGCAGTTTTCTTTTTATCACTTTTATTTTCAGCAATAATTTTAGCTACAGCATTAGGAACACCTATTGATGAAATTGTTAATAATAATGCATAAATCTGATACCCAGAATTATATATAGCATTTCCTACATCACCAAATCCTGCTTTATTAGCTAAGTATAATTTATATACTAATCCAAATACTTTTACAAAAACCTGTGATACTAATAATGAAATAATATTAATTATGCTTCCTCTCATCTAAACCTCATTTCCTTTTTTCACATATATATGCATCACAATTTTTTTAATGAATTTATCTGTTTTTTTGTTATATATATTAATAAGAAGAAAATATTTATTTTTTTATCTACTTTTATTAACAAATTCTGCCAAAAGACTTGAATTTTTGCGCGATTTATAGGATAATATAAAGGTAATATTTATTTTATTTGAAAGTGGTGAAAATCTTGAAATTATTAGATAAATTTTTAAAGTTATTAAAAACAGATCGTAATACTTTTTTAACTTATATACTAACTCTAATAACCATATACATAACTGTCGATAGAGTTGTCGAAATACTACTTATGATTTTCACAGGAATAGGATGTTCTTATTGGGGACCAATTAAATATACATTAGCTTTTGCTTGTCCGATTTTTGCATTTTTGTTCTCATGCAGTTCAAAATTTGCAAAATCACAAGATACTAAACTATCGTTTTTCTACTTATATGTAATTTCACTATATTTATTAGTTTTGTCAATGGCTAATCAAATACTAAATTCTGGATGCTGGTTACTATTATTATCAATGCCATCCTATGTAAAAATAGCAACAGAATATTCTAGTTTAATAGCCCCTGCGTTACGTGGTATTTCATTATATTTGCCACTTATATCATTCTATCCTTTGATTAAATGGTTAATGGCTAAAATAAATGATACAAAAGATATAAGAGAATCAATCTATGATTATGCTGGAATAAATTTAACTGATAAAAAATCAACTACAACTGGAGATTATAGTTGTGAAATAACTTTATGTACTGATAAAAAGACTGGTAAATCTGTAAAAATTGCTGAAGATAGACGTTTTGAATCAATGCTTGTTGTTGGTGTATCCGGATCTGGAAAAACATCATTAATATTTGAACCAATGATTGCACGTGATATTGAAAAGAAAAACTTCTTCAACAAAACAGCAAAAGAATTTGGTTTTGCAGCCTTAAAATCAGGAATAGCAAGCTTAAATTGTCCTTATGATAATGATTATTTGAATGATAACTTTTCATTAAACATGCTTTCTACAGATTCTAATAAATCTGGAACATATAAATCTTGTATGAAAAAAATGATTTATAATACATCTGATGATAAACTTATTTATAGAGATCTTGGTTTAACCTATATCTCTCCTGATTTTGAATCTATATCACGTGTTTTAAAAGTAGCAAAAAATTATCATATAAAAGTTAATTTGGTTGATCCTAATTTACCAGATTCACCAGGATTAAATCCATTTGCATATGATAATCCTTTGCAAACATCAATAATTATTTCTACTGTACTAAAAAGTTTACACAGTACAACAAAAGCTGATATGGATTTAAATTTAGGTGTTCAAGCAAACTTTTCAACACAAGCTATTGAAAACCTATCAATATTAATGAAAATCATGTATCCAAGAATGCATGATGGTGAAATTCCAACTTTAGAAGACATGCTTAATGCATTTAACAACTTCGACTTAATCCAAGAAATGTCTGAAGAAATGGAAAAAGATGAAGAACTTTCACAAAAATTTGCAATTTTAATTTCTTATTTTAAGAAAAACTTTTATAATACAAGTTCTTGCAGATCAGAAACAGAAAAATATATTTCTTCTGCAACTACACAATTAGATAATTTATTAAGATATCCAGGAATTAAAAATATCTTATGTAAAAAAGAAAATAACTTAGATTTTGATAAAGCATTATCAAACGGAGACTTCACATTCTTATGCACAAGACGTGGAGATTTAGGAAGTGCAGCACACACAGCATTTGGATTATTCTTTATTTTATCAATGCAACATGCTGTATTAAGAAGACCAGGAATTGAATCAACAAGACTACCTCATTTCTTATATATTGATGAATTTTCTGATTTTGTATGTGACTCTACAGATCCTATATTCACTTTATATAGAAAATATAGAGTTGGTACAGTTATATCTGTTCAAAACTTAGATCAATTAAATGCTGACAATAAAAAACATAGAAAAACAATTATTGCAAACTGTGCTCACAAAGTAGTATTTGGTAATAACGAGCCAGATGATAATGATTGGTGGTCTAAAGAGCTTGGTGAAAAATCTGAATGGACTTACAGTCAAAATTATGATACTGTTAAAGGTGAATACACAACTACTCTTAATGGTATTAAATCTGATAAAAAGCCAAACTATAAACCTGGAAAAGTTCAATCAATTAAATTTAAAGAATGTATTTACAAAATACGTGATGGTAGTGGTAAAAATATTGTAGGTACCGGAAAACTTAACTTTATAGATTCAAAATATAAAGAAGAGCAATCAAAAATAAAACTTAACTTTGCTAAATTTACAAATGGTATATCAAACAATGAAGTAGAAAAAGAAAAAAAGAAGACTAAGAAAAATTCTATACCTACATTCGTTACAGATGATGATACTGAATTTGAAATAGATCCTATACGTTCAACAGATAATGAGACTTCTATTTTCGGAAGTCCTGAAGAAGGAACTGCAATAATAAATAATCCAAACTCAAAAAATTCTAAAAAGAATTAAAAAAAATATCAAGGTTTTAACCTTGATATTTTTTTATTAATCTAATAATTTAATTTTAGTATTTTTCATTTTATATTTTCCAGTTTCTTCATTCATTACGAATTCAACTAATGATTCTCCTAAACTTTCATCATTTTGCTTTAAATCTGTTGTATAATATAATTTTATCTTACTAATTAATAAATCATTCATTACTATTATTTTGAAACATTCTGCTATATGTTTATCATCTTCACAAACTATTATTAATTGTGGCATTCCTTTAAATCCAGAATCACCAGGAACAAAGTTTTCATAAAAATCTTTAAAGAATTTCATTTTATCAACAAACTTCTTTTCCCAATCATCTTCTCTTCTTATAACTTCGAAAATAAAATCTAAAGACTTTTCATTTTTACTTAATTTAATACATCCCCCTGTTGCTTTAAATGTTTTTCCTAATCCTTTAGCTGTTATTGCAGGCTTTGGTGTATAGCTATCAAAAGCTTTAACTTTTCTTAAATAAGCTATTATTATTTGATTTCCAGCTAATCTCTTTTTAATCATTGCTACTGGTTTTGTATTATCTGTTGGTTGCCATTTGCATTCTTCTCCTCTTGAATTAAGCAAATATTTTCCCATTTTTTCTAAGCAATATATTCTATAAATACCTTTTCCATCATCAGAATTAAAATAATATCTTGTTAATATCTTAGCTTTAACTAATTGATCTAACTTTCCATTTAATTTATCCTGAGTCTTTGGGTCAAATCCATTAATCTCTAACAATTGAAATAATTGTCTAGAAGTTATAAATTCAAATTCATTTACTAATGATAATACTTTAAAATGTAAATCATTAATATGTCCTAAATTAATTCTTTGAACTATTTGATTCATTGATACATATCCATCTTTGCCATCAAATACTTTAATTTCACCTTCCCTAATTGCGAATGGTGATGTCACTGCTTTTATTTCGTTATCTTCAACCAATTTAATTACCTCCTAAAAGTCTTTTATACAATTATTAATTTAATTTTCTTTTTCTCTGGTATTATTTTTTTAACATATACATTTACATTTTGTCCATACTCAATACCATCTTTATATTCAGCAAGACCTACTAAATTTGGTTTAAGCTCTATAAAAATGCCATTTTTAGATTTTTCTGTTTCTCTAGCTTTACCTTCTATAGTTGTTCCTTCTTCAATACCTTTAATGTTATCTTCCCATGTACCTAATAATTCTTTATATGTTAAAATTATTTTATCTTGTGTTTTATCTATGGATTTAACCATAACATTAATCTTTTGTCCGACTCTCATTCTTTCTTTTGGAGTCTTTATTCTGGCTATTGACATATCTTCTATATGAAGAAGTCCTACAACTCCCCCACCTATTTCAATAAAAGCTCCATATGGTTGTATACTTTTTACTATACCTTTCAATATGTTTCCTTCTTGAACTTCATCTTTAATCCATGTCATTGCTTCTTGCTCTACATCTTTTCTAGATAGTATATAGTTATTAGATTCATCAATTCCTTTTACTTTAAATTGTACATATTTGTTTACTTTACTTGTACTTATATTTTCTTTAAAGTTTTGATTAATATTAGAAGCTGTTAATTCAATTTCATTTCTATTAATAATTCCAAACTTATTATCATCAAATTGAACATGTAAGTTAAAATTTTCATCACATTTAATAACTTTTGCTTCCAAAATTTCTTGATTTTCTATAGCCTTTTCTAATACATTCCCATTGATTGTTTTATTTTCAATAAACCAACCTTCAGGAACAAATTTCTGATATTTCATTCTACTATCTCCTTATCTTTTGTTTTCTTCATAATTATATAATTAAATCTTCTGTTTTACAAGATTTAATTACTTTTATTTTTTATAAAATATTCTACCTCTTCTTTTGTCAAATATCTCCACTGGCCTATTTTTAAATTTTTTACATCTAAATTTCCAATTTTTGCTCTATGCAATGCTACTACATTTTTGCCAACAGCTTCACACATCTTTCTAACTTCACGATTTTTACCTTCATGTATTGTAATTTGTAATCTAGATAGATTTTTTTCATTATCCAATTTTAATATTTTTACTTTTGCTGGACTAGACACATAATCATCAATTTCTACACCTTTTTCTAGTTTTTGAACATCATCTATAGTAATTATTCCGCGTACAGTTGCATTATATGTCTTTTCTATTTCATTTTTTGGATGTGTTACACTATATATGAAATCACCATCATTTGTTAATATTAAAGCACCTGATGTATACATATCTAATCTTCCAACTGGTAATAATTGCTCTTTGCAATCTTTTATTAAATCTAAAACTATTGGTCTATCAAACTGATCTTTAACTGTTGTAACATATCCTACTGGTTTATTTAATAAAATATATTTAAATTCATTTATAGTATTAATTTTTTTATTATTAAATATTATCTCATCTTTTTCTGAATCTACTTTTGTTCCTAGCTCTGTTACGATTCTTCCATTTACTTTAACTTTTCCATTTACTATTAGCTCCTCGGCTTTTCTTCTGGAGCATATACCTGCATTTGACAAAAATTTCTGTAATCGCATTTCTGCCATCTTCTACACCACCCTACTATCACATATTTTGATTACTTCTTTAAAATATTCTGGTATATCCGCTTCCACATGCATCTTTTTTCCAGTAATTGGATGCTCAAAATCTAAACTTTTAGCATGCAACATTTGTCCTTTTATATTAAATTCATTTTTCCCACTAGAATATACTTCATCACCAATCACAGGATGTCCTATCTCTGCCATATGAACTCTAATTTGATGAGTTCTTCCTGTATCAATTTTTACTTCTAACAAAGTATAATTATCATATCTTTTTAATACTTTAAAATGTGTTATTGCCTCTTTACCATTTCTATCAACAGCCATCTTTTTCCTATCAACTTTGCTTCTTCCAATTGGCATATTAATAGTTGCTTCATCTTCTTTTATTATTCCTCTAACTAAAGCTATATACTTTTTATTCACTGCTCTATTCTTTATTTGTTCACTCATCTTTAAATGTGCTTTATCATTTTTAGCTATAATTAATAAACCAGAAGTATCTTTATCTAATCTATGGACAATTCCTGGTCTTTTTTCTCCTCCAACACCAGATAAAGAATCTTTACATATATTCATTATTGCATTTACTAATGTTCCATCAGGATTTCCATTAGCAGGATGTACAACTAACCCTTTAGGTTTATTTACAATAATTATATCATCATCTTCATAAACAATCTCAACAGGTATATCCTGTGCCTCAATTTTTGTTTCTTTTAGCTCAGGAATATTTATTTCTATAGAATCTCCTAATTTTACTTTGTATGAACTCTTTTTACAAATTCCATTTACTGTTATATTGCTTTCATCTAATAATCTTTGAATTGTAGCTCTCGATAAATCACTATTTTTACTTGCTATATATGCATCTATTCTTATATTATCATTCTCATCAACGATTATCTTTTTCAACTTTTTCACCTCTATTATCTAATATATATCCAATTCCTATTACAAATACTCCTAATACCACACATATATCTGCTATATTAAACACAGGGAAATCCACTATTCTGCCAAAATCTATAAAATCTACAACATACGCTCTAAAAAATCTATCAATCAAGTTTCCAATTCCACCTGCAATAATACTAGCAATTCCTATTAATTCCAACTTATTGATTTTTTTATAATTTTTATTAATTATAATCATTATTGCAATTATTATAATTAATGTAGCAGCACATACAATTTTAACATGTCCACTTCCCATGCCAAATGCCATCCCTCTATTTTCACAATATGTAAAATCTAAAATATTAGGAATTATTTGTTTTGACATATTCTTTATATTCAATATTACCAAATATTTACTAATTTGATCTATTATTATTAATATAATAATCAAAGCAAAAAACTTTATTTTCTTCATATTTTTTCATCCTTAAAATTTTAATCATTCACTTTTTCATATATAACAAAATCACCATCATCATATATAGCTCTATAATTATTATCTCTTTCAATAACAGAGCTTAACTTTGCATTTGAATACATTATTGCATAATTAAATTCATACTCTTCGAATTTGCTTTCATAATCAACAGCTAAGCTAGATATATCCAAGAAATCTGTAAATATATCATTGCCTATATAATTTCCATTTTCATCTTTTTGTCCATTAAATTCTGGAGCATATAAATCTGCTCTTGAATCTATAAAAACTGGAATATCTGAAAATAATAAATAACTTCCATAATTATACTCATTATATAATTTTAAATTTTCTTTTCCAACTTTAGGAATTATTTCTTTATTAATAAATTCAGCAGCAGCAACTGGATATGAAGACTCGTCTACATATTGATCATTTTTTGAATTCACAATTGATTTTGCTGAAACTAAAAATGTTATAATTGTTATTAAAGCAACTCCTGTAACTTCAAAAATTGTTTTTAAATCTTTAATTTTATTTCCTGGATTAACTGTTTTATTTATATTAATAAACACATTTATTAACATTCTTACTAAAATAAAATTTCCTATTAAAACCAACATCGATTTTTGTCTTCTTGATAAAAATGCCAGAAGCACCAAACCTGACAACATAAAGAAATCTTTTAATTTTATTTTTGACTTTGAAAAAACTAGTATTCCTATAATTCCTGCAAAAACAATCATCATTGTTTCATCATTTGCTAAAGTAAGAGGTAAATGTTCACTAATATTTTGTGTGGTATTTCCTTGATTTGTTTTTATCAAATACGTATATGGTGTTTCTTTAATTGGAGTTAATAAACCTGTAAAAATACAAATTAACAAAATTAATATTAACCATTTTGTATTTTTTCTCTGTTCAAATTCAATTTTATATGAATTCTCAAACAATTTATTTAATTTTTGATGATATTTTTCCTCATCCTTCTTTATTTTATTTTTCTCAATATTTAATTGTAATTTACTAATTTTATTTTTCTTAAACTTAATTTTAATTTTCCTGAACAAATTGCCATAATTTATTGATCTAACCTTCATAAAAATATATTCAACAATATATGGTAAATATAGTACAAAATAGAAAGGCCAAACAGCACAATGCATATTAGCAATCAGTATTGGTATTATTAGTAGTAATATTGCATATCTTATCTTTTTGCTCTTTATAAATTGCTCTATTCCATAAATAGTATATACAAATAATATAAATGTAACTAACTGAGCTCTTGCTGCTATAAAATCTTTCAGGCAAAACAAAGTTCCAATTGTTATAATAAATGATAATGCATAATTTCCATTTAATTTTCTATTTACAAAGTATATTGATAAACCTAAAATTATAGCTAATATGCATGTTGCAACATATATTCCTTGCAATCCCCATGCGTTATGAATTTTATATGTTATTAAATCATAAAACCAATGAGGATATGTATATGGTAACTCATGCATTGAAAAAGGATCCTTCATATCCAATCCTTTGTTCCAAGGCAATAAATCTGTTACATTTTCCGTCGTATTTGAAATATGCTCTCCTATTTTTATAGTATAAAAAGTATCATTTTGAAATGTTTTCGGTGTTATAGAATAAGCATAAAATATAATAGTTAAAACAGCAATAATTTTAAAACCAACTGTAATTATTCTTTTTAATCTCTCGTTCATAAAATTTTCCTTTCTAAATATATAGTGTAATTATATCAATTTACCCATATTTTGGCAATATTCAAAGCCTTTTTTTATTTGATTTTTAAGTATTTTTAATTGATTTGAATAAATTATTATGATATATTTATACTATTCAAGAAAGGATAATATTATGGAAGAAAAACTATTAGCAAAAATTCATTCTTTTGATACATTCGGTGCAGTAGATGGCCCTGGAATTAGATTTATCGTTTTTTTTCAAGGATGTGCTTTACGTTGTAAATATTGTCACAACCGTGATACATGGAATACGCAATCAAATAATCTATATTCTGTACAAGATATTTTATCAAAAGTTTTAAAATATAAAAATTATTTTATATCATCCGGTGGTGGAGTAACTTTAAGTGGCGGAGATCCTTTACTTCAGCAAGATTTTGTAATTGAATTATTACTTGAATTAAAAAAACATAATATACACACAGCCATTGATACATCTGGAATGTTTATATTAAATGATAATGTAAAAAAAATCATAGATCTAGCAGATTTATTTTTATTAGATATAAAATCTATAAACGATGAAATCTGTAAAGATTTAACTGGACACTCAAACAAATTAGAGCTTGAATTTGCCCAATATTTATCTGATCATAATAAAAAAATTTGGATTCGCCAAGTTCTAATTCCTGATATTACAGATAATAAAGAAGATTTATTAAATTTGAAAAACTTTTTATCAACCTTAAATACTGTAGAAAAAGTTGATATTTTACCATATCATAATTTAGGAAAATTCAAATGGGAAAAATTAGGAATAACATATCCATTAGAAAATACTAGATCTGCAACTAATGAAGATACAAAACGAGCTAAAGAAATTCTACAAATTGATTAATATATTATTATAAAAAAAGACTATAACTTATAAAAGTTATAGTCTTTTAATTACTAGTCTGTAGTATATGGTAACATAGCAATTTGTCTACATCTTTTAACTTCAAGAGTAATATCTCTTTGATGTAATGCACATGCTCCAGTAGCTCTTCTAGGTAATATTTTTCCTCTTTCATTGATGAATTTCTTTAATTGCTCTGGATTTTTATAATCTAGAACTAAATTTTTGTCTTTACATAAAGGACAAACTTTCTTTCTCTTTTTGAATTTTGGATTGAAATCATCATCAATATTGTTATTTCTATTATTTTTTCTATTTTTCTTATCAGCCATTTTATTATTTCCCCCCTATCTAATTTTTAATTAAAATGGTAGGTCATCTCCTGAAAATGTTTCAAAGTCTGAATTTTCACTTGCACCAGCTGCTGGCATACTTCCAAAAGAAGAATCAAATGAGTTTCCACCCATTTCTCCATCTCTTTTGCTATCAGCAAAATATGCTTCTTCTGCAACAACTTCTGTTACATAATGTTTTTGACCTTGTTCATCATCCCAGTTTCTAGTTTGTATTCTTCCGATTACTCCTACTTGTTGACCTTTTTTAAAATATTTACTACAAAATTCACCTGTTTTGCTCCAAGCAACAACATTTATAAAATCTGCCTGTCTTTCTTCTCCTTGGCGAGCAAATCTTCTATTAACTGCTAAAGAAAATGAAGCAACTAATGTGTTATTAGTTTGTGTGTATCTTACTTCTGGGTCTCTTGTTAATCTTCCCATTAATATAACTTTGTTCATATTTTTCACCATTACTTTAGTCTGAACTAAAGTCCTTCATTATTAATCTTTTTTTACTGTCATGAATTTTATAATTTCATCTGTTATTCTGAAATTTCTTTCAAGCTCTGCAATTAAGTCTGGATTAGCTTCGAAATAAAATACAACATATATTCCTTCTTCGAATTTTTTAACTTCATAAGCTAATTTTTTGTTACCTAATTCGTCAACTTTTTCAACTTTACCATCATTGTTAATTAAATCTGTGAATCTAGAAATTAATAATTTCATTCCTTCTTCATCAACAGTTGGTTTAACAATGATAACACTTTCGTATTTATTCATTATTCTGTTCACCTCCTTATGGATATAAAACCTACATTTTTCATGTAAGTAAGGAAAATATAGCAGAATGCTATTTTTTCTCAACAGTGCCATTTTATCACATTTTTTCGATTAAATCAATAGCATTTTTCTATATTTTAGCGATATTTATTGACATTTTTCAACATTTTATTATAATATATATTTATGGATAATTAATGAAAGGGGAATATTTATGATAAAAAAATTTTTTTCAGAATTCAAAGAATTTATACTTAGAGGAAATGTAATGGACTTAGCTGTTGGTGTAATCATAGGAGCTGCTTTTAAAGATATAGTTGATGCATTAACTGATGATTTTATTAATCCATTAATTAATTCAATTGGAGGAGCCGAATTTGGTGGTAGACTTCAAATATTTAATACAAATCAATACATTAACTATGGACATTTCATTACAGCAGTAATTAATTTCGTTATAATGGCCTTAATATTATTTATCTTATTAAGACTTGTTAATAGATTAATAAATCTTGGAAAAAAACCTAAAAAAGCTGCTGCTCCAACTACAAAACAATGTCCTTACTGTTTATCAGAAATTGACATACATGCAACAAGATGTCCACATTGTACTTCAGTTTTAGAAGAAAATGCAAAAATAACAAAATAATACAATAAACCTTCTTAGCTACTATTTTTTTGCTATGAGGGTTTATTTTTTTTTATTTATGTAGTATAATTGTGCAAATATTATTTATAAATCATTATTATCAATGAAAGGGACGATGCTTAAATGGAATATAAATTTCAAGAAATAGAAAAAAAATGGCAAAATTTTTGGAACGAAAATGAAACTTTTAAAACAGATGTATGGGATTTTTCAAAACCTAAATTCTATGCTTTAGATATGTTTCCTTATCCTTCTGGACAAGGTCTACATGTAGGACATCCTGAAGGATATACTGCAACAGATATTTTATCAAGAATGAAAAGAATGCAAGGATATAATGTACTACACCCTATGGGTTGGGATTCATTCGGTTTACCTGCAGAGCAATATGCAATAAAAACTGGAAACCATCCAGATAAATTTACTTCAGAGAATATTCAAACATTTAAAAGACAATTGAAAATGTTAGGCTTTTCATTTGATTGGGATAAAGAAATCTCTACATGTGATCCTAATTATTATAAATGGACTCAATGGATTTTCAAACAATTATACAATGATGGTTTAGCCAAACTTGTAGATATGCCAGTTAATTGGTGTGAAGAATTAGGTACTGTTTTGGCTAATGATGAAGTAATAGATGGAAAAAGTGAACGTGGTGGATTCCCTGTAATTAGAAAAAATATGAAACAATGGGTTCTAGACATTCCTGCTTATGCGGAAACTTTACTTGCAAATCTTGATGAATTAGATTGGCCAGAATCTACAAAAGAAATTCAAAGAAATTGGATTGGAAAATCTGTTGGTGCTCTTGTTACTTTTAAAATAGCAAATTATAGAGATTTAGATTTCACTGTATTTACAACTAGATGTGATACATTATTTGGTGCAACATACTGTGTTCTTGCTCCAGAAAATGATTTAGTAAAGGCTATAACAACACCAGAGCAAAAAGAAGCTGTTGAATCTTATATATCAGCTTGTAGCTCTAAATCAGATTTAGAAAGAACTGAATTAAATAAAGAAAAAACAGGTGTATTTACAGGTGCTTATGCTATAAATCCTGTTAATAATAAATTAATTCCAATTTGGATTTCAGATTATGTTTTAGCATCGTATGGAACTGGTGCTATTATGGCAGTTCCTGCACATGATACTAGAGATTATGAATTTGCTAAAAAATTTGGAATAGAAATAATCCCTGTATTAGATGGTGGAGATGTTTCAAAAGAAGCTTTCACAGAAGATGGAGTACACATTAACTCTGGATTTTTAGATGGTTTAAATAAAGAAGATGCTATAGAAAAAATGATTTCATGGCTTGAAGAGAATAACATTGGAACTAAAAAAATCAATTACAAATTACGTGAATGGATATTCGCACGTCAACGTTATTGGGGTGAACCTATTCCTATCGTACATTTAGATAATGGTGATATGGTAGTTTTAAATGATGAAGATTTACCATTAATACTTCCTGAATTAGAAGATTATAAACCTTCAAAAACTGGTGCCTCACCTCTAGAAAAAGCTAATGATTGGTTAGATGTAACTATAAATGGAGTTCATGGAAGAAGAGAAACTAGTACAATGCCTGGTTCAGCCGCATCAAGCTGGTATTTCTTACGTTATATTGATCCTAGAAATAATAAAGAATTCGCTGATAAAAAATTATTAGAATATTGGCTTCCAGTTGACTTATATATGGGTGGACCTGAACATGCTGTAGGACATTTATTATATTCTAGATTCTGGAATAATTACTTATATAATAAAGGAATTGTTCCTGTAAAAGAGCCATTCGCTAAACTTCGCCACCAAGGAATGATTCTTGGCTCAAATGGTGAAAAAATGAGTAAATCAAAAGGAAACGTTGTTAATCCTGATGATATGGTAAGAGAATTTGGTGCTGACAGCTTAAGACTTTATGAAATGTTTATGGGGCCAATTGAATCAGCAAAACCTTGGGATCCTAACGGTATTGATGGATCTAAAAAATTCTTAGATCGTGTTTGGAGATTATATACAGAATCAAATAAAATACAAAACATCGAAAATCCTAACTTGGAAAAAGTCTATAATTTTACTGTAAAAAAAGTTACAGAAGATTATGAATCTATGAACTTTAATACAGCAATTAGCCAATTAATGATTTTCATTAATGCAGTTTATAAAGAAGATATCTTCCCTACTAAATATGCAGAAGGATTTTTACAATTATTAAACCCTATAGCTCCACATATTACAGAAGAATTGTGGAATGTAGTTTTAAATCATACTGAAACAATATCTTATTCAACATGGCCTAGCTATGATGAATCAAAAATTGTTGATAATGAAATAGAAATTCCTGTTCAAATCAATGGAAAAGTAAAAGCAACAATTACAGTTCCTGCAGATTCTGATGAAGAAACTATAAAATCAAAAATTTATGAAAATTCTAATATTAAATCTGTAATAGATGGAAAAACAATTGTAAAAGAAATCTATGTAAAAAATAAGATTTTTAATATCGTTATAAAATAATAATTAATCCCAGATAAAAGTAAATATTAAGAAATTACTTTTATCTGGGATATTTTATATAGTAATTATTGCATTATTGTATTTGATTTATATAATTTTATTGAGAAAAATGTGAAAATGTATATGTTCCAATTGTTTGATTTATTCCTTTAAATATAAGTCTATCGTTTTCAAAAGCAATCTCATACTCAGAATCTGTAGACTTTTCATTTTCAAAATCAATATATATATTATTATCTTCTAATTTATAAGTAAAATAATAATCCGTCAATGGTAATTTCAATTTTCCATTATTATCTTTATTGAATTCATAAATTGTAACTCCATCTGCTGTCCAACTTCCTACTAATTGATCTTGAATACTTAAAACTTCTTTATTTACATTATTATTATTTTTTTTAGTTTTTATTTTAATAATACCAAATACCAGTATAATACTTAAAATAACAATAAGTATAAATATTTTTTTAATATTTTTTGTTTTTTTCATATAATTCCTCTTTTTAAGGTGATAGTAAATTTGCTACTATCACCTTTTAATCTTTTTATAATTTATTAATTCTTTTTATTAACTTTTATATTTATCAATACTCCTAAAGATAAAATTGATACTACAGAAATATATATTATGATATTATCTCCTGTTTTAGGTGATTTACTTGTATTGTTTTCTTCCTGTGATATAGTATTATTTGTAATTATATTGTCAATCTTATTGTTATTATTATTGTTATTATTATTGTTATTATTATTGTTATTATTATTGTTATTATTTGGTACATCAGCTTTTGCTATTTTTATTGTAGTATCTACTGATCTATCATCCTTATATATAAATGTTAATACATGATTTCCTACTGGTAATGTATCTAAATATGTTGCTTTTAATGTTGCTATTGTACTTCCAGATTTTACTGTATAATTTGAATCTTCGATTTTTATTCCATCCATTTGTAATTCTTTAAAATTGTCATATGTTCCATTACAAGAAACACTTATATCTAATCCAGATTCTATATCATAAGAAATATCTGCTCCGCTTATAATCTCTAATGCTAATTTTTCTATAATTTTTGTTTCTGTATGTGTACTATTATTTTTACAAGTTCTTGTTTCTGTTCCTTCTGTATCTATTGTTGCAGGTGTTGTTTCTATCCAATCACCCCAATCATGCCCCATTTTTGCAATTGTTGCAGGTGTTGTTATTTCTGTTGCTCCTGTCTCGTCACTAAACATCTTTTCACACTCATAACAAATCCAATATTCCTCTGTTCCATCTGTTTCACAAGTTGGTTCAATTTTATCTTTTTTTGTTAAAGTATGTGTATGTGGTTTTACATTCCATTTTGCGTATATTACTGTATCTGCAGTTATTGCTTTATTAAAATCAAACTTTGTTGTACATGTATAGTCTTCATACCAATCATCAAATATATAATTTGTTTTAGTTGGATTAGTTGAAGGTCTAGTTGCTTTCTCCCCACTATTTACAATTTGATTTGCAATTATACTTCCGTCATTTGTGTTAAACGATACTGTGTATTTTGTTGGCTCACTATCTTCTGAAATAGTAAACTCTGGTCCCTCAGCATAAACAATTGAATATGAATCCTCTATAGCTGAATTACTTTCAACAATCCATGTTTGGCCATCAACTTTTACAGTAGGTTTATTTGATAATTGATATGTTAATCCATCAGAACCATCGATACGAATTTGAACTGAATATCTCCAAGTTCCTGACGTAAATTTTTTTCCTCCGTCCTCCGTATGAAATTTTTTCCCAATCATCTCCATTTTTCTTCCACCATATTCCCATACTTTTATTAAAATATGCAGGACTACCTTTTGTTACTGTAAAAGTTGGTGATTTAATATCGGCTCCATACACTGCTATACTACTTATATTAGATGTTCCTTCTAATTCTGATATTTCTTTTTTTTCTTTAGCTACTGTTATACCAACTTGAATTTTAATTTCTTTATAATTACCTGTGCTATCTGTTACTCTAATTTCTACAGTGTCTTTATCCGCTGCAGTCGTAGGTGTTCCACTTACTGTTCCGTCTTCAGATATATTAATCCAACTTGGACCTGATGTTTTGCTAAAAGTATATGGTTTTGTTCCTCCTTCTACGCCTGATGCTACAGAAAATTCTGAAATAGGAGTTCCAACTACACTTGCAGGTATTTCAAAACTTGTATAACGGTTAAATATTAATTCTTCTCCTGAACCAATAGTAAACTCTGGTCCCTCAGCATAAACAATTGAATATGAATCCTCTATAGCTGAATTACTTTCAACAATCCATGTTTGGCCATCAACTTTTACAGTAGGTTTATTTGATAATTTATGTGTTGTTCCACTTTCACCATCAATACGAATTTGAACTGAATATCTCCAAGTTCCTGCTGTAAATTTTCCTCCTCCGTCCTCCTGCTGGGATTTTTTCCCAATTATCTCCATTCTTTTTCCACCATATTCCCATACTTTTATTAAAATATGCAGGACTACCTTTTGTTACTGTAAAAGTTGGTGATTTAATATCGGCTCCATACACTGCTATACTACTTATATTAGATGTTCCTTCTAATTCTGATATTTCTATACGATTATCTATTTCTGCTGCATATGCTGTTGATTTTAAAGCTCCAAAAGGAACTAGTCCAAAAATCGTAGTCACTATAATAATTAAACTTATAATTGATTTTTTCGAAAATGTTTTCATATATTTTATTCCTCCTTAAACATTTATTTTTTATATTCCATACAATTTAAGCATATTTTTTTTTTTTTTCAAGTTGTTTTGCTTATTTTTTAATATACTGTTACAGATACCATTTGCGCATAATCATTTTGTTTAACCTATAGAATTTAAAATTATTTATTTAATTTTCTTTATCTACATTTTCATCGATATCTATATTAACAAGATTTTTTTCTTCTTTTACGCTATTATTTTCTATATTAGTTATATTATTATCCTCTTTTATTATATTACTTTCTTGTACTTTATTTATTACGTTAACATTTTTATTAGTATTCTCTATTGTATTCTTCTTTGTTTCTGTATTTTCTGTTTTATTTGCTGTTGTATTTTTTACATTATTTTTTGCTTTATTTGTTTCATTTTTTGAAGTATTACTTTTAGTAGTAGTTGATTTAGTAATATTTGATTTAGTAGTATTTGATGTTGATGTAGTAGTTACTCTTTGAGGAATCAAATGTTGCTTTTTTTCTTCATCAGTTAATCCCAATTTATCAACATATTCATTTATCAAATTTTTAGTTTTCGCACTATCAGCCTTATAAAACCATAAATCATTCATCATCTTTGGTGTTCCAGGCAATTGCTCTGCCTCTAAATTATCAATATTAAAATTTATTACATAAGGAACATAATTTAATATTGTATTTAAACTTATATCTGTTTTTAAATTTTTAAATACTGTTGTTGCTACTTTCTTTAATTGGTCAATATTTTTATTTGAAATAACTTTTTTAGCAACTACTTTAATAAATTCTCTTTGTGTTCTCATTCTTCCTTGATCATTATCACCATAAGATGCACTATATGTTGTTCCATTATTATTATGTCTAAATCTAACTAATTGCTCTGCCTGATCACCATTCAATTTTTGCCATCCTGCTTTCAAATGAATATGTAAATCTTGAGTTGGATCATCATAATCCATATTTATTGGAACATCAAATTCTACGCCACCTATATCATTTACAATATCAACTAATGCACTAGTTTTAACTGTTACACAATAATCAATTTTTACACCTGTCAAATTTTCAACAGCTTCTACTGTTTTTTTAGGATCTTTTTGATATAAAGCATTAATTTTATCAAAGCCACCAGCTTTAGCTTCATTTGTTCCAACAAAAGTATCTCTTGGTATTGATACTAAAAATGCTTGATTATTGTCTGGATTATATCCAGCTAACATAATTGTATCTGTTAATTCTGTAGAAATATCTTCGCTAACTCCCAATATTAGTACAAATATAGGATCCTGATCTCCAACAACATCTTTATATATATTAAAAATTGCGTTTTTAATATTACCATTAGATTTATATAAATACGTTCCAAATATTGATGCCACTACCGCTAATAATGAAATTAATACAATCAAAACTATTTTTAACGCTTTGTTCATTTTCTTTTTTGATTTTTTATCCGCATTTTCCTTTTGTGGTATTCTTTTATTTTTTGTACTGCTCTTTCTTTTTACATTATTCTTTGAATTGTATCTAGGCTTTCTCTTATTTTCTTCTTTAAAATTATTTTTACCTCTTCTACTCATTCATACTCCTTTAAATCTTTTTTAATATCTTTTTTGCGGCTTCTCGTCCACATTTTGCAGCCCAAGCTACAGTTGACTTTTCACCTATTAAATCTCCACCTGCAAAAATATTTTTCTGTGATGTTTCATAATCATCATCGACCACAATATATCCATATTTATTTGTTTTTAATGATAGGCTTTCTATAGTAGATAACTCAGTAGTTGAGCCGATAGCCATAATCACATAATCTGCACCAATTAAATAATTACTATTTTCAATATTAACAGGACTTAATCTTGAATCTCCATCTTTTTGTACTAATTTTGTTTTTATACATTCAATTTGCTCTACTTTTGAATTCCCCCCAATTTTAATTATATTATTCTGAAATAAAAACTCTACTCCTTCATTTTTTGCAGCTTCTATTTCTTTTGATTCTGCTGGCATTTCTTTTTCAGAACGTCTATACACTACTTTAACTGATTTTGCTCCAAGCCTTTTAACAGTTCTTGCACAATCCATTGCAACATTTCCACCACCAGAAATAATCACTGTTTTTCCTTCATAATCTGGATGATTTGATTTTTCTAATAATTCATTTCCACCATATACCCCATCTAATTCTTCTCCTGGTATATTCATTTTCCAAGAAATATTTGCACCTATTGCTAAAAAAATAGCATCATAATTCTGTCTTAAATCTTCCAAATTAATGTTTTTTCCAATCTCAGTATTATATTTTACAATTATACCTAAATCCAGAATCTTATTAATAGCTTTGTCTAATATATCTTTATCTAATCTAAAATTTGGAATTCCATATCTCAAAATTCCACCTAATTTATCATACTTTTCGTATATAGTAACTTCAACACCACTTCTAGCTAAAAATGCTGCACATGTTAACCCTGCAGGTCCACTTCCCACAACAGCTACTTTTTTATTATTACTTATATGTGGCAATTCACTCATAGAATAATTTTCTTCAATGGCTTTATCTCCTAGAAAAGATTCTATCTCGCCTATTTCTACAGATTTGCCTTTTATTGCCCTTACACAATTTCCTTCACATTGACTTTTATGTGGACATATTCTTCCACAAATAGATTGAAGAACACTTGTATCAGTTGATACTTTATAAGCTTCTTCGTATTTTTCTTCTTTTATCAATTTAATTATTTCTGTAATATCATTCTCTAATGGGCAACCATTTTTGCATGGTTTTCCCTTGCAACTTAAGCAATAATCTATCTTTTCATTTATATCCATATTACGCTCCATTTTTCTCTTTATTTTATTGATTTTACTATTGAAAGTCCTCAAAGTCAATAAATTTCACACAACATCCATATTCTAAAAACGACAAAATTACAAAAGAAAAGATGTAAATATAAAAATATTACATCTTTTCTTTAACTAATTTTAAATCTCTCCAAAATTCTACTTTTTTATTTTCATCTCTTAACAAAGCTGCTGGATGCCAAGTTGGCATATAGTATATTCCTTTTTTTTCAATCCATTTTCCCCTAGATGCAGTAATTGAAAGCTCTTTTCCTAAAATATTTTTTAATGCAATACTTCCTAGCAAAACAATAATTTTAGGCTTAACTAATATAACTTGATTTCTTAAATAATCTAAACAAGTTTCAGCTTCATCATCTTCAGGATTTCTATTAGATGGTGGCCTACATTTAACAATATTTGCAATATATACATCTTCCCTCTTTATTCCTAATCCCTCTAAGGCACAATTCATAAGTTTACCTGCTTTTCCTACAAAAGGCAATCCTTGAATATCCTCATCAGCACCTGGACCTTCTCCAATAAACATAACATCTGCATTTCTATTACCTTGTCCAAACACAATATTAGTTCTATTTTCGCATAACCTGCATTTTTTACAATCTACAATTGAATTCTCTAAGCTTTCCCAATCATCATACATTTTACAATCCTCTATTTCCATATAAATCATTATACATTATACTAGTCTTATTTTTATTTGCAACAATTTTCTAACAATCTTATTTTTATTTCTTCATTAGTATCAATTTTTGCTTTGATTCCAATAGGAATTATCATTTTTTTATCAACATGTCCAAAATTATTAGATTTAATTATTGGAAAATCATATTCATCACTTAGCACATCTAATAAAATTTGCTCTATCGGTGCTTCACCCTCATAATTTCCAAGCCAAATTCCATTAATTTTGTCAAAAACCCCATTTTGTTTTAATATAAATAAATTTTCGCAAACTAGCTCTGCTGGTGATTCAAAATATAATTCCTCCAAAAACAATATTTTATTTTCAAAGTTTACTGAATACTTACCACTAACAAGTTTTGTGACTAAACTTAAATTCCCACCTATAAGCTCACCTTCACAAACTCCAGGTCTTATTACATATGATTCATCATCATTTTCAAATAAACTTAAACTGCAATTAACAAATCTATTAATAAAATTTCTATATGCATAATCAGTTTCCCAAGATGTCATTGATTTTAATGTAGGTCCATTAAAAGTAATTATACCTGCCTTTTCAGAAATAATATTTTCAATAGATGTACTATCACTAAAACCACAAAGTATTTTAGGATTATTTTTAATTAATTCATAATCTAAATATTCAAATGTACTGCTACTATTAAATCCCCCTGTAGCACATATTATAGCTTTAATTTCTGGATTTTCAAACATTTTATTTATATCTTCAGCTCTTGCTTTTGGAGATTCACAATATCCCCAATCACAATCATAAGCATTATCAGCGAAAATAACTTTAAATCCAAAATCTTCCAATAGTTTTATAGAATTATTTAATTCTTGTATATCGTAATCCTCAATTGGACTAGATGGAGCAATAACCCCAATTATATCACCTTTTTTTAATTTATTTGGTATTATCATTATTTATAAAATTTTCCTTTCTTATAATTATATTAAACCTATAATGGCTCCGCTTCTTCCAGCATCTTTCCCTGCATATCTATAAGAGTGAAATTTATTATGATAGCATAATGTACAAATTCCAGAATCAATAATATTTTCAGGCTGTAATCCACAATTAATAAACATTTTTTTATTAGCAGCAACAGTATCTATAAAATATTTTTGTTTCCCGTCTTTTATTTCACCCATTTTAATTATAGATTCATCTTCAAAAGCTTTTATGAATAAATCTTTAACATCATCTTCAACCTCAAAATGGCATTGTCTTATTGTAGGACAAATACAGCAAATAATATCTTCCGGTCTTGATCCGTATTTTTTTGACAGCTCTTCAATGGCAACCTTGCCTATCTTATTAACTGTTCCCTTCCAACCAGAATGAATATTACCAATTACATTTTTAACCGGATCATATAAAATAAAAGCTGTACAATCTGCAGTAACAGTTAATAATGTTTTCTCAATTTCGCCTGTTATCAATCCATCTACATCTTGGAAATCCTTACTACTACAATTTTTTTCGGCCACTTTAACTATATTTGTATGAGTTTGAATAGGCATATTTATGCTTTCACTTTTAATTCCTAAAATTTTTGAAATATTTTGGCATTCAGCTGAATCTTTAGTTTTATTTCTAAAATCTTGAGGCTTAATTGTATAACAATGCCTAATTTTATCATTATATTCTAATAACTTTCTAAATTGAATATATTCAATCTCATCATTTGCTCTTACATGTAAAATATTTTCATTTGAAAAATCTATCATAAATTTCTCCTTTATTTATATTTCCTCATCAACACTTTCTTTAATCATTTCAAGTACAGCATTCTTCTCCATATCATTAATATAATTATATTTATTATTACTATTTCCTGTATCAAATCCACAAATTGACTTATAATTGCAATATTCACAAGGTGTTTTCTTCTTTTTATAATATGGATTTATATCAATATTTCCAGACATAATTTCTTCAGAAATTTGTTTAATAATTTTATTCATATATTTCTGCAAATACTCAAATTGTTTTCTTGAAACTCCAGATGTTTTTGTTGATGACAAATCACCATCTTTTCCTATATAAGCTGGAACAACAGTTGAAGATCCCTTTTCAAGTCGCGAATCCATCATTTTAACAACATTTACATCTGCCAATATCAAACCTTGCATTTTGAATTTTTTTCTAATCTCATTCTCAATTTCTTCTTCAGTCATATTCTTAGATGATTTTATAACAGGATCTATTAAATTAAAATATAATACGCCTGCTGCTTCAACACTTTCTTCTTTGCAAACAGCATCTAAATATGTTAAAAGTTGAATCTGAAGGCCTGCATATACAGAATTTAATTCAATATTTTTATATGATGATTTATAATCTATAATTCTAATATACTTATTATTATCATCTTTTGCTATATCAATTCTGTCAATTTTCCCCGTAATTTCAACATTTCTATCATTATCTAGTTGTATTTTAATTGGACTATACTGTTTTCCTTCTTTAAATTCTATTTCATTTCCCAATACATCAAAATTGCTATACTTAATGCTTTCAATTATGTACTTCATAGATTTTTTAACAACTCTTTCAAGTCTAGCTGCTAAAACTTTATATTTAGGAGTTGCTGAAAAAATAAAATTTTTATTTAATCCTAATTTTTCTGCAATTATCTCTTCAATTATATTATTTACTTCGTCCTCTTCAATTTCTTTTATGCTAAGCCCTCGCTCTCTAATTTGATTGAAAAAAGTATCAATTGTATCATGCATAAAAGTTCCAGTATCAAGGGCATCTACTTTTAAACTGTCTTTTTCAGATAAATTAAGTCCATATTTTAAATAATATGAAAACGGACAAGATCTATATTGCTCTAGTCTTGAAATACTTGTTTTTAATGTTTTTCCATATAGACTTTCCACATTATCTGCACTTATTTTCTCTGGCATATTTGTATAATTCAAAGCCTGTAAACTACTAGAAAGTTTATATTTCCATTTTTCATTTGAACTATAATAATTATATGCAGAAATCCAATCTTTAGTTAATTCCTTATCATCATCCCTATAATCACGAATTTGATTTAATAGCTCTTCAAACGTAGTTTGCTCTGTTAATATTTCAGAATTTTTTGTAATAATATCACTTTCTTCTTTTAGCTCTGGAAAAATTTTTTTCATTTTAGAAACAAGCATAGAAGCTCTTAAAGTTTTTCCATCAGACCCAGATGAAGCATATGATAAATTAATATTTTCGCTAGCAGCAGTAAACGCTTTATATATATTAAAATTATCTTCATATAATCGTTCTATTGTTCCCTTTGCAAGTTCAATACCTTTTTCTTTAAAATTTGCTCTATCTGTATCATTAAAATATCCTTCGTTTTTGTTAACACTTGGAAACATACCATCATTTAATCCAATAATGAAACACGTTCTTATTTTATGACTTCTTGATCTATCTATATCACCAACAATAACTTGATCTTGAGTACCAGGAATTCTACCTAAATCACTATTACCAAGTCCTGTTTTTAAAATTTGCATATATCTATCAAATGTTATTTTCTCATCTCCAAAAACAAGTACAATTTCATCTAATACTTTAATAATAACTTTCCAGCTAGTTTCGTACTCTGTAGCGATTTCTGTTTTATTCAATTTAATTAAAGCATCTTTTTTCTCATCTAATTTTCTATCGATTTCATTCTCTATTAGAAAATCATATAATCTTTTAGTAAGCTCTTTAGCAGAATTAAGTCCGCTTAAACTATCTTTAAACTTTATAAGAGGATTTACAATTAATTTTCTAAGCTCCCTATAACGTTCAATTTCATTACAATTTTCATCATTCTCGTCATGAAAGTTCCATTCACCTTTATACCACTTATTATATTTAATCCCCCATTTTGAGCAATAATTTTCTAATCCATAAAGCTCTTCTTGAGTAATATCTATAAAACCTGTTTTTATATAATTAAATACAGATTCATATGACCAATTTTTTGCAAATATCTCCAATATAGACAACAAATATTTAACAATAATATTTTGGCTTAAATCCTTTTTTTCATCAATAAATACTGGGATTTGATATTTATTAAAAATTACTTTACACAAATTTGAATAAGTATCTAAATTTTTAGTAATAATTGAAATTTCCTTATATCTATAACCTTGCTCTTTAACAAGCTTAACAATATTTTTAGCAATATTTTCAATCTCAGAATATTGATTATTAGCCAAAAATAGCTTAATATTTTTAAGATTTTCGTTTTGATATTTATAATATGGAACTGAATATAAATTTTTTTCTAAATGCATTAGCTCTTCATTTTTAAATCTATGTACATCTTCCAAATAAACAGATTTTTCAATTTTTGAATCTACATTTTTCGCAACTTCAATAATTTTCTGAACTGTTAATTTATTTGCATAAAAAACATCTGTATCTGGAGAATTTGATTCTTCCAAAGCATCTGTACATACATTAATTGATACTTGGTTAGCTTGCTTTAATAAAATTCCAATAACATCATATTCTTGCTTGGTAAAACCAACGAATTCGTCTATATAAATTAGAGTATCCTCAAAAATATTTGTTTTTGGTAATTGCTCTGCTAAAATTGTAAGTACATCATTTTCATCAATATACTTATTTTTAATTGTATCTTCAAATTTGTTATAAACAATTTTCATATCATTAATCTTAGAGCTTAAGTATTTATCATCAGTTTCATTAATTAACTCGTCTAAACTCTCAACACTGACACCATGCTTTTTAAACTCTGTAATTTGTGTTGAAATTAATTCTATATTCTCATCAGATTTTCCCAAAAAATTCAAATTCTGCTTTTCATTTAATAAAATATTATAAATAAGCATTGCCTTACCACAAGCATAAAGAGGTGTTTTAGTATTTCCTCCAACCTCATTCATTGTTCTATATGCCATACGATTAAAAGTCAATACTTCTGCATTTAAGGCAGCTCCAGTTCCAACAGTATTTAAAAGTTCACGCTCTGCAGTAAATGAAAATTGCTCTGGAGTAATAATATAAATTTTCTTATCCCCTTTAATTAGCTCTTTAATTTCATTAAATATAAATGTACTTTTACCTGATCCTGATTTTCCATATATTAAACGTAATCCCATATTTTTTCCTTTCGTAAATTAATTCTCTCTTTTCCAATAATACAAATATTGTTGTGCAATTCCTTCATAATTTCCAAACTTTTTATATGCTATTTCTCCAATTAATTTTTTACTTACTTTTTGCTCTTCATCTGCATGGATATATAAATCATTCATAACTCTTCTAACCCAAACATCTATTGGAAAAATATCAAATCTTTTTAAAGTTGAAAAAAGTAATATGCAATCAGCAACTTTAGGCCCAACACCAGATAATTTTAAAAGCTCTTTCTTAGCCTCTTCCGTATCTAGGCTTTTTAAATTTTCTAAATTAATAGTTTGATTTAACACTAATTTCGTAGTTTCATATAATCTAACATCTCTAAAACCAGTTCCTAAAGCTCTAAAATCTTCAACAGTCACATCTTTCAATTGTATCGCTGTAGGAAATAAATAATAATCTTTTCCATTAAATGTTATCTTCGTGCCATATTGCTTCGAAATTTTTTCAATAATTCCTTTTATTCTAGGAATATTATTATTAGCCGAAATAATATATGAAATAATCATTTCCCATAAATCTTGATTTAGTATTCTAATCCCTTGACCATATTTAGTAGCTTCTTTCATATTGCTATCAATCTTTGCTAATTCTTTTTTGATTTTTTCATAATCTCTATCCATATCAAAATATGTAGTAACAAAATCTTGTATTTTGCAATTTAAATATCCATGAAAATATATTTTTTTATCATCACATTTAACATTTAATACACCATTATTAACTACCCCTGTATAGCTTCCATCTTGCTCTTTATTCCATCTAAAACATTGCCCACACTCAAATATATCTTTTAATTCAAATGATTTTATTTTATCTATTACTAAAGTTTGTTCATCCATGCAATTACCTACTTCATTATTAAAATTTAAAGTTATTTTATCAAAAAATACCTCTACTTACAATAAAAAACGTTAGAATTTCTTCTAACGTTTTATTATTTTATTTAAATTTAATTAAGGTGTATAAACATAACATTCTAAGTTTCTTCTACCAAATGAGTTACATTGTGGTAAAGAATTCATATATACGTCTAATTTATTTCCTTTTATCGCACCACCTGTATCTTGTGCTACAAACCATCCACCATTTGGACAATTAGCAAAATATGGTATATAGAATATTGTTCCCATTGGGTAATATCTAGGGTCTGTTGCTACTGTATAATAAGCTCTTGCTGTTGCTCCAGTTGCAGTTTTACTATTTCCACCACAAGATGCTGCACAATATGCTGATGTATTAAATGTTATTGTTCTCACATTCATGCCTTCAGCTTTTGCTGCAAGGGCAGAACTTCCTCCTCCAGCATTTGTTTGTATTGAAGAAGAGCTTCTTGATGTTATAACTGGTACTGGTTTATCTTTTATCATCTTAATACATTTTACTGGATTTTGAACTATATTTTCTGATATCTGAACTCTTTCAGTTTCTTCATTATTTAAATATTTTACTTTATAAGTAATTTCTTTAATTCCATCTACACCTTTTTGAACAATTTTTTCTGTTTTTTCACCACTTCCTGTAGATACATCTTTTGTTTCTGTTTCATATGCAATTTTTACTTGCTCTTTTACAATTTTTTCTGTTACAGATTCGTAATTTTCTAATACTTTTTCCATTGTTAATTCTTCAGATACAACTTCTGTTACACTAACATTTTCATTATTTAATACTATTCTGATTGTTTTATTATCTGAAATTTCTTCTTCTAAATTTGGTACTACCTTTTCTGTTGGTAATAACATTATATGATTTTCTTCTAAAATTTCTGAAATATTTGTTTTAGATGTTAATACATCCATTTCATAACCATCTGATAATATTATTTTGACATTGTTAAGTTTTGAACTTGCTGCCATAACTCCAATTCCCATAAGGAATAATAGAATTATACTTATAGATATCACTTTTTTAAATGATATCGAAGCTTTATCATCTCTTTTCATAAGAACTATGTTCCCTCCTTTTTTAACAACGTGTTAATTATACCATTTTTTGGTAATTTTGTCAAATTTGTGTATGTTTACTTAATATATTTTCAATAATTTTGGGTTTACCTATACTATTACAATTATATTCGTTTTTTGTAAAAATATTCCTATTCTATACCAAAAGCACGGTTTGCATTTTTATAGGTAATATGTGCAACTTCCTCTATACTAATATTTTTAGCTTCAGCTATTTTCTTTGCAACAAATTTTACATTTCTGGAATCATTTCTTTTACCTCTGTTAGGCTCTGGCGTTAGATATGGACTATCAGTTTCAATTAATATTTGATTATTTGGAACTAAATTAATCATATCTGTCGCATTTTTTGAACTTTTAAATGTAATTGGTCCTGCAAATGAAATAAAAAATCCTTTATCTATTCCAGCTTTAATTAAATCTTGATTTTGTGGACAACAATGGAAAATTCCTGGTTTTTTAAAATTATTTTCCTTTATAATATCTATTGTATCCATTATAGCGTCACGAGTATGAATCATAATTGGTAAATTTAATCTATTCGCTATATCAATTTGTTTCTGGAATGCATATTTTTGAAGCTCTTTAGAATCTTTATTCCAATAATAATCTAATCCGATTTCGCCTATTGCAACTACTTTCTTATTACTTTTTGCTAATTCTTCAATTTGTTTCAATTGTAAATCAAGCTCTTCCATTGTTTCCGGAATATCATTTGGTGATATTCCACATGTTGTGTATATATAATCGTATTTATTAGCAATTTCTATTCCTTTTTTGCTAGATTCTAAACTATAACCAGCACTAACAAATTTGGTTATTCCTTCATCAAAAATTGCTTTAATTATCTCATCTCTATCTTCATTGAATTTTTCATCATTATAATGAGCATGAGAATCAAATAATTCCATTTTGCCCTCCTGTTATAAAATTACTATAGCTGTTGCTATTGCATATTCTTTTACATGTGAAATACTTATATCTATATCTTTGATTTTTCCAACATTTTTTAGAACTACATATGGTTTTCCATCGTTTCTATTTAGTATTTCTATATCTTTCCATGTAATTAAGAATTTGTTTTCTAAGCTTTCTGAAATAGCTTTAAAAATAGCTTCTTTTGCTGCAAATCTTCCTGCATAGGATTGAAACTTATTCTCCCCTTTTGATTCACAATACATAATTTCATTTTTAGAAAACACCCTGTTTTTAAACTTGTTTGGATATTTTTTGTATAATTTTTCTATTCTTTTCGTTTCAATTATATCATTACCAATTTTTAAATTCATTATTTTTCACCAACTTTTTTAAATTTTTTTTATAATCTAAAATAACAATAAAAAAACGACCTTTATTGGCCGTTTTTTATTTTACTCACATACAAAATATGTAGGAACTATATTTTCTACTGAATGCCATTTACCAATAACTGTAACTTTTGAAATATCTGTAAATTCATATTTAGTATCAACTACAATATTACCATATTGATCTATAATTCCCCATTTACCATCTTTTTTAATTGCAACATAGCCATATGGATTTTGCTCTGTTATATCATCGTATTGATATTTTACAACTAATGTTCCATCTTTATTTACTAATCCATATTTTCCTTCATTTTTTGCAACATATAATGTGTTATTTGCAAACACTTCTCTATTATTTTTCTCTTCGAATTTTAAATTATAGAACTTATATTCATCATTTACATTTATTCTTATGTATCCATTGTGTAGAGTCATATTTTTTCCTGTAACTTTTACTTCTAGATTTCTATCAATCAAAAATACATTTTCATTATCATTCTTTTTACCTACTAAGCAGTCTGCATCTTTGTTAAATATTAAGTCATCATATTCAAATTGAACTAAGATTTCTCCATTAGAATTTATTACACCAAACTTATTATCTTTTTGTGCAATATAATTATCTGAAAATGCATAATCTAATTTTTGATATTCTGGTTTAACTTTTTCAGATTTATCCATTGCCACAATTCCCAATTTTCCATTTGATTTTATTACAAATACTTCATCAGTTAAATATGTTATATCCTCATAGTTAACTTCTAAAGTTTTATCTGCAGCTTTATTAGTTATTTTCCACTTTCCATTTTCTTTTACAACATATAAATCATTTCCACATATATGTTTTATTTCATCATATTTACATTCTAGTATTTGCTCTTTACTTGGTGCTATTATTCCATATTTATTGTTTGAACCTTTTACGATATATCCATTTTCATAATTTACATTTAAAGGTTGTATTTCTTGATATTGTGTTTCAATTATTCTATCGCCTCTATTATTTACTAATCCTAAAGCTCCATCTTTCTTTATAACTATACTATTATTAACACCCTTTAAAGTATCAATACTTTCATAATCACAATTTAATATCTCTGTACCATCTAAATTAATAATTCCGTATTTACCATTTTTTGAAACTTTTAATACATTTTCTTCAATCCACATATTTCCTTTTGAATCAAAATTTGTCAATACTTCAATATTATCAAACGCTGTAAAAATTTCTGCATTCTTTGAATTTACTGCTTTTGTTTTATAAGATCCGTCTGCTGAATTAAAATCATACATACAGATAAATACATCTTTCTTATTATTTGGAATTGTTATCATTTCTGAATACTCAGGATTGATTACATATTCTCCTTTAGAATTTACAACTCCCCAATTTTTGCCATCATGCACTGTAAAATATGCAATTTCAGTAAAGTTTGTATCTGGAGAAGATTTCTTATTAAGTAATTTTTTTATTCCTATAAAAAACATAATTATTACTATAATTGCTATAACAACTGCAAATACTTTTTTTAAATTTAGCTTTTGTTCATCATTATATCTTTTTCCTCTACTCATTAATAACCTCCAAAGTTTGTTTGATTTCCCAACTACTATATCATTTTTATCGTTAAATTACAATATTTTTAGACAAAAAAAGACCTATTTAAGATTTATAGGTCTCTTTTTATTTATTATTCTATTTTTGTTCCACATTCTGGACAGAATTTTGTTCCTTCTTTAACTTCTTTTCCACAGTTTGTACAGAATTTCTTAGAGCTTTCTGGTTTCTTTGTTCCGCATTCTGGACAGAATTTACCATTAACTACTTGGTGACAATTAGGACATTCCCAACCATTAGCTGTAGATTGAGTTGATTGACTTTGAATTGGAGCTTGTTGTTGAGGAACAGGTTGTGTTTGATCTTGCCATACACCTTGTGATACTCCTCCCATAACTCCTCCTGAAGTCATATTCATCATTCCTATATTCATGAATCCTTGAGAAGCACCTGCACTATTTCCAGCTGCAGCTTCAACAGCATTTCCATATGCATCTGTAAGTCTTCCTTTTCTTCTACTTGCATTAGCAGATAATTCATATTCATTAACTTTAGCATCTGATTCTTCATCTAATGAAACTGATTCAATAATAAATGATTTTATTGATATACCTCTTTCACGGAAAGGTTCATCAAATACTTTTTCTTCCATTAAATCTTTCATTCTATCTGTTTCACTTGGAAGGTTATCAGCTGCAACTCTTTCTTCTACTGGTAATTTAGCTCCTTGTGCTCCTAATGCATTTAATACATTTTGTAATACTCCTATAACTTCAGATCTCATTTGATTTTCTACTAAATCTTTCTTATAGTATACATCTGCTGGACCTGCTATTTCTTGCATAAATAATGCTGGATTTGTAAGCTTAAATGTATATTTTCCATAACATCTAATTTTTAAACTTAATGGAAGCTCTCTTCCGTTCATTTCATTCATTGAAGAGCGAACCCAATCTTGAAATGGTATTGGAGTTTTTGTTCCAAAATTATTTCCTGTAATTTCTTTTATATTAAAGAAGAATACAGCTTGTTGCTTTGAAGAAGCTCCATTATATGTAAATCTAGTCCACATTTCTTTAAAAGTATTTTTAAAGTCTCCTGCAAAAAATGATGGGCTTGATGAACTATCAAAAGTATAAAAACCATCTTCTGCTGTAGCGTCTATAACTCTACCATTATCATATATAATAGCACATTGTCCTGGAGCTACTATAATTGTACTTTTATTTGTAATAACACCTGTACTTGTTGTTTTTTTCATCATTAGAATCTCATTTCCCATGTCTTCACATCTAATGGCCTCTTTCCATTGATCTTTTAGAGTTCCACCAATTGCACCTACTGCTGCTTTAATTAATCCCATAATCTAACCTCCTATTTATTATAATCTTCTTTAAAAGAAGACATTTTCCAAACTTTTAAGTTTATGTTTTCCACATATGTTGAGCAATACTCACAATATTGATTTCCTATTCCTTTTAAAGGAGCACCACAATTTGGGCAGCTTACAGAAAAAGAAACTTGTTTATTATCATATTTTGCTTCATCATATACATACACAAACTCTGATGTATATCTAGTTTGCTTTTTAATATCTGTGAAAGATAATTTATCTTTTTTATTTGTAGAATAATAGTATCCCATTGTTGTTGAAACTTGTATAGTTGCTTTCCCATTCTTTTTAGAATATGCACAAATAGCATTTCTATGAAAATCTATACTATCAAATTTCTCAAAAATACCACTTGAAGTCATATCTATTATTTGCTCTTTTAAACTTTTTCTTAAATAGGTAAACTGCTCATCATTTTCAATTTTTGAATAATCTTTTTCTTCTATTGCATTAAAAATTTTTCTATAATTATTATTGCAAATTTGAAAAAGTAAATCTGTATTAAAGTCTGGAAAATCTCTTAGTATTTCTTGCTCTAATAAATTTGTCATACCTTTAATATCTTTTGGTCTACTATATTCTTCTTTTTCAAAATCTTTAACATTAGACAATGTATTCATAACTGAAGAAATATTCGCCATTCCAATAGTAGCTTTTACCTTTTTATAAATAATAAATACTATTATTGCTACAGCTAAAATAAGTCCAATTAAACCGCCCAATAAAGATAATAAAAAATTCATATAACTCCCTCACAAATTATTCTTCGCCTTTTATCTTATCTTTAAAGTCGCTTTTTGTCAATATCTAATTGTTAAATACAAAATTTGTATAAAATAAACCCTTTTGTCAATATAAATTTAACAATAGGGTTTATCATATGTTTTTTATTATTTTTTAACTACTATTTAGTTGTTTTATATTTGTAAAGTGAAATTACTGCAATTGTAGAAAATATTACAATTCCTAATATTTTAATTCCATCATCTTCACCTGTTTTTGGCATATTTCCAACAGCAGTTGTACTAACTGATTTTTCTATTTCTTGAAATCCTGTTGTATCAATAGTTTCTTTATTAATAACTGGAGCTGGTTGTTTTGATGAACTTGTTTCTTTTGTTGAAGAGCTATTTTTGTTTGTCTCTTCTACTTTAGCTGGTTGTTGATTTTCCTTTTTAGGCTCTTCTTGCTTTGCTGGTTGTTGCTCTTCTTTTTTAGGTTCTTCTTGCTTTGCTGGTTGTTGCTCTTCTTTTTTAGGTTCCTCTTGCTTTGCTGGTTGTTGCTCTTCTCTTTTAGGCTCTTCTTGCTTTGCTGGTTGTTGCTCCTCTTTTTTAGGTTCTTCTTGCTTTGCTGGTTGTTGCTCCTCTTTTTTAGGTTCCTCTTGTTTTGCTGGTTGTTCTTCTTTTTTAGGCTCTTCCTTAGAAGGTTCTTCATTTACTGCATTCTCTTCTTTAGGCTCTTCCTTCTGCTTACTTGGTTGGCAATCAATATAATCACAAATACTGCAATTTCCTATTGAAACATAAATCACAACATATCTCTTTGTTACATTAGGAATTTTAGTTGTATATAAATTTGATTCATTTTTGTCTATATTTACTGTTGTTCCACTTTTCTTAGTTTGTTCAACTAAATCATCAGATTTTAATATATCGTCTAATATTAAATATTTACAAACTAAACCAGTGTATACATCTGAATTTACTGAAATTTCAGCTGTTACTTCTGAATTTTCATAATGCATATTTAATTCTAATTCTTCTTCTTCATTAGCGTTACTTTTCATTGGTATTATAATACTCATTATTAATATAATTACTATACTTAATGAGCACATAGCAGATATTTTATATTTATTCATAAAATCCTCCCTTAATTTGCTATTCATAAGATGTATACAATTATATCATAAAATCATTGATTTTTCAATGTTTTTTTAAAATTTTGTTTCTTTTATGAACTTTTTATGTTATCTATAATTCAACTTTGTTATATCCAATTCCTAATTTTTCTAAAATATCCATTTCCCTATTTGTACATGTAAGTAATATTATCTGATGGTTACCACTATAATTCTCATATAAATTTCTAATTGTTTCTAACAATCTATTATCATCATAATATGCAAAAGTTTCATCTAAAATTATTGGCATATTTTCTGATGATATATCTTCTATCATTGATAATCTAAAAGCTAAATATATAGCTTGAATAGTTCCTTTACTTAATAAATCTGCATTTTTATACTCACCATTTTGTAGCTCTACAATTAATCCATCTTCTTCATTTATCATAATTTTATTATATTTTCCATTTGTAATTTTAGATATATTTTCAGATAAACTTCTTGTAAATTTAGGTGTAACATCATTTTTCATTTTAAAATATGCACATTCTAGAAGCTCTTTTGCTAAATTAATTGCATTATTTTTTTGTTTTAATTGCTCAAATTCTTCATTGCAAACATTTAATCTTTCTTCATTTTCAGCTAATTTTTCTAATTTTGGTAAAACATTTTCTTTATCTAAATCCATTCTATGTAATTCGATATTTTTTTCATTTAATTTTTGTTGTACATCATTCAAAAGTTGATTTATATTTACAGAGCTACTATAATTATTTAACTCCAAATAACTAATTTTTCCACTATATTTAGCTTTTATTTCTTCCTTTTTTACATTTATATTTTTAATTATTTCATTCTTAATATTTTCAGCCTCATTTATTTGCTCTTTTTGATTAAGCTCCAATACATTAATTTGTGCATCTATTTCATAAGCTCTTTTCAAAACTTCATTATTAGATTTCATTACTTTTTCATATTCTGCTTGCTTATTTTTGTTTATTTTACGTGTTTTACTAATTTTACTTATCATAATTCCTAATATTAAAAATGTTATAACAGCTGGCAAAATTGCCAATAATTTAAAATTTGTAAACGTTATTATTAATATAGATATAATGACACATACACTTCCTAATAGAATGTATGGAATTATATTTACTTTTTCTTCTATGTATTTTGTAACATTTTTTTCACTTTCATTTATACGCTCTTTTTCAGATAATAAATCTTGAATTTTGTTTTCTAGTTCATCAATTTTATTTTCATTATATTTTAATTTTTCTTTTTCAATAATTTCCTCTTGATTTATTTTATTTATTTCCCTTAAAAGTGCATCTTTTACCTTTAAATTATCTATTTCGCTTTGTATGTTATATTTTTTTTCTTCTATATCATACTTATAGTTTTCATATTGTTTTAAAGCCATATTTTCATCATTTAACATAGCTATTTCTTTCATAACAACATTAATTGGCTTTTCTTGTGTTCTGTTAGTTCCTATTTCATCTAATTGTTTCTTGTTTAATTTTTCAATAGCCTTTTTATATGAAATATTATCATCACCTGTTGAAGAAACATTAGCAATCTTTTGTAATAACACATTTTGTGTTTGATTATCCAATTCAACTTCATTTTGAAAAGCTACAACAGTATTTATAAAAGTAGATTCGTCAACACTTGTTTGCTCTTGAAAAAATTGACTTCCATTTGTTTTATCTATTGAAAATTCTTTTGTTATATCATCTAAATTTTGATTATATATCTTAGGGCTTTTCTTTCCAAACTCTCTATATACTTCAAAAGAGCTTTTATCATCTAATGTATAACTCATTTTTCCTGAAAACTCTTCTGTATCCCAAGGTTTAAATTTATCATAATCAGATATTGCTTTCCCCTTCTTGTTTTTAGATGTACCATATAGCATATTTACAATAAAATTTAATAATGTTGACTTACCTTTTTCATTATCTCCATATATAATATTTATGCCATCTTTAAAATCTATTTCTTTATTTTTAATTCTACCATAAGAATTAACCTTTATTTTATTTATCTTCAAGTAAAACACCTCATTATTTATCTAATATTTCTAAAACAATTTCTAATGATTGTTGCAATAATTCATTATCTTCATTTCCGTTATCCATTCTTTCTAAAATTTCTTTAACAACTAGTCCTTTTAAAGTATTTTCATTAGATATTTGCTCTAAATTAAAATCTGCTTTAGTTTTATTTTTTATCTTTATTATATTTTTTTGATTTATCATTTTCTTCAAAGTTAATATATCTAATTCAAAATTTCTATTTCCTTCTAAATATATTTCATAAAAATTATAATTATCTAATTCTATTTGATTTAGTTTATCTGCTATGTCATCCATAGAATTCATATTACTTATATCTATATTTAAAATTTTAAATTCTGAATCATCTAGATTTATAAATTCTGTTGTTACATCACCATTTTCAATATTTCCAACAATCATTCCATGTTTTCCTAATTCATCAAATCCCATTGCAATTGTTGAACCAGGATATATTATATTCTTTGATTCGCTATAATTAGATTTATGAATATGCCCTAATGCTACATAATCAAAACCTATTCTTTCTAATGTATTTTTTGATATTGCATTATACTGTTTTTCCACATTATCTGTTCCATTTAAAGTGCCATGCGTTATTAATATATTAATTTTATTTTTTTCATCTATATTAAAATTATCTATTTCATTATTTGTATAATAGAAATCATCAAAACCATATCCATAAATATTTACATCCTCTAATTCAACTTTAGTTATTTTTGAATTGAAAATGTAAACATTTTTATTCCAATTAAATTTATTATAAAAAGAATTTTTTAAATATGGATCATGATTTCCAGGAGTAATAAAAACTTTGGTTGTTTCTATTTCTTTAAATAAAGAATTTATATATTCTATTGTTGATTCTTTTATATATTTATGCTCATATAAATCTCCAGCTATGAAAAAATACTCTATATTATTTGCTTTAATAAAATCAATTATTTTTTTAAATATTTTCCTTTGATCTAATCTTCTAATTGCACCTACTTCAGTATTACTAATTTGAGTAAATGATGTATCAAAATGCATATCTGCTATATGTACAAATTTCATAAATTACCTCTTTTCAATTTTTTATATTTTATATCATAAGAAATATTTAAAGTCAATGTTTTTATGAACATTTGTTTTATTTTTTGTGTGCTTGATGCACAAAAAAAGACGTTCTATTGAACGCCTTTTCTAAATATTTTATATAATATGTTTTTTAATTTCAACTGTTCCTAATGCAATTATTAAACAGAATCCTAATGCTAATGTAACATAGAAGATTGCATCTGATCCAGTTTTAACTGCTAACATTACTGGTGCATCATCAATATCATCTTCACCTGGAACTTTATTGTTTGGTATTGAATCTATATCTTTTGCTCCATGATCATTAAAGTCTTCACTTATTTCAGCAGTATTTATTTTTAAACCTAAGTTATTTTCACTATTAATCCATGTTAATAATATAGAAACTTCTGCACTTTCTCCTGGATTTAATAATGTATTTTCTAATGCTCTAGTTACTACTTTTCCATCAGCTTGTGTCCATTCAGGATTGTCTTCAGCTACAAATACTAATCCTTCTGGAATATAGTCTGATATTTCTTTAGCATATCCAGCTATTTCACCTTCATTTGTTACTCTAATTGAATATCTAAATTTAACTTTTACATTATTAATTTTGCTCTTATTTAAATCAACTTTTACAATATCTTCTGGGTCATCTTCTGCTTTATGTCCTGTTTCAACAACTTGTGTTTGACCATTTTCAGTAATTATAGCTTGAGTTACCCATTTTCTTAAAGCTAAATCAAAATATCTTAATCTGATTTTTTCAATATCTTGATCATCTTCACCTTCAATCCATTCGTTTGGATGTGAATCTCTATCTGTTACATCTTTATGATTAAAATCTTTATCTTCTACTATTTGTGCATGATTGATTATAATATTATCTGATGTATTTGGCTCTACAACTTTGAATGCTACTTTAACATCTTTATAATCTAACATTGTCATTGTATTTGAATCATAACCTTTTAATAACTCATCTTTTAAATAATCTGTAAGTATTAAATCAGCTTTAGTTGCATCATCTGTAGGTACATAAGTTTTATTATCATAATTTATACAATTTGATGTAGTAACATCTGATTCTACATACATTTTCCATCCATATTTTACGTTTGTTTCGTTTGTTGTTATAAAAGCTAATCCTTCTGGAATTTCATCCATAATTTTTGTAGCGAAACCTGATAATCCACCTTCGTTATATACTCTGATATTATATGTAACAACATCATTTGTACAAACATCTACTGGATTTTTAGTATGCTCATATTTTGCTGTAGTAACTTCTCCTGCTTTAAATTGCTCTGTTAAAGTTACTTTTGGCTCTCTATTTGTAATTTCTGTATCATTTAATTTTGTAATAAATTTACGTAATGCTAAATCAAATTCTTTTCTTTCATTTGGTATAGTAATTGTAACTGTAGAAGCTTTGCTGTTTACATCAATAGATATTGAATTATTTCCGTTACTTACTAATTTAGTATTTTCTTTATCTAATATGTATTTACCATTATCTACTTTTGCAGAAATTTCTACTACTATGTCTTTATTATATCCTATATATCCTTCTGGAGCTTCTGTCTCTTTAATTGCTATATAATTCTTTTCATTTGAAGATATGATTTTTTCGTTTTTAATTACTGTTACATATCCCTCACTATCTGTTGGGCCTACTTTGCTTACAGATGTATTATTTGTCCAATAATCTTCTGATTTTTGATTATTTTTTGCAATATCGAAATATGCTCCTGATAAACCTTGTTTATTATTTGAAGAATCAACTTTTCTAATAATTACTCTATAACTTCCTGTTATAACTTCTACTGTTTCAAAGTCATCATCATCTTGAACTCCAGGATAATAATCTTTAACTGTAACTACTTTTCCAGTTGCATCTTGGTATGTATATGTTGTTGCATTTTCATACCAACTATTTAAATTTAATTCATTAGCAATTGTATTTTGAATAGAATCTCTATCAGAATTTCCAATAGCTTTTGCATCTTTCCAAACACCATCTTTATCTGTATATCCATAATTTGTTATTTCAGCTCTGTTTGTTATATATCCAGTATAACCAGAATTTACTTTACAAATTATTTTTACTTCTTGATAAATATTATTGCTTTCACCTTTTATTATTCTACCAATTGAATCTGCTTTTATGTTTTCAGATCCTAAATATTTTATAACTATTTTTTTGCTATCAGCTTTTGCATCAGTTGTATATAATTTTGAACTTTCGTCAGCAATTTTTACAAATGATAAACCATCTGGTAAATAATCTGTAATTTCCTTAGCATAACCATCTACTTCACCTTCATTATATACTCTTATAGTATATTCAATTTCACTACCTTCTTGTACCATTAAAGCATTTTTAGTATGATGATATGCTGCTGTAGTTGTTGCATCTAATATTTTTTTAGATTCAGCATCTATAACTGGCTCTCTGCTTACTTCAGGTTTTTCTCCATCAACTTTTGAAATAAACTTTCTTAAACTTAAATCAAATATTGGCTTATCCTCTTCAGTATTTGGAATATAAATAGTTATTAAATTATTAGTTATATCTAATGATACTTTTCCATTTTTTCCAGTTCCATTTACTTGTGTATTATCTGTATCAATTAAATATGTAGTTCCACTTAATTTAAATTTAACATCTAAAGTTATTGTTCCATCATATTTACAAAATCCTTCTGGAGCACTATCTTCTACTATATTATAAGTTTCAGTTGTTCCTATTGAAGTTATCTTTCTTCCAGTAGCAACAGATAATATACCATCATTATTTGTTTGTTTTTTATCTAAAGTTACAGCTCCTGTTATTGTAAATGTTGCAGGATTATTTTTGATAGCTGTTTTGCCATCATTTGTAACTTTTACTAATTGAACTGAATATGTTCCTTCATAAGAAATATTCTTTTCATCTGATAATGGTTTAGTATTGCAATTTTTCTTAATATTAATTAAATTTTGTGTTTTACCATTTATTAATGCTACTGCTGTAGTTGTTGCCCCTGTATAAATTGCTGCTATATTTAATTTTGATTTTGCAACATTATCACAACCTGTTATATCTATATAGAAGCTTCCGTTATCATTTACTTTTATTTTACTACTATCTAAATTTTGAGATGAACCATCAATTTTAGTAACTGTTGCTGTCATCTTAGATTTTAAGTTCTCATCCATATTTAAAACTACACCATTAGCTTTTAAATAATATGGACCAACTTCATTTTTTGAAACATCAATTGATGCTTTGCTTGAATCTAATGCTATTACATTATTAACTGTTCCATTCGAAGTATATGCTCCATTTTTATCTGCTAATGTCTTTAATGCATAATATAAATATTTAGCTGCATTTTGATCTTGTGCAGTTATATTTTTTCCAGAAAATCCCCCATTTACTAATGTATCACTACTTCTTGTATTACCATTATTATTTGTATAATTCCATAAAACTAATTGTTCAATCATTTCTATGAAATTTCTATTTACAAAATTTCCATATATATCTGTAGATCCACCAACATTTTTATTTAATGCTTTGATATCATTTGGTGTTATTTTTCCATAAGCTGTAACACTTTTTTGAACATCTGGTGAAGTAACTAATTCAGCTAAATAATTTAAGCTTACTTCTTTATTATTTGCTGTTGATATATACATATTATCTACAACCCATAATGCTTTATTGTAGTTTGAAAAATACTTACTAGCCTCACCAGCATTATATAAGTTATATTCTGTGTTATATACTTCCAAACTCAAATCAGTTCCTTTTGAAATACAATATAAATTATTGTATTTTGCAGCTTTGTTATTATAATCATCTTGTCCAGGAGCTACATTTTGTATAGCTATATCTTCATTTCCTATAAGAACTCCTGATGTAACTGCTCTAAAAATAACATTGATTTGTGTTCCTGCATTTGATTGTGGTATTGTTATAATACTAGCAACCATTATTATTGACATAAGTACAATTATGCTATCTCTTACAATTTTATTTTTAAAGAATGTTATTAATTTCATTTTTAACATATTCAACAATCCTTCCTTTCTCTTAAGTAGCTTATGCTACAAAACTGTTTTCTATTATATCATAAATATTTAGGGATTTCAAGATTTGTGAACATTTTTTCGTTGAATATTACATTTTTTTTACATTTTTGTAATATTTTTGTAATATTTTATGTTTTTCCTTGGGATTCAACACTTTCCAGTTATAATTTACTCAAAAAAATAAAACAAACCCATAAAATTATGAGTTTGCTTATTTTAATTATATTATCTTTCATTATTGTAATCACGTTTTGATGTTGGAATATTTTGTGTTTCTTCATCTATAAAATCATAATCTTTTGCAGACTTTCCTTTAACATCTGAATTAGTTTTTCTTAAGTTTTCATTAAGATCAATTATTGAGTCAACACCCAATATACCTTTTAATACATCACCTGTCATATTTACTCCTTTTACAACTTTTGCATTATTTACAACTTTAGTAACTTTTTTACTTGCTTTTGCAACATTACTTACAGTTCTAAAATATCCTTCGTTTTCAACAACAGTTTTTACAAGTTCATCTACTTTAACTTTTTCTGTAATACCAGGTAACAAATCTGATAATTTTACCCAACATCTATCACTTACAGAAACATAAACATCTTGCATTGCATCTAAATTTATATTATTTGCATTTAAAGTTGAAACTAATTTTTCTATAGATATATCTTGATTTAAAAATCCTGATTGATTTAGTAATTCTTGTGCAAATGTTCCATCTGTTAAAGTTGGAGCTTGAAGTCCTACCGTATCAGATAATCCTTTACCACCATTTCCTATAGATTGGAAAATACCTGTAATCTTTTCATCACCTGTTAATTCATACATAGCAGCACCACGCTCACCACCATATACTGAATAGAATCCAGTAACACTATTACCTTTATTTGATGCCATCATATCTTTTACAGATTTTGATTTATTAACAACATTTCCATAAACATCTTGAACTTCAGTTTTATATGTTGGTTCAACCCATTCTCTTCTAGTTTGCACTGTTCTATTTGGTTCAATCACGCTCTGGGTTTTCTTAGTATTATTTAATATAAGCTCTTTAATTTTTGGACCAAAATATTTAATAGCAGCACCCTTAGCAATACCTTTTATTGCAGTAACTCTTAAAGTATTTACCTCTTTACTAGCTATACTATGTTGTTTTGCATCAATAGCATCTGTCTGCTCTGAATAAATTGTATCCTGCGATTTTGCAATATCTAATCTATCTTGTACAAGTTTTAATAAATCTTTTTTTCTCTTTAATTCATTTTGTGCAACAGCTATGTTTCTGGCATTTGGATAATCATTTATCTGTTTTTCCAATTTAGTAATTTGAACATTTAAATCATGCTCTTGTTTTTCTATTGAAGAAACCATTGCCTTTTGACCTTCTTGATTTCGTATATTATTTTTAATATTTGCAAGACCTGCATTTAAAACAGCTTGATTTCCTGCTCTAACATTAAATATTGCTTTAAAACGGCTTGATACAGCATTTCTTATTGGATGAGAAATTGGTTTTACTGCATTAGGGTCACTTGCTGTTGCCATTAAATTAGCTGTTGCCTCAGCATCTTTCTTTCTTGCTGCTTCTTCAAAATAATCTCTTCTAGCTACCATTCTATGATAAAAATTATTTCTGTATGGTGATGCATCTGAATTTCTAGTAATCAATTTATGAATTGGTTGACCAATATATTTACCACCAAATCTATACACAGGTGCAAAGATATTTCTAATAAAAATTCCTGTATTTGCAACTATTCTACCTGTATTTCCTATAATACTTTGCCTTTTAGGAATATATGGCACTTTTTCTCCAAATTTACCAAGTGTAGCTAAATCTTTATGAGTATTTTCATGTTGATTAAATGTATGATTTCTTGTTTCAACATATTCTTTATCTTTTTCATATTCCGCATTTGGATCACTATAATTTGCATAAACACTAGTATCACCAGCTTCAAATTTTGTCTTACGCTCCAAAGCATTTTTATATCCATCCAAAAACAAGAAAGCTTCATCTTCTGCTCTTTCAGGATAATCATTAATTGTTCTATATGAAATATTTCCAGATGTTGCATCTATCTCATTTGCCTTAAAACGCTCAGATCTAGTCTTGTATTCAGACTGATAATTCTTATCTCCATAATATTTAGCAAGCATATCATTTCTTCTACGCTTATATTCATCTTTAATTTTTTGCTCATCTAACTGCAAATCAAAAACAGGATCTTCCTCTATTTCAATATCAGGAATTGTAAAATCAAAGCTTCTATGTTCATTTCTCTTTATTGCTGCTTTTAAATCTGCCCTTGGATATTTATCTTTTTCTACATTTGCAATATTTTTTGTATCAGTAACCTGATGTCCTTTAATTGTAAATTCATCTTTTCCTAAAAGAATCCAATTATAATTTCTATCTTTTGGATTTGCTGATGATTTTTTTTCATCCCAAGTACAATCAGCATAATACCATTTTCCATCAATTCTAATTTGGTTCCATGCATGTCCACCACCATTAACTTTATACGTAGTACCAGAGTTGGTTTTTGATTCAACTCCAACCATCTTTAAAGCATTTCTTAAAATATCAGCATAACCTGAACATACACAAGTTCCTTCAATTAACCCCTCTTCTAAGTTTCTAGCCGAATATCTATATTTTGCATTACGCAATCCCCCAGCCACTTTCATATCTGGTCTATCAATAACTGTAAGATCATATGGTATTGATTCGGTCATTCTCATATATATAGTTGCGAATTTATCAATATCTGGCTCTGATTTATCTATATCTTCAACTAATCGTTCCAATTTTGATCTGATTTTCTTGTAATTTTCAACTGTATATGGTCCTATCATTTCCCAATTATTATTATTATCTTTGTCGAAAATTTGAACTCCTGAAATATTCATTCCTTTCGCGGCCATTTTATTTTCTAAAGTTTCTAAACTTGCATTATCTAGTTGTGTAACATCTTCAATTTTTATTCTTACAGTTTGGGGAATAATTTTACCCGAATTCAATAAATATTCTATTTGTGGTATTGTTAGCAACATAATACCATCTTTCATATCAGTACTATTAAAATCTAAACTATCAATTTCACTATCATCTTTTATCATCATCGGATTTCTAATTAATTTAAGTTTAGATCTAAATATATTAGCATCTTTAGCATAATACGGAATTGGCCTAAAATCTTCATCCATTAGTGCATCTAAGCATTTTTCTTTACTAAAATATGCATTATATACTCCTGCTTGAGACATATAATCAGCAATTACTTTACGAGAATCCTCAGAAATAGAAGATCCTATTCCATTAATTTCTTTTTCTATTTGGCTATTATTCTCTAAATTAAAGAAAAAGTATGGATTTGTATCTTTAAATTTTTCTAATCGCTCTACATCTGAAATTCCTAAATCATTTCCTATTAAATTACAAAATGCAATTCTTCCATTTAAATCTTCTAAACCATCTAAATCATTTAATTTAGAATTGTTGATTTTAATTGTTGAAACATTTGAATTCTTTGATAGCTCTTTTAATATTTTTCGATCTTGTAATCTTTGATTTTTAATTTTAATTTTATCTAATGATGTACAATTTTCATAAACATCATTAATAAATGCATCAAATTCTTTATTCGAAATGCTCTTTATTCCTATTTCATGAGCTTTTGAAATATTGTTAATAGAATTTATATTTTGAGTTCCTGAACCATAAATATTTAATACTCTTATTCCTTTTCCTGTTGTTAACCTATCTAAATTAACTCCATCAAAATCAATATTTTCAAAAGTTATTTCATCAATATTTTCAGGAAGTTTATTCTTAAAATTTGGCAATTTCATTGGTTTCGTATCATCTAAATTTACAAACTCAATTCCTTGATGAGGAATTTCACCATCAGCTTGAACCCTTGGATTCATTGTAACTTTTGGAGCCTTAGAAAAGTCCAAATCAAAGTCTTCTGGATTTTTTGTTGCTATTTTAATTGACTGATTTTCATTAGCCACATAAGGATTATCTTTTTTAACCTCATAAATCTTATCAACAACATCTTGGAAAGAAACATGGTTTTCTGACTCATTTTTCAATTCAACCTGCTCTAATATTTCAGGATAATACTTACCTATTTCTTCCAAATCTTCTATCAAATCTTTATGATTATTATCTGTAATTTCAATAGTTACACTATTTTTTCCATCATAAGAATTTGCTAAAATTTCACTCTTTTCGAAGGTTTTAGCAAGTTCCTTACTTTTTAATTTAATGTCTTTTCTTTCAATAGGCTCTGGTATATTAACTGGTTCAATAATTGCTCTTTCAACTTCTTGCTTTAAGTTAATTTTCTGTTCAACCGATTTAACAACTTCATCAATTGCTTCTTTTTTTAGTACCCTTTCAGATTTTAGCTCTTTATTACTTAATAGTTCAGCAACTTTACAAGGACTATGTTTTTCGTCTTTATAAAACTCATTATTACATGCAAAATTATCAAAAACTGGCTTTGCTTCACCTTTTAGCTCTTCATTTAAAGCCCTATATCGCATAGTATCAGCATTTAAATCTACTGGATAAAATTTATCTCCAATCTTAATTTCATTCCATGCATCATAATTGTCATTATACATATATTTGCAAGGAATATTTTGTCTAGACATTGCTTCATAAAAAACAGTTGCTAAACCTTGAGAGCTTGCATTTTTTGTTGCTATTGCAGATAAATCATATACTCCTTCAAACTTAGCTTGCATGCTTTTAGGAAGTTTTTGTATTTCTGAATAGATATATACAGCTTTTTCTAAATCTGACCAATTTTTATTAATCTTTTTTTCTACTTTTTGAAAAAAATTCAATATTTCTCCAAAAGCTTCTACCGAATATGTCATATATGGTTTTTTAAATATTTTATTATGCTTTGAAAATTCTTTTGGAAAAACCTTTATAAATGATTGTTTACTTATTTTTGATATTATTTCTGGATTTTGGTTTAATGTTGACTCTAAACCAACTATACAATCTCCTGACTGATTAATTTCTTTAACATCATCCTCTGTTAAAGCCCTATCAAAATGCAAAATTTTCATAAAAATTCTCCTTAAAAATAAATTAAATCATCAAATAAATTATATCAAAAAAACAAATTTTATGTCAATTTTTTTACAAAAAAACTGCCAACTGTGAAAACACTTTTTCACAAATTGGCAGTTTGATTTTTAGTTATTATTTTTTTACTAAATCATATACATCTCCTGTATTATAATTATATGCTTGCGCTGTTGATTTATCTATATACACAAATAGCAATTTCATTACTTTTCCTTTTACAGTATCTGTTTTATCAACTCCACTGCTTATTAAATATGTTGGAGATAATTTTAAACAATATACATTATCCACAGAAATCTCTCCTTTTGAATTTGCTATTAATCTAAGAAGACCACTATAAGATAATTTTAATTCATCCATTGCAGCAGTTCCTTTTAAATATTCGATTGTTCCTTTATAATAATTATCATTTTTATCGCTTTCAGATTTATACCAATAAAAAGTTTTATCTTCTTCAAAAACAAAGCAAGCACTATTTTTTGAATTAGATCCCCATGTTCCACATATTGGTCTTAATTCATCTCTAGCTTTCTTATCTTTCAAACTCATCTTACATCCTGTTAATCCTATTAATGTTACTATTAACATAGAAACAATTAACATAGTTTTTAATATTTTTTTGTTCATATTTTCTTACCTCTTTTCTTCTAGTAATTATATGTTTTATTATAATGTTCTGTTTTACATATTTCTAGATTTTAACAATTTAATATGGTAAGATTATATCAAACAATAAATACATTTGCAGATTTTTTCAAAATAGTTCCAAATATCAATAGTTTAGCATATATTTCATATTCTAATTAATTATCTACTTTCCGCTTCTTTTTTTATTTCATTATTATTTTGTATAAGCCAATATCCTGTAATTATTAGCAATGCAACTGGCATTATAGCAATTAATGGTTCAATCATTACTGCTGAAATCGCAACCAGAATAAGAAAAATAGCTCTATATATCAATCTTATTTTATTCATTTTATATTGTTCATCTAATTCGACTTTACTCATTTCATTAATATTTTTTCCTTTATACATTAAAATTCTCTTCATATCAATCACCCTCTAATTTATTACTTTTTTATTCCATGATTTTTGATTACATTCAGGACATCTCATATATCTTGATCTTCCCATATGCTTTGAAAACAAAATAGATTCATATTTTGGTATATATTTATGATGACATTTAGCACATTCATAATATCCTGCTTTTTGCTCTATTCTTAAACAATTATGTATGCCTATAAAAAACGTAATTATTCCCAAAGCTATAATTAAAATTCTCGTCCACATCTGCATGTCAATATATGATACAATCAATATTGACATAAAAAGCATTATTGAAGATGAAAATACTATTCCCCATTCCAATTTTAACATTTGCCTATCCATATTTTCTTTTTGTTTAGCCATTTTTAATAAATTTTCTTCTGCCATTTTATTATAACAATCCATATTAATTACCTCCCCACATAGTAATTCATTTACAGTTATTTTTAACTCATTACATAAGTCTAACATTATTGATGAATCTGGCATTGCTTTTCCATTTTCCCACTTTGATATAGCTCTATCCGTTATATTCAATTTTTCTGCTAATTGCATTTGAGTTAAATTATTTTTTTTCTTTGCTCTGATATAAATTTTCCTATTTTTATTTGATCCATATCTTTTTCTTTTCCTCCTCTGATTCTTAGTATACTCTGCCATCTTTTTGCAGTCTACACACCATTGGTTGAGTGGGGTATTTCTTTACCAAACCAATGGTTGAAATATAATTTTTTATACAATAAAACCTTAATTAATCTTCTATAAAAACTCTTCCATTCTTTATTTCCACATTTCCTCCAATAGGTATAGTACATATAGGAGTTGTATGTCCAAAATCCATATTAAAAATCACTGGTATTCCCTGTAATTCTTTTTTTGTTTTTATTAAACTTTCCCATTTTTCTATCGTCATATTACTAAGTACTTGAGCTCTTCCTATTATAAGTCCTTTTAATTTTTTATTTTTATAACAATGCAATAATGATTGTAGATTTCTATCAAACTCTTGTAAAAAATTTTTTCCAGCCATATCGTCATCTTCTAATAAAAGAATAGTATTATCTAGCTCTGGCATATATTCTGTACCTTGCAATAAATTTAATGTACAAAGATTCCCGCCTATAATTCTTCCTGAAACATCTCCATCATAATATATTTTTCTTCCACCATTTATATGAAAATTTCTATTTTCTTGATTTGAAAACCATGAATCATCGCTCCATTCTTTTGAATCAAGAATCTCAACCTTATCTTCACTCATAAACATTTTCTTAAAATATTCTATAGTATACTCGCATCCTTTTTCCATTCCAAAACTAGAAAAATGTGGACCATAATATGTAACTAAACCAGTCTTTGTATAAATTGCATTTAGCAATGCAGTAATATCTGAATAGCCACATAATATTTTTGGATTACTTTTAATAATGTCATAATCTATATAATCTAATATTTGATTAACATTATATCCACCAATAACAGTTAATATAGCCTTTACATTTTTATCAGAAAAAGCTTCATTTAAATCACTTGCTCTATCCTCGATTGATGCACACTTATAATTCAAATCACAAACATTGCTACTATTTTTGCTAAATGTAACATTAAATCCTAGCTCTTTAAGTCTATTTGTTGCTAAATCTACTATCTTTTTATTTAATATTGAAAGACTTCTTGATGGAGCAACAATTCTAATTTCGTCTCCTTGTTTCAATTTATCTGGAATTATTTTTTTCATATTATACCTCCATTTTTTCTATTCTCTTAATGGCTATATTATACAAAATGAGCAGAAATTTTTCAATTAAAATTCCTGCTCACTTACACTTATTAATTCTGTGTTATGTTTAACACTTTTTATTCTTTCAAAATTAATATTTTATTTACTAGTAGGTGCTTTTTTAGAAAACCATCCTCTAAAAATTCCTCCATTAAATATTGAGATAATTGTAAAAAATATATCAGCAACTATTATAAATACAAAAGACGGAAGCATTATTCTAGTATAATGTTTTCCATATACTTTTCTTTTGCTTATGCATCTAGCTATCCAAATATCATAAGTTATTATTCCACAACCTAAAATCAAAATTTCCAATATAAATTTACCAAAATCTTTTAAGAAGCTTAGATTCATTCCATTTAGAATAATTTGTATAGCAGTAATAATCGTTACTACTAAAAATGCAATTCTCATCACATTCATCATAACGCCACCGCCAATACCAAGACCTCCACACCACGTTAATCCTGCTCTATCACAAAAATTTTCCATTACTTGCATAAGTGGTTCATTTTGTCTTCCTTCAATAAAACCATTGTTAGCAATTACATATACACTTTTTCCAGCATCTAATCCTTTATATTTACTTTCAACTTCTTTTAGAAAAGGTAAAATATGTGAAGGAACACCATCAACATACAATGGCATTGCAAAAACAATAGAATCTACATCATCAATTTTCTCTATAATTCTTTTATAATCACCCTGAGTTCTAAGTTTTTCTTTAGAAACATTTCCTGAAACAAAAAACTGTGTAGCTCTTGATATAAAACCAGATGCACTTAATTTTCTTTTTGGACTACAATCTATAAAAATTGTTTTCATATAATCTTACCCTCCTTTAATTCAGCTTCAGATGTAAATATAACTTCACTTTTTCTAAAACCATTATTTAAACTATTAGATTTGATCATTAATTTCCATGTTTCTTTTTCTTTTTCACTAACATCACCATACACAAAAACACGAAGTGTATCATGTTTTCCATAACGTAATGTATGATGCATAAGTTTACCTCTATATGTACTCATAGGAGTAGAAATTCCGATTCCTCTATCTAAGATTCTTTTAATATTAGGACTATGTCCGCCATAACAATTCTCAGTTATAATAATAAGTTCATCAGCTTGACCTATCATTCTACTAATTTCATTTAAAGAATCTTTTAATTCACAACTTGCAGGATGCTTTGTCCAACATTTAAAACATCCTTGGCAAGGTGCATATCTACCGTCAGCAATTATAATTTTATCAGCTTTTTCACTAATTTTCTCAGAAAAATTAATGTCCATATCATGAATAATTATTTTCATATCTTTTATTCCTTTCTCAATATTCATCCATCTTTAGCTATATATTTAATAAACATAGTAAATTTTTATCTTCTTTAATTAAATTAACATTAATATACTAACTACATTTGCTAAAAAATGTGATATTGTACACACATAAACATTATTTGTTTTCTTAAATACTAATCCATAGAAAATTGAATTAATTGCTATAAAGGCCAAATCATATAATACAACTATCATTGAACCATCTGATATATGGCATAATCCAAATAATACAGATGTAATTATTAATGATGGCACAAATTTTAGATATTTTGTTGACTGATTTTGATAAAATCCTCTCCAAGCAATTTCTTCACCTAACGCAGCTATTAATAATTCAATAATTAAAATTATTAACTTATCTATACTAAGAAAATCAATACGAGATACTAAGTGCTCATTAAATTCAGGTAAATATGCATTAGCTAATGCAGAGCAAATTATATTTGCTACAGTCGGCATTAAAATTAGTATAATAACCTTTATACTTTTTAATGCTTTTGGTATTCCTTTAAAACTTAATAAATTCTCTGATTCATTGTTTTTCTTAGCAACAAAATACATAACTATACCTAGTACTATAGTTATACTTGATAAATTTTTTATCTTAAGAATACTAAGAATTGAAACTATCGTCATACATATTAACGAAATGATTATTATTTTTTTACTTTTATTCATAATTACTCCTCCTTATTTTTTTATATTCATTATTGATTCTAAAAAAATATCTTGTAATATTTTTTCACAATATGACTCATCATATTTCATTGAGTTATTTGCATATAAACTTGCTAGTCCATGTGCTGTAATAAATAATTTTTCAAATGTTTCTCTTGCTTGCTCTTTTGTAATTCCCACTTCTTTTTCTATGATTTCAAATATAAAGCTTATATCATTTTCATTATTACTAATTAAATCTTTAAAATCAAAATTTGAGAATTTATCACTTTGAAAAATAAATTTGAATAAGTTACTTTCTTTAACAGCAAAATTAATATATTGGATTCCTATATTTAATAAAGGATTAACATTTTCATTTTGCTTCATTAAAAACTCTCCATGATAATTTTCTGTTATTTTATATAAATCTTCTTTTAATAAATTCATATTTTTATAATGATACATTATTGGTTGAGTTGAACAGTTTAAATTTTTTGCAAGTTTTCTAACATTTAAACTTTCTATGCCTTCTTTTTTTATAATTTCTAATCCAACTTTTAGTATCATCTCTTTTGATACCTTTGCTACAGGTGGCATCTCATCTTCCTCCTTTCTTATTATATATCAAGCGTTATATAACAAGTGTTATTATTTATAATAATACTACTTTTTTTAATAATTGTCAACTAAAATTTCAATTTTATGTTAATCTTTTTATTTCTTATATAATTATAAAAGATGTAAACAAAAATTCATTATTTTGTTTACATCTTTATAATTTATATAAATGTTTTTTCTAGCAATTCTGGCAAATATTCTACTTTATGTTCATAATTATATATATTATGGAAATTATTTCTATTGAAAAATATTAAACTAGTTATTTCACCATCATTCTTACATTTTTGAAACTTGTCTTGAATTTGTTCCTTAGTTAATGAAGTTCTAACTTCATATATCATACCAATAACATATCTAAATGTATTTTCTCTTTCAGATGGAATTTTTATATATTTTAAGTTAATAATAAACTCATCATCTAATTCAAATCCTAATTCTTCTTTAAATTCTCTTTTTAAATTATTAATGCTACTATATTCATTATTAATAACATCACTTTCATCTGCCATTCCACCAACCAAGTTTACATTTGCAAATTCTTTTTCATCATAATACTTACTTAAAACATACATAACATCATCTTCATCAGTTCTTATATATGCACCCGAAAAAATACAATGTATATCAGTGTCTGTATGTTTTTTACAATACATTGCGTAAGAAAATTTACAACTTTTTAAAGTAATATAATAATCTTTATCTATACTATTCAAATCATCTACTATTAAAATATTACTTTCTTGTAATAATGAAGATTCTTTTTTTAGTATCTCCCAATTTTGCATACTTCTTTCTTTTGTTTCTTCATCTAATACCAAATCACCCATATAAGAAAATACAATATTTTTTACTTCTTTAATCATTACTACACCTCATTTTCATTGATAAATCCATTAATTTTATCTTTTATAGATCTTTTTGTATTGAATCTTCTCCATATATTCTTGTTTCTCCAACGATTTTATTATTAGATACTTCTTCCATTAAATGCTTAGGAGAACATTGACGGCCCATTACTAAATCTTTATATTGCTCATCTGTTAAACAGTATAATCCTATAATATAACTACTTTTTCCTTCACTATTTATTATTTTATTTGGATTTTCAATATCAAATAAAAGATGTTTTGTTGGATAATTATCTGTGTCCTTATCTAATAATATACATGCATGAGGCTCTTGTTTAGAATTTTTTAGTCCCAATTTTGTTAATAATAATGATGGTTTTCTTGAAAGCTCTCCTTTTCTAAACAACGTATTCAAAATGATATATGCTGCTACAGACTTTTCACTACATTTTGCTACATTTTTTCCTTTTAAAGAAGATAATTTTGTTCCTATTATCATTCCATCTTTGTCTTTAACAAGTGATGATCTATATTCTTTAGCTCTATCACCTTTCTCTTCATTTTCTGAATAAAAATACTCTTGAACAATAACATTAATTAACGTTAGCATATTAGTTAGCTTTGATTTATCCATTTCAGATTTATCATAATTATCTAATAACATTTCAACTGTGTCTTTATCTACAATCATCGATGCACATCCAGACATAATTGTATTATTAATTATGCATCCTTCTATAACTGGAGAATCGACTACAGTTGGCTTTCCAGTTATATTTCTTTCAATCTCATCAATCCCGTCCACTGAATTATTTCTATAATAACTTAATAATGTTTCTTCCATATATATTTTACCAATTCCTTTACTTTTGCTTTAATTTTTTTATATAATCTTCAGATATATATTTTTCATACTTTTCTTTATTATATGTTAGTTGTAATTTTTCCAACAAAACTTTATTATATTTTTTCGTTTTTAAATTATACTCTAAACTCCATAACAGCCATGAATAATCATACCATTTATCTCCTAACCCAGAATTATCTAAATCAATAAATCCTATAAAATTGTTATTCTCATTAACATAAATATTAGGCAAACATAGATCTCCGTGTACAAAATCATTTCCTATATTATCTTTTGATTTAAATGGACAATTATACTTATCTAAGTTTCTAAGTATTCTAACTATATTTACTAAAACATCAACTAATAGCTCTGGATTATCTATAAATCTACTATGAATCAAACTATAACCTTTTATATATGTTCTCAAATAATAACATTTGCCATTTTCCTCCAAATAGCAAATACTTTTACTACCAGGAATATTACATTTGCATAAAAAATCTATTCGATTTTTTTCGTCAATTAATCTGTTTGGGTCTTTTGAGATTTTTAATATATACTTATCCTCAAAAATATACACTTCATCTTCACTACGTCCTACATTATCAATAGTATATTTTATATTTTTTACTATTTCTTCAATTTCTTTAGGAAACATCTTATTACCTCTCAATTGCTATATCTCTTAATTTGATTTAATTATATAAAAAGAGCAAAAACTTTGCAATAAAATTTTTGCTTTTTACATACTTCTTATCACATTCTGCATCAGCTTTATCTTTTAGAATTTATCTTTTCATTTTCTTTTGAACATACAACTTTAACTCAAGTATACATATAGAAAAAGCAGATATACCTTTAAGGTATACCTGCTCAATTCATTAAAACATATTATTGTGTAATTCATAAAGAAAATCTTCTAATTCATTATATGACTTCACTATTTGATTACAACATTCTAAAATTTCTTCCATTGCTGGCCTTATTCCGTAATCTTCTTCAAATAAATATCTTGCGTTATGCTCTTCCAATATTCCTTGTATTTTTAGCATGCTTCGTCTATCCATATATATTTGCTCTATTCGTCTATTTAGTACTTTGTCAAATTCGCACAGCTCTTCTATATATTGGATATCGTCATCTTCATTATCGTCAAATACACTAATATTAACAATAAAAGTATTTGACCGAATTTCTTCAAGAACGTTATTGTTAATTTTCTCGCTAAAATCCTTGCTAAATTCATTAATTTTTTTTTGAATGTTCGTTTTCCAATAATCCTCTTCTAAGAATGAACCATTTTCACATGGCATTTGTAATTCTCCCAGATAATTAAATGGAAGGTTTTGCTCGGTTATACTGCTATTCAGCATATAAACAACCTCTTTCTTAATAAAAATATTTTCTGCCTACCAAGATTTAACTTAATAGACTTTATCCTTCATGAGGATAAACTGACATTCTAAGTATATCATGCTTATGTAAACATGTCAATTTTATAACATTTTAAGTGCTAAATCGCAATTCATACATTAAGTATTTTCAAATTTTATTAACTAACTTTTCGCTGTTTTTTCAACAAATATAGTCCTAATGCAAATACACTTCCACCAAGAGCTATAAAAAATGACCAACAAACATTCCAATAAACTGAAGATGTATCAAACATCCACTGTAATAATTGACTCCAAAACTTTATGCCAATTGCAATTGCAAATAAATCAAATAACACATAAATACCACCAAAAACATAAATCCATCTCCACCAATAGTTTTGCTTTCTATTCTTTATAAATGTGATAATTCCAATAATACATAAAAAACCAAGAACTCCCATAATCAAAAAATACAGTAATCCTTTATTATTTAAAATTCGCATCCAAAATGATGCATAAGATTCTCTATCTACTAATGCCCATATTCTATGCATATGAAATAATCCAAAGAACAAGAAAAACCAAGGTTCCCATAAATATATCTTTTTCATATTAATTATCTCCCTTATAAAAATCTATTCTACAAATTTTCTTAATCTATGCTAATATAATTCTATTTTCTTAATTAATTTGATATCTATCCTTCAAATAAGAATTAATTTCATCTTTTGAAATTTCAACAACTCTAACTCCATCTGCACCTGCACCAATTGAATATTTAGGTAAAATTATGCTAAAACTTCCATATTGCATTCCATAATTTCCACTTTTTTCAATTATATCTTTAACCTTAGAATCTAAACCTGACAATGCACTTTCATCAAAATTTTCTTTTACATATTCTTTGACCTTTTTCGTTAAGAATTCTTTAAATTCTTTTTCATCTTTTGCAAATGAATTAATATTTAATAACTCACCTGTCTCTATATCATAAGTATATAATTCTTCTGCTGACCAAGATGTACCACCAAAGCTTCCAGATTGATTTGCCATAAATGATATATAATTTTTTCCAAATACAGATGTTCCAAGCATATAATTTATACCTGTTTTACTTGGTGAATCTTTATATTCGTCTGATGTTTCTTTAATATAATTCCAATTTTTATTTGAAATTTCTGTTAATGATTTTTGAATTTTTTCTGCTGAATTTGAATGTTTACTACTTTTAATTATTGGTAGATTTCTTTTATTTTCAAAAACCACTTCACCATTATCATTTTTTGTTATATATGTTTCTTCTTTATATTCTATTTCAAATATTCCATCTTTTCCATCTTGTGTATCTCCAGTATTAATATTTATTTTATTATTATCACTTTGATTTATATTATTTTCATTAACCTTTGATATGTTATTTTCCTCTTTATTATTTGTACAACCTGTTAAAGTAAATAATCCTAAAATAGTAATTAAAGCAATCAATTTAAAACAATTTAAACATTTTTTCATTTATTATTCCTCCATATTTTTAATATTTTTGCTTACCTTTTTTCAAATTTTTCGCTATATTTTTAAATTTTTCTTTCTTCATTTTTAAATACGAATCTGAATCAAGATTAAACTTAACTTCGTTTTTTAATTTAACATATTGATCATATCGCTCTTTAGATAACTCCCCATTTTCAATTGCCTCAAGAATCTTGCAACCAGGTTCATTTGTATGTGTACAATCGGAAAATTTGCACATACCTATGTATTTATCTATGTCTTGAAATGTTTTATCAATTCCATCATCAGAATTCCACATTCCAAGTTCACGCATTCCCGGAGTATCGATAATCATAGCACCATTAGGTAACATTATTAAATTTCTTGAAGTAGTCGTATGTCTTCCCCTTGAATCATTTGCTCTTATTTCTGATGTAATCATTATTTCTTCACCATACAAAGTATTTACAAGTGTCGATTTTCCTACCCCAGATGAACCTAAAAACACTATTGTATTTCCAGCTCCAAAATATTTATTAATATCATCTAATCCATATTTCGTTTTACAGCTAACCGCATATATATCAACTCCAAATGCTATGTTTTGGACTTCATCTATATAATCCTGAACATTATCAACTAAATCACTTTTGGTTAATATTATAACTGGTATTCCTCCAGATTCCCATGCTAAACTTAAATATCGCTCTATTCTATGTAAATTAAAATTATTATTTAATGATTGCATTATAAAAACGTAATCGAAATTTGATGCAACTAATTGCTCATGCTGATTATGCAACTCATGATTTCTATCACTTGTTGAAGCAGCCCTTGAAAAAGAGCTTGCCCTTTTTAATGTTTCTATTATCATACTATCTCCGGTTTCATTCCATTCAATGATAACGAAATCCCCTGTAGTTGGATAAATACTATTTGGATTATCATAATAACAGCCTCTTTTTATTTTTGCATAACCTTGACCATTATTACAAACAATTTCGTATCTCTCCTTATGTGTGCTTATTATTCTTGCTACTAGCTGTCCATTTTCTAGCTCTCTTAAATTTTTTTCTTTATATCCATAATCATTTATATTATAAGTCTTCAAGAATACCTCCTCATCAGTAATATTTTATAATTTCCTTATAACAACTGTTACCTCAAAATTATTATCTTCTTTAATTTTAGCAAAAATTTCACCATCCATTTTATGCATTAATTGCTTACAAATATATAAGCCCAACCCGCTTCCTTCTTTTTTCTTAGCATTACTACCTCTATAAAAAGAATCAAAAATATGTGGTAAATCTTCTTTTTTTAAACTGCATCCTGTATTTAATATTGAAATTAATTTACAATCTTCTTCTTCAGAACAATTAATTATAATTCTTTTTCCATCACCATATTTTATTGCATTTTCAATAACGTTTTGAATTACTTCTATAATCCTATCTTCGTCACCTTTTAATAAGCAGTTTTCACCATATGCAATTGAAAAATCTGTATGAAGTGGTTCAAGCTTATCTGCATAATATACTTCAATTTTTTGAAGTACTTCTTTTAAATAAAAGCTCTCATCTTTTACTGGAAGATCCAAGAAATCTTCTCTAGAATTTTTAACTATTTCATTCACATAGTGTTCTATTTCTTCTGTATTTTTTAAAATTCCATCTACCACTTCTTTTTTCTTTTCCTCAGAATTATATAAATTTTCTTTTAAAGCTTTAGAATATAATTTAATTGCAGATAAAGGAGTTTTGATATCATGTGATAAAGATAATATTAATGTTTTTTTATCTTTTTGATATTTTAGCTCTCTTTTTTTGCTATCTTCCAAATTTTCACGAAGCATGTCCATTCCCCAAGTAAATTTGCCAAAATATTTATTTTTTTGCTCTTTTAATGGAATATTTAAATTTCCTTTTGCAAGTTCATATGGAATATCTTTAATATTTGAAAATGGTTTTATTATTTTTTTATTTACATAAATATATGTACTTACTGATAATATTACAATAGCACCCAATGAACAATTAATTAAAACTATATTAGAATTATCTTTGTTACAATTATATTCTACTTTATATATAACTTGTCCATCTTTTTCTTCTCGCGTAATTTTATTTTCTTGTTTTTTTGAATTTTGTATGTATATAAAATTTGTAATTGCTATTACTATTAGCTCTAAAATAATTACTTTAAAAATAAATTTTATAAATTTTTTCATTCAAATCTATACCCCACTCCCCAAACTGTTATTATATGTTTTGGCTCCTTCGGATTTTTTTCAATTTTCTCTCTTAACCATTTTATGTGTACTGTTAAAGATTGAAATTCTGTTTCGCTATCACTTCCCCAAATCGTATTAAATAAATATTCCTTTTTTAATGTTGTATTTTTATTTTCTATTAAAATCTTTAATAATTCACATTCTTTTGATGTTAATTCATATTCTTTTTTACCCACTAATAAAGTTTGTTTAACAGTATTTAACAATAAATTACCTTCTACTATTTTATCTATATCATATCTTCTTTTAAATATCCCTTTTATTTTAGCTAATAAAATATCTATATCTATTGGTTTTTCAATATAATCATCTGCACCTAAAACAATACCATTTAATTTATCTTCTTTATTTGTTTTAGCTGTTAAAATAATAATTGGTGTATTTGAATTTTCTCTTATTTTTGAACAAACATTAAACCCATCTATTCCTGGCAGCATTATATCAAGCAGAATTAGCCTTGCTCCGTACTTTTCATACAGAGACAAGGCTTTTTCTCCACTTTCAGCTACACTTACTATATAATTTTCCTTTGCTAAAAAATCTTTAAGTAGTGTAGAAATTTCTTTATTATCTTCCACTATTAAAATATCTATCATATATCAATCCCTCTTGATGTATAGTTTACTATATTGGGGAAAATTTTTCAATTGGGGACGGAGAAAATTTAAATTTTTCTCCGTCCCCAATTTCACCATTACCAACCTAGTTCCATTAACCAATTATTCAAGGCTCTTTCTCTTTCACTTTCTTCTTTATCAGAAAATGTATCTGATAATTTAAATTCTCCTTGAATGTTTCCATCAACTATGTATAAAACTCTAGAACATTTTGCTGCAATCTTAGCATCATGTGTTACCATCATAATTGTTGTTCCTTCTTTATTTAATTTAACTAATTCTTTCATTACTTCTTCAGATGATGATCTGTTTAAAGATCCTGTTGGTTCATCCGCAAATATTATTTTAGGATTGTTTATCATACTTCTACATATACATGCTCTTTGAAGTTGTCCACCTGACACTTCATTTATATCATTATCAGCAATCTTAATTATTCCAAGCTTTCTCATTAATCCTTCTGCTTGCTTAATTTTTTCTTTTTTAGATTGTTTGATTTTGTTATTTTTCATTAAAGGTAAAACAATATTATCTAGAACAGTTAAATTTTTCATCATATACATTTGTTGAAAAATAAATCCCATTTCATTTAAACGAACATCAGCTAACTTATCTTCCTTTAATTTTGTTATATCTTTTCCGTTAAATATTATTTCCCCACATGTTGCTTTGTCCATTCCTGATACAGTATATAAAAGTGTGGATTTACCTGATCCAGATGGTCCCATAATTGCAACCATTTCTCCATCTTCTATTGTTAAATTAACATTTTTTAAAACATTATTTTGTCTTTTATTAATTACATAAGTTTTACAAAGATCTTTTACTTCTATTATTTTTGACATTTTTATCACCCTTTCTCTATTCAATACTAGCAGTATCACTGCTCTTAATTTTATTAGTTGATAACGCAGCTATTGCTGAAATTATAACTGTAGCTGCAAGTACTATACCTGGATATAGTAAATATATATGTACTGGATTTATAAAGTAATTTATGTCATGTGCCCCCATCATTCCAAATACTTGATTACACCATAATTTTGTAATAGGTAAAGCTAATATTATTGCTAATACTTCTGTTATAATACTTGCAATTACAAATCTATACATATGCCATCTAATTATTTGACGATTTTTAAATCCTAATGCCTTTAATAAAGCTATTTGTGATTTTTCATTTGTTACAAAGGATACTTCCATTAATAATACTACAAATAATATTACCGCTATTGTTATTCCAAGTAATAAATATTGTACTGCTTCCATAGTAGGCACAACTCCAATATTTTTAGCAACCATACCTGCTGCATCATATACATCATCCGTGTTTACTAATGTTTTTATTTTTTCTATACGACTATTTATTTCTTCTTCACTTGGATTATCTGTAAAATCTATTTGGAAGAAACCTGTTGACGAAAGATCTTTAAAATTACTTGGTGTATCATTAGTTATTCTTATTACTTCTCCCATATTATTTAATGATTGGAAATAAGCAGTTACAATAAATTCTTTTCTACCATTACTGTCTTCAATTATTATTTTATCTCCAAGTTTCGCACCTATTTTTTTTGAAACTATATCTGTAATAGCTACTTCATTATCATTTGCTGGTGCAATTCCATCAGTATAAACATATTCACTTTCATTGGTATTTAATCCTTGTAATGTTCTTATATTATATGTATTTCCATTAGATATTATATTTTTACTAAATCCTACTTCTATACGTGCAATACAAGGCATTCCATTATTTTTAAATAAATTTTCATAATCTTTTAAGACTGTTTCCAAACTTTCTTTTGATGTTTCACTTATATTGCCAATATTTGCTGATGTAAAATACACATCACTTTCTGTTGAAAATGCTGATACCAAATTTTTACTTTTCATTGTATCTGTTGTTATTACAATTCCTAATACTAAAGTTAAACTTATAAATAATGAAATAATTATTGTTATAAATCTTCTTGGTGCGCTTAACACATCATTTAACGCCATATATAAATTAAGTTTTAAATGGCTATTTTTTAATTGATATAATGTCTTTGATTTATATCTTTCACCAGTTTGGCCATTTCTTATTGCATCAACTGGAGTTGCTTTTTTTACTTTGCCTGTATAGATATATGCGAATAATATTGTTATAAATACTATTAATAATGATCCTATTATATTTATAGTAATAGCATTAGTACTTCCCAGAACCATATTTTCTGTTGTTGATTTTATCAGCATATTTCCTAATGGAATACTTAAGAAAAATCCAATAGTAGCACCTAATAAACTTAAAACTAAATATTTTATAATATAAAGACCTCTTATATTTTTAGTTTTAATTCCAATAGCCTTCATAACCCCAATTTCTCTATATTCCTCATTGATTGTAAATGTCATTATAAATTTAAGAATTAATAAAGCTACTATTATCAAACATATACTTAGAACAAGTACAACAAATGAAATAATCATATCCATAACATAGCATAACTTTAATGTCTCTCTTGATCCTTTAAATGCTACTGCAGTTGCATTACCTAAAGACTGTTCAAGCTCTGCAGTATTATTTGTTTCTACATAATATATTCTATAACCTTTATTTTCTTCTTGATATGTGGCATCATATACAGTCCTATAATCCTCATTATTCATGAGTATTCTTGGCATTCCCATAAATTCTGATCCAAATACTGCATCTTTCATTTTTCCGGCAACTTTTAATTTTAATTTAACATCATTTATTTCAACTGTTACTTCATCACCAATTGATACATTACTTTTTTCCATTACCCTTCCTGAAATATAAACCTCACCTTTTTTTACGTTTTCTATTTGTTTGTCATCTTTATTAAAAAGATTTGTTTTTGTATCATTTATTGATTGAAATATAATATTTGCTCCTGTATCTAAGGGCTCTCCTTTAAATTTTAAATTATTTTTAAATGCCATTACAAAGTTTTCATATTTATAATTAATAACTGAATCTTCTTTTTCTAATATTTCTTTTGCATTTGTAGTTGAATCTGCAATTATTACATAATCTCCCACACCTGCTTTATCAAAATAATAATCAGTTCCATTCATTACAGCAGCAACATTATTTAATCCACTTGCTGAGAATATGGTTGCTAATATAATAAATAAAAGTAATAATACATTTGTTAGTTTTCTCTTTTTTAAATCTAATTTTAAAATTCTAAAAAACATCTTTTATTTCTCCTCCTTTTGCATTCTAAATAAATTATAAAACATAAATTATTAAATAATCATTAAATAAAAAATCTTATCTTGCATAAAGTTTCATATTTCTATATATCAAAAAAAGAATAGCCTCGCTATTCTTTTTATCTAGTGCGATTGCGAAACAGGTATGCGAAAAAATGGCATACTTTGTTTCAAGCTTTCCTATATAACTCGATTTATTATAATTACATTAACATATTTTATTGTTTTTTTCAATAGAAAAACTATAATTAATTACGCAAAAAGCTTCCAATACACATTTCTGCATATTGGAAGCCTTTTGCTCTGTCTTACGAAAAATCAAACATCCTCGCGGACAGATATACTTTTGGGAAATCCCTCAGCTTGACACTCACAATTCTTCCGAACTGATCAGGATATGCAATTGCTTCATACACATGACCATTCTTCAAAGCCTTGTAAGTTTCAATCTGTTCTCGCCCAAATAAGGTTACATCTCCAGCCTTATCTGAATTAAACCGAACACGAACTTTTTTGTTTGAGAATTTCCTAAAAATATTCATAAGATACCTCCTGCTGGTAACACCAGCGGTTAATATGATGTACCCTTTCGGGTAGGGATTATCAATCCCTTAACAAAGTTAAGTGTAGCACATTATGTAAATTTTGTCAAACTGGATTAACAAAATTGTAACTAAACTTTGTATAGTTACAACTTTATTTTTTAGTTATTACTCTTAGCAGCAGTTATTTTTCCAGTATAATAATTAATAGTTTTTTGAATATCTTTTATTTCATTTTGAACTTTGCTAATATTATTATTTATCCTTTTTATATCTTCATCATAATAATCATTAATAAACTTCAGCTTTTCATTGCTTAATCCTTTTAGAGCCTCAGGGTTCTTCTCAACTATTTCAATAATTTCTTCTGTTAATTGATTTCTTTTGTTGTCTTCTTTAATAATATCTATAGTATTTTTTTCATGTGCTTTTTCCATATTATTTTCATAATCGCTCTCTGAACTCTTTAACATTAGATTATTTTTATAAAATAAATTATTAACAAAATACTTTATTTTATTACATATCTCTCTTAACCAATTACTCATCAGTTTTTTCCTCCGGTCTTTTTTTAATTGAGCCTCCCATAATTTTTCCTAAAAGATTCTCAATATCAGTATCTATTTCATCTTCTGTAGATTTATATTTATCATATTCTTCTTGTAATGCTAACAATTCTTCCAATTTTGCTTTCTTTAATCGTTTGGCAGCAATTTCCTGTTTCTTAGCCTGAATACGAAGTTGCATTTTTTCTATTGCACTATCTAATAATGCTTCATGTTCTTCTGTTTCTTCTACATTAGGCTCTGGTTTTATATCTTCTTGTATTGGTTCTATATCATCAACCTCTATCTGCTTTATTGTACCATCAATATTACTGCTATCGGCTTCTTCTTTATCCATTTCTATATCAGTAGTAGTAATGTTGTCATTTGCTTGTGTATCATCTTCTATTTCACTTTCATTTTCGTTATATGTTTGATATTGATAACTTTCAATAAATTCAGGATGTTGTTTCAATGCAATAACTAATTTATTATCTTTTTTCATAGGTCTACCATTTCTTATTATATATATAATAATGTCTTGTTCTTTTTTTGGAATTGTACCAAACTCTTCGAACGAAACATCTCTGTTCATTGAAAGAGATCTAGAAATAAAAGAACCTACAAAAACCTCTGCTTTCTCTTTTGGTGAAAGTAGTTCGTCATCACTATAAGCCGTATATTTTCCTTTTAATCTTCCATCTCCTGTTGTAATATTAGAATGTGGCCATGCACCATTATTATTTTTTCTCCACTCTATTACAGCCTCAAGTGTTGGAACTTCTCTTTTCCTTTCAATAATCCCTATTCCCACATTTCTTGCTTGTTCAACTATTCCTCTATATATTTCTGGAATTGATTTTAATGGTTGTCCTATATATTTTTCAATTATAGTTCTTTCTTCTGGTGATTTCTGCCACCACTGTCCCCAAGCTTTTTCCTCAGCTTCTTCTTCAGTTATAGCATCTATTCCTTTTCCTAACGAACTCTTGTATCCGTTCTGTCCATTCGCAATTGAACTTCTTGGATATCTATTATTATGTTCACTTACCCACTTAATATATCCTTGAAAATTAAACAATATACCTGTTTTATCAAGTCCAAGATTTCGTAGTTGTTCCACATAGCTTTTATCTTCTTCTGGTATATCTTCTATAGCAACTCCAAAATATTTATTCAAAAGTTTATATTCATCTGTTTTTCTCCACCACGCTGCCAAATATCTTTCTTCTTCTTCATCTTCTGTCCTTGCTCTAGCTGCATCTTCTGGGCTCATATAAAGTTCTCTTCTTAACTTAGTTTTACCATCAATATCGATATATTCTCTAGGTTTTTCGCCATCATGATCTTTCATCCATTGAATATACTCCTCTATTGAATATTCTTTTAGCTTTCCCTCTAAACAATATTTTTTACATTTACTTACTAATTCTTTATATTCTTCTGGAATTTCATCTAAATCTGTATACTGATATTGTTCAAATATTTCTCTTTCCTCTGGTCTTGAAGCCCACCATCTAGCATATGCACTTCCCTTTTTCTCTTGTTCTGTGTATTTTTTTATACTTTTAATTCTACCTTTTTCATCTAACCATCTAATAATGGGTCTGCACTTATTTTCATCAATCCAAGCTATATATCTGCTAAAATCGCAATCGATTTGATCAGCTACGTATTTTTCAAGTTTTCTTTCTCTAAAAACTCTTACCATTTCTCTTGTTTTTTCATCAGATATGTCGTCAAGTTCGATACCTACATATTTATTCAATTTATTCTTAATAGGACAACATTTCCACCATTTAGCTAAAGTGATTTCATCAAATCCTTCTGGTGTCATTTTTCCATCAATTTTCGATCTTGGTGGCATATTATCATGCTCATCTAACCATCTAATATAGTCTTCAAATGTATAGTTTCTTCTAACTGCTCTTAACTGTCCCAACCCATGTTCTCTACAAATTTTCACAATTTTTTTGTCGAGTTCATCATTAATTTCACTTAAATCCGAAAAAGAATATTTAAGTGCTATTTGCCTCTCTTTTGAAGCTACATTCCACCAACAACCTAATTTAACCTCTATTTTTTCATCACTTGTTAATTCATCTTCTTTTTTTAAAATCACCCTTCTTTTTCCATTATTTGCAATATAATATTGACCAGTTGATATAGCAGCGCGTGGAACTTTCCCTTCATGTGCATCAATCCATTCGATAAATATAGAAAACTTATCCTCTTTTGAACCTTCTGGAAAAAATAATCCAACTGTCCTACATAATTCCATAGCAGACCTATATTGCTGTGGAATATTTTGCACATATTTATTATTTCTATATTTTTGTAACATCTGTACTATATCTGGATTTGTAGACATCCAATATGCTAATCTTATTTCTTCTTGTCTCTTTTGTTTCTCTTCTTGGGTTAAATCGTCTGTTTCAGGTATTTCCAATCTAGGTTCCATATTATCATGTGTTTTCATCCATTCTATGTATTTTTTTAACATTTCATCAACATCATCATAAGTACGTTTTGCAGGCATATGCCGTTTCCTCCTTTGTTTTTTACATATATTTTGTTTTCCTGTCTGTGATATTTAATGTTGTAGCCATTACCATTCTTTATCTTTGGTACACAATTACTAAAAGTGCAAGCCCATTCAATCTTAGAACGTAATTTTTTCTCAATCGCAATTTCTCTTTTAACTACACGAATCATATCACAAAAACCTCCTCATTTCAATACTTTTTGGCTATTTTTCACTTTTAAAACTACAATTTAACACACTCCCACAATAGAGTTTGGCGGTCAACTGCAAACCACACACTAAAACTATAGTTTAAAAAGCGTAAAAAAATAAGCCGACTAAATCGACTTACATAAGCTGTGATATATTCACACTTTGTTTTGCATCAACCACATTTGATTATGGAGCACACTGTGCTCTGCTACAAACAGTAGCATTTCAAGTAGGTCGACGAAAACGCATATTGGTGCCGGTGGTGGGACTCGTTCGCCATAGGTTCACCCCGCGTCGGTAAAATGGTCCTCTGGGCCATTTTAGCTTAAGTTTATGCTGGCCCCCGTCCAGCTCGAAACTTGAGTACGCTCCTTTTCGAGTCCCACGCTTTATTTATCAAAAAAAGAATAGCTTTGCTATTCTTTTTCTCTGGTGCCGGTGGTGGGACTCGAACCCACACGCTGTTTCCAGCAACAGATTTTGAGTCTGCCTCGTCTACCAATTCCAACACACCGGCGTATGCTTAATTATATTAGCATACAATTTATTTTTTGTCTATTATTTTTATATAAAAAATTTATTTTTTCTGTAAGATTAAAACAGATTGACTTTCATCTGTTCTATAAATCTTAGCTCCAACATTTTGTAATCTTTTTAAAGCACTTTCTGTTGGATGTCCATATGTATTATCTTTTCCAACTGAAATTACAGCAATTTTTGGTTTAATTTGATTTAAAAATGCTTTTGTAGAGCTTGTACTTGAACCATGATGTCCCACTTTTAAAATATCTACTTCATTCCATTTTCTTGAAGACTCAATCGTATTATTAGCATCTCCTGTAAACAAATATTTAACCCCATTGCAATTCATTTGTATTACTATAGAATTCTCGTTTGCATTTGTTGATGTATTATCGATGCTCATAACTTCACA
>JAZUKV010000020.1:0-4406 GCA_045643465.1 Clostridia bacterium | reverse complement strand
TACTGAGGACTTGCATGGTGATGCAGAAAATGATGATGGACCTAATGGTATACCTGATGCAGTAGAGAATCTTGTACCGAACCAGGTAGTTGCTAAAGATCCACAAGTAAAAAATGTTGGTAAAAATGATGCTTATGTGTTTTTAAGATTGCAATGTAAGCAAGAAGATGTCCCTATATTAAATTATAACCCTGATGGTTCTGAGAGTCATGGAAGAACTACTATCGCATATAATTTGGTACCTGACATGGATGAGGGGTTGGGACCAATGATTGAAGGAAGAGATTGGGTAGTTTTACTATCTTATAGCGGAGAGACAGAGAATGGAGAAATACTTGTATTTGCCTACAAAAATGCATTAGCACCAGGCGAAACAACACCTGCATTGTTTGATGGCATTAAAATTAATAATATATCAGAAGAATTTAGTAATTTAGAAAATTGTCTTAAAGTTGAGGCTTTCGCAATACAAGCAGATGGATTGCCTGAGGATATAGCAGAAACAATAGCTGAGACAGCTGAAGGTATGGAAAAAATTGATTATAATGATTTTGGAGAGGAAGACGTGGAGGCTTTTTTTGCTTATAGTAATGCAATGGGTGCTGTATATGACATTATAATGAACCAAAATCCAGATGCACAACCAGCTGAATTTACTCCGTATTTATAACACAATATTATAAAAAGATTATAAATAATGCTAAAACAGGAGATTTTATGTACTACATTATTGTGACATGTGTAAGTGCGCAAGGGCACTGCTAGTTGCAATAGAAGTAGTTATAAGGGGGAAAAAATGAAAAATAAAACAAAAAAAGCACTATGCGCTATTTCAATATTAGGGGTAGTTGCAATTAGTGGTATATTCGCTTACTTAACGGATAATGAATCAAAAGAAAACGTATTCACAATTGGTAATGTAGATATTGAATTACTAGAGCCAGCTTGGGAAATAGATGGTGAAACTGTCCTTGATGCAAATGGAAATGAAATTCCTGATTTTGCAGAGAATGTCCTACCCGGTCAAGTAATTGACAAAGACCCACAAATCAAAAACGTTGGATCAAACGATGCCTATGTATTTATGAAAGTAACTGTACCAAAGGATTGGGCTATTACTGCAGATGAAGATGGCGAATTAGAAAATAATGGTGAAAATGTACAAACAGAATTATTTACATATGAGATAGATAGGGATAATTGGAGACAAATAAGTGGATATTACGAAAATGATGATGGATCGGTGACACGTTATTATGCTTATAAAGCGGTATTACCTGCAGATGACACAGATGATGCAAATGTAACAACACCTTTATTTGAAAGTGTACAATTAGCTAATGTTATTGACATTGCTTTTACAAAAACTACGGATACAAATATCAAAATAGAAGCATATGCTATACAATGTGATGCTATACCAAATGCAGATGATATTGATCCAACCGATGAATATGATATGTGTGATGTATTTAATCTAATTAGCAGTCAGAATGATTTGGGGGTTACACTAGAGGCTAGATAATATCTTTCATTTTACAACGTTTATAATAATATTATTAAAAGATATAGACTAACTATATGAATGTCAATAGTTTTTAATAAAAAAATAAATTCAATTTTCAAAGTTTTTAGCACACGACAAAAAAGCATTCGAAAGAATGCTTTTTAAAATTATTTAGTTAATAAATTTAAGCTGCTTTGTCAGCTTGATATACGGCATTATTTTTTAATAAATAATAGATAACACGTACTAATTTCTTAGTGACATGTCCCATTACAACCATAAAATGTTTTCCTTCTGCTAGTTTCTTTTCTTTGAAGCTATTAAAGGTTGGGTATATAATTCTTGCTGCTTGAATTAAAGCATATCGAAGGTATTTTGAGTCTCTTTTAACCATTACAGAATGCGTTGAAAGAAACTTTCAAGATTGGTATGTAGATGGGTCTAATCCGGCAAAAGCTAATAATTTTGCTGGTAAATCAAACCTCGAAATATCGCCAATTTCAGCTAAAATCATTGAACCTAGGTTGTATGAAATACCGGGAATTGAAGAACTTGAATTTGGTATAGATTCTGAAGCATCTTTAAATGAAGAATTATTAACATTAGAAGGAATTAAATTTTTAGACAAATATTATGATGATTTTCTTACTTTAATTTCAAAAAATAAGTATGGTACAGAAGAATCTGTTGATGAATTGGATAAATTGTATAAAAAATGTTGTAAATTTATTTTTCTTATTGTATAATTTGTATAATTTAATAATAAAGTAAAATACTAATTAGAAGGAAGATGTATAATGAATTTTGACAAAGAAAAGCAAGTAAAAATATTATATACAAATTGGAAAGGTGTTACGTCTTATCGAAATATAATACCTTTAAATGTTGAGTTTAAATCTACAGAATGGCATAAAGAAGAACAATGGATATTAAATGCATTTGATGTAGATAAGCAAGCAGATAGAGGATTTGCTTTAAAAGATATTAAAGAATGGAATGTATAGATAATTAGAGTTTTGATGAATAAAAAGAGCAAAAATTTTTATTGGAAAATTTTTGCTCTTTTGCTATAATAGGATTATTAAAATATATAGTAATATCTAAATTGAGAAAAGGAGTTAATATGAAAAAAGGTTTTTTATGGGGCTTATTATGTACATTGGTTATATTTTCAGTATGTTTAGTAACATATTATGGAATGGAATATGCTGTATCTTTTGATATTGGAGTTACAGCAATTAGTTTGATTTTTTATATAATTGCAGGAATAATTACATTTATTGTTTCTAAATCAAAAAAAATTAATATAATTTCTAAAATAGCAAAAATAATGTCTATTATTATTGGTATACTTATTGTTATTGCTTCCTTTGTGAATGGTATTTTTAATTTAACCACTACCCAATATGTTATACCAGGTCCAACAGTTGCATTACCAAATATAATATGGTTAATAATTATTACTATCTTTTGTTTAGCAAATATAGATTTTAAAAGTAAATCAAATAAGAAAATATTTACATTTTTGTTGGGAAGTACTATTTCTGTTATTAGTATATTTTTTATTAATATTATAATTGGATTATGTATTTATTCTAACGGATATCATTTATATGAGGAACAAAACGACAGTATCAACTTAGTTATACGTGTTATTTGCGGACTTGGAATAATTGGATATTCTGTGTATGGTTTAATAAAGAGTAAAGAGACAGTTTAAGAAATAATATAAGTTAGCATTATTACAATAAGTTGCAAAGAAAGATTAAAAAAATTATATTGCAAATTTTTTGCTCTTTTTGTATAATTGAATTATAGAGAAAAATAGTAATTTCTATTATACTTTTAGGTGTTGTAGTAATGATGTTATTAATAGGCTTAAAGGTATTTGCAGAAGAAAGTACTATGCCAGTTGCAGTTTTTATGTATCTTGTTACAATTGGAGTTTTAATTATTGTATATTCAGGAAAAATGAAGGAAAAATTTGATATTGAAGAATATAATAAACAAAATACTGAAAAATAAAAAAAAGAAGCTGACAAAGTTGGAAAAATATGTGGAGTTATAATGTTAATAACAACAATAATTTTCTTATTATGGGGATTTCTTTTTTACATGTGGTATATAAATTGGGTAGTATATCCTGTTGGTGGTATGATTTGCGGAATAGTTTCAATAATAATAAAAAAAGATACTAAATAAAATTGCTGATGTTTACATCTTTTACTATAAAGTAATATGGAGGAAATTAAATGATAAAAAAATTATATGATAAAAATGAATTGTGGGTAGCATTGGGATTTATCTTTTTATATTGCATAACTAATATTCCTATAAGAGGAAATTTAGGTGATTCATCTATTTATATGATGATTGCTAATATAATAATAACTTTATTATTAGTTATATTCATAAAAAAATATAAATTGGAAGATAAATACGGTTTAAACAAAATGCCTAAAAATATAAAAAAATATTTATATTTTATACCTATGATAATTTTAGCAACAGCAAACTTTTGGGGAGGATTTGGACTTGCTTATAATGGATTAAGCCTTGTTTGGGCATCTATATCTATGGTATTAATAGGTTTTATTGAAGAAGTGATTTTTAGAGGATTATTACTTAAAGCGGTTGAAAAAAATAAAGGATTAAAAAAAGCTACCATAATAAGTGCAATTACTTTTGGAATAGGTCATATATTAAATTTTGTTTCTCAAACTAATATAGAAACATTTATGCAAGTTATTTATGCAATTGCATTTGGATTTATGTTTGTTTATGTTTTTATTAAATGTAAAAGTTTATGGCCATGTATTATATTACATTCAGTAGTTGATTTAACTTCTAAATATGGAGCACAAAATATTAGTATATATGTAACTACAAGTGTAATAAC
>JAZUKV010000019.1:0-32908 GCA_045643465.1 Clostridia bacterium | reverse complement strand
TTTTACATTCTTAAATATTTCTTTTATTATATTTACATCAATATCAGATATATTTCCATTAAAATTTATTATTTCAATATCTTTTACCTTATCTGTATTTTTGTTTTTATATTCATCTATCTTGCTATAATCTAATTGTATACTTTCCTTTTGAATTATTTCTTTTGGCATTTGTTTTAATAAATCAATATCTGCTCCTGTAGCATTATCATATATTGTTAGTATAGTTATGTTTTTGAATATTTCTTTTATTTTATTTACATCAATATCAGATATATTTCCATTGAAATTTATTATTTCTATATTTTTTACTGCATCTGTATTTTTACTTTGATATTCATTTAATTTGCTATAATCTAATTGTATATTCTCATTCAATGTTACATTCTCTTGATGATTATTTGATTGAGTTACAATTTTTCCACCACTAATTAATTCATAATCTTGATTATTTATATAAGCTCCTGCATCTTTTACATTTGGAAATACATATAATATTTTTGATACATCTATATCATTTACATTTATATCATCTTGCACAATGGTTACATATGTAATATTTAATTCTTTTATAGGATCCATATCATTTAACTGAGCCAGATTTATTGAAACATTTTTTTGTATTTTTTCATATATTTTGCCATCCATATTTATAGTTTTTTCATTATCATTATATTCAAAATTATCATTTTTTGAATATGTTGCTGTTTCTATGACTATTGAAAGTATAAACCTATATACCTTTTCACTTTCAAAACTAATTGTTACATTTTTAGCATAAAAAATTGGGAAACTAGCATTTAAGCCATTTTTAGTTACATTTATATTATACACTCCACTTATCATATTTTCTTCATTATAATTAACTGTGTAATCATTTATTTCTTTAGAAACCTCATTATTATAAACTTCAGAAACTTTTAATCCTGTAAAATCACATTTTCCATTTACAAATTTTACCTTATTTGGCAATTGCTTTATTTGTATATCTGTAGGAACCATCGTATTATCAATTTTAAAATTATATATAAACTCACAAGATTCTATATTTTTATCATACATACTGCTTTCACCAATACTTATTTGCTTATCTTCATTTATTTCTAATTCAATATAATTATTTTTTACATCTAAAATATAATCATTCTTTTTAAAAAATTTATCAGCATCTTTTATATAGACTTTACATTTACCTTGTGGAACTTTTATATCTCTATATATCTTAGAATTCATAATATACTTTCCTGAGCTTTGATTTATTTCTTCCCAGTCATTATAATTGAATTCATTTAACTCTATTGCATATAAACTTGGATTTTTTGAAATTGCATTTTTTAAATCGATATTATTATTTTTGCCATATAATACTACTAAACCATTAATTTTAAAATAATCAAAATCATTATCTAAATCACAATTTTCTATATTTAATTCCATTATTTGAGTATTACTTAAATCTCCTCTGATTCCTTTATTTCCAGAAACATTTAAAGAAAAAATCATGTTATTGTTTAGTGGTGTTACATCATTGATGTCATTATTTGAAATATCTAATATATTTACATCTTTTAATGTTTTAATTTTTTCTAAATTAGTTAGTCCGCAATCTGATAATTTTAACTCATAAACATTTTTAATTTCATTAAAATTATTTATATTTTTATTTTTAGATAAATTTAAGCAATTTATATACATATCATTTAAGTTTAATACTGTTAAATCATTAATATCATTATTTGTAAGATTTAGATTTTCTAGTGATTCAAAATTTTTTGATAATTCGTTGTAATTTTTAATATTCTTATTATTAGAAATATCTAAATCAATTATTGTTTTATTTTTAATTATTGATATATCTGTTAATTCACAATCTTCTAAATTTAATACATTTAAAAAATTAAATTTATTAATTACTTCTAGATTATTTATTTCTTTGTTTCCTGATAAATCTAACACATATAGCTCTATATATTTTTCCAATCCTGCTAAATCTTTAATGTTACAATCTTTAGCTATCAAAGTTCCAAGGTTTTTTTCTAGATTTTGCCATCCAGTTATATCTTTGTTACCTGAAATATTAATAGTATACAATTCATATAGTTGTGACAAACATGAAATATCTTTAATATTATTATTCGAAATATCTAATGAATTTAAGTTAATAAAAATTTCTAATCCATCTACACTATTTAAGTTTTCGTTAGCTAAATTAATTTCTCTAACGTCTTCTATAATAGATTTTTTAATATATCTATTGTCAATTAATTTAGAGCTTAAATTATTATAAATATATTTTTTAGGTGCCTCTGGTAATTTTTCTACATCTATTAAATCTTTTTTATTTGTTGATATAACACCACTTAAATCATTATGTACTAAAATGTCATAATATGAAATATATCCATAACCATTTTTCCCATATGATTCTCCCCATGAATTTAAGAATATATATGCTCCATCTTTTTCTGGAACTTTTCCTGTCGGTGATTTGAAATTTTCTTTTGCATAATTATCATCCCAACCTATAATTGAAATTGCATGTCCTTCTTTTGTATTTTCTTCTGCATCTGCAAAATATACACTAGGATTCTCTACACTATTGCTAAAAGCATTTACGCTTGCATATATAGATCCATAATTCATAATATGATATTTTATAGCATTTTGATATTTCTCAAATTGATCTTCTGTCCAATTTGATGAATCTGGATCATATCCTGGAAAATCAACAACATCATATACTGATTCGTCTATTCTTTCCATATCAATAAGAGCTTCTTTACATTTTGAATAGTCTGCACCATATAAAAGTTTGCTTTGATCTACGAAACCATTTGATACATTTGCATAATAGTCCATAAATTGATGAAAATTTCCACCTTTATTAAGTTCTCTTGAATTATTGCTTAACAAATTTGATGCCATGTAATTGACATGTTGTTCTGAAAAATCATAGTATTTATTTTGAGTTAATGCCAAGTTAGTTTCTACACATTCTAATGATGCAAAAGCCCAACATAATCCTTCACGCTCTTGGTCCTCTACAGTTATATTAATACAATCTCTTAAATCAAATTTTGACGGTAAATCTTCTTCTTTAATTTTTTCATTTTCTTCTTTTGGTTGTTGATTATTTTCTTTATTTTGATTTTCATTTTTTTGTTCATTATTTGTATTATTCTCTGTTTGTTTCTTTGTATTATTATTTTTCTTATTTGACTGTTTAGTATTATTTACTTCTTTTTCTATTATTTTATCTAATTGATCGTAACTAACTTCATATTTTCTTGGAACTACAGTTACTTCTGCCTTTTCTTCGTTAGATAAATTCGAATATTTTTTATATTCCTCAGTATATTTTTTGTCTACCTCATTATTTTTACTTGTTGCGTTAGTTATAATTTTATTTTTCATTGATTCAAATTTAGCATCATCAGCATTTTTCTTTTTATTTTTAGTAATACATATTCCTAATATTACAGCTGTTGTAATTATTACTACTGATAATATTGCTATTAATACTTTACTATTTACCTTTTTCATAGTATTCCCCCTTTATATAAATATTTTATATCTTAATTATATAAATAAAATAAAAAAGTTGTAACAAAGTTGTAAATTTTTTTATCATATATATTTAAATTATAATTATAAATAAAAAAGCTTTCTATTGCAAATTTTTATTATTTGTAATAGAAAGCTTTTGTTTTAGGGTTTTCTTTTAATATAGCTCTCAAGCTCTTCCAAAATTATTCCAGCAGATTTTTTACCAATACCATTTAAGTATGTCAATCTATCTATCTTTGTACATTTATGGCTATAATGTCTGTTAAAAAATTCATCTTCAGACTCAAAAGTTCCATTTATATACGCATTTAAACTTTTAACATCTTTTATGCCTTTATTTTCTAGTGATTTAACCAAATTTTCTGGAATGTTTGGTAAAGCTTCTCGGATTTCTGGACCTCTTAAATATTTTCTTCTATTTCTCAAATCCTCTATCCGTTTTTGCAATTGTAATATTTCTTTATCAATTGCCTGTACTTCTGAATTTACTTCATTTTTGTAGTTCATGTTAATGAACCTCCTTTTATTAAGTTATTTTATATAATACCATATATTGTATGTTTTCGCAAGCATTGTAATGAAAAAAAGCTGTACTTTTGTACAGCTTTTTTTTGGTTAAAGGTTATAAATTTTTTCCTTATACTTTTTGAAAATCTCCACTGAATCTTTGGCAGTATCTTCACCTATATTATACAAGCAAACTAATCGCTTTATAGGTGTATCAGCTTTACTGTATTTCGCCAAAAAATTAGTACTAAGTCTATCATTTTTCGGTGGTAATTTACCATTCAGGAACTCATATAAATCTAACACAGTTATAACTTCTATCATTTTTAAAGCTGTTTTTACTCTAGTTTGTAGCTCTGGAATTGCATCTGATATCTGTGGATTTATTAATTTTTTTTCTTTTTTTAGATTTTCAATCTCTTGTACAAGTTTTTCAATCTCTTGTCTTAATTTAATTACATCTCGTTTGTTGTTGTTGATATAACTTTCATACACTTTTAATGCATGAGAAGCACTATCTTCACCTACAAAATGTAAGCTGAGTAATCTACTTTTCGGATCATCGAACTTTTTATATCTGTTTGAATATGCCTGAAAATACTCATGGTGATTGTTTTCTATGAAAAGTTCTTTTTTATATAGAAATTCATCAAGTTCGTACATCAGTGTAATATTCATGTCTGTTCTGAGTGCCCTTTTAACCCTTCCTGGAAAAGAAGGCAATGCCTCCTCTATTTGGTATGCTAATAATTTCCGCTTTTTCATTCTCAAATTACTAATTTCAGTATTTTTTGATTTGATTTTTGCTTCAATATTTGATACCTTATCATATAATTTGTTCATTTAAATGAACCTCCTCTAAAAATTATATGTATACTATAATATCATAAATACCAAAATTTTGCAAATTTAACTTACTTATTATTTTTTTCTATAGGTTCATTCATCCATTCTTTGCCATCCACAATTCTCGCCACTAACATACTTGAAGCTGTATTTCCAGTAACATTTAGCATTGTTGCTGGTGAATCTATTATTGTAGCAATAATGGTTAATATAGGCAAGGCTGCTGTTGGATACCCCATCATTGATAATATCATCATCTCTGAAATAGTACCTCCACCTATTGGCACAGCACTTACTAATAAAGTTGCAATTAATCCAACTAATAATATTTGTACAATTCCTCCTGCGCTAGATATATCTGTTCCGAATAAACACACTAAAAACATAATTTTAAATACAGTTCCGATTATAGATCCATCTTTATGAAAACTTGTTCCTAGCGGAATAACTGTATCTGCTATATCTTCACTAACACCAATTTTTTTACAAGCTTCTGTATTTCCAGGAATACACGCTGCTGAAGAACATGTAGCCAAAGATGTAACTGTTGGATTTATAACATTTTTCCAGAACATCTTAACACCTTTTTTCCCTCCAGCAATAAATCCATATATAGTATAAACCACTGCATAGAAGCATACTGCTACAGCTAAATATATTCCAAAAGTTTTTGCATACCCTATAGCTATGCTTTCTCCAAATGTACCTACCAAAACTGCAAAATAACATCCTAATCCAATTGGAGCATAATAAGTAATGATTTTTAGAACATTCATAACTACTGTGTTTGCAGATTCTAGAACTTTTTCGAATGGCTCTCCTTTTTCGCCTGCCATATTAATTGCTATTCCTACTAGTATTGAAAATACCATTACTGCTAATAAGTTTTGTCTAGAAAATAGTCCTGAGAAATCACTTACTGTTATTGCTTCTACAGTTCTATCAAGAATTGTTTTTTCTTCACTTTCATATGTGCTAACTTCTTCTGAAAAGCCAGTTTTTACTTTGTCTGTATCATTAGTATCTACCAATTTTATAAAATATGTACTTAATAAACCTACTAAAACTGCAATAACTGATGTTATTATTATTACAACAATTGTTGAAACCATTATTTTGCCTAATCTTTTAGGCTGTTTCATCTTAGCTATTGAAGTTGATATTGTTAAAAATACTAATGGTATAATAATTACAAACATTAAATTAATAAAAATATCTCCTAGAGGTTTTACAACTTCTACTTTCTCTTTAAATATTAAACCAAAAATTGCTCCTATTATTATTGCTCCTAGTAATAATATTGACTGCTTATAATTTTTCCAAATTTTTTTCATATGATTTCACCTTCCAATCTTAGATATAATAAAAAATTCGCCCTCCTTATTAAATATCATAACATAACAAATCAGTTATTTTATTTCTATAAATTTTATACCATAGTGCTAAAAAAAAATCAATTAGTATATTTTATAATTCCATATCGCAATATTTACATTTTAGCTTGTTGTTTATTTTCTTAGTAAATAGTGGCTTTATTCCCCTTTCAATTGATGATATACATCTTTTGTTTTTACATTTATTGTTTATATCTTCATATTCATCTAATTTGTTATTCTTTTGATCAGCAAGATTTTGTATCTCTAATAATTTCATTATTAGAGCCATACGCATATATCTTCCATTTTCAGCTTGTCTAAAATAACAAGCTCTCTTATCATTGTCTACTTCAATATCTATTTCGTTTACTCTAGGTAATGGATGCATTATTGATAATGTATTTTTAGCTAATCTTAATTTGTCATTATCTAAAATATATACATCTTTCAATTTTTCATAAGTTTCTTGATTCTCAAAGCGTTCTCTTTGTATTCTTGTCATATATAAAATATCTAAATTCTTAATTTTTTCTTTAAGATCATTTGTTTCTTCATAATCTATTTTGTTTTGCTTTAGTATATCCTTTTTTATATATTCTGGCATTTTCAATTCATCTGGAGATATAAAAACAAATTTAACATTTTTGTATAGTGTAAGTGCTGCTACCAAAGAGTGTACTGTTCTTCCATATTTTAGATCTCCACATAATCCTATTGTTAAATTATCAATATGCCCTTGCTCAATATTTATTGTTAATAAATCTAATAAAGTTTGTGTTGGATGATTATGCCCGCCATCTCCTGCATTTATGATTGGTACATTTGAATTCATGGAAGCTACTAGTGGTGCACCTTCTTTTGGATGTCTCATTGCTATAATATCTGAATATCCACTTACAACTTTTATAGTATCACCTAGTGATTCTCCTTTTGCTGTTGATGTGTTATCTGCAGAAGAAAATCCTATAACATTTCCACCTAAACTTAACATCGCAGATTCAAAACTTAACCTTGTTCTTGTACTAGGTTCAAAAAAAAGTGTTGCTAATATCTTTCCTTTGCATTTTTCACTATATTTTGATTTGTCTTTCATTATATCCTTTGATATTTCTATTAATTCATCTATTTCATTTTTTGAAAAATCTTCTATTCCTAATAAATTTCTCATTTGCTCCTCCTAATTTATTGCTCTTGTTATTTAAAAATCTTTAGTAATGGGTGCCAATAATATACACTACTGACACCCATTAAATTATTTTATCCAGCTTTCATCGCTTGGATTATTTCTAAATGCAATTAGTTTTTCCTTGTCTTCTTCCTTTATATATCCTTCTGCAGCAGCAACTTCTACCATAACATCAAAATTTGATAAACTAATATTCTTAACATTTGCATTAGCTAAATTTTCTGCACTTTTTTTCATATTGTATGTAAAAATACTAGCAATTCCTAAAACTTCTGCTCCTGCTGCTCTTAATACATTAACAACATCAATAACACTTCCACCTGTAGATATTAAATCTTCTATTACTACAACTTTTTGACCTTTTTCTAATTTACCTTCTATTTGATTTTTTCTACCATGATCTTTGCTACTTCCTCTTACATATCCCATTGGTAGGCCCAATATATCAGCAGTTATTGCAGCATGAGCAATACCAGCTGTACTTGTTCCCATCAATACTTCAGCATCTGGATAATTTGCTTTTATAAGCTCTGCTAGTCCATTTTCAACTTCAGCTCTAACCTTTGGTGCTGTTAATGTTAATCTGTTATCACAGTAAATAGGACTTTTTATTCCACTTGCCCATGTAAATGGATCATCTGGTTTTAAAAATATAGCCTCAATTGATAATAAACCTTTTGCAATTTCTCTTTCTAAATCTTTCATAATAAAAATCCTCCTATATATTTTTTTTAATCTACAAAATCTTGTACACATTTTCTATATGCTTCAACAGGGTTATCAGCCTGAGTTATAGGTCTTCCTACAACTATAAAATCTGATCCTAGCTCCTTTGCTTTTGATGGAGTTGTAACTCTAACTTGATCACCTATATCATTTGAAGCAAATCGTATTCCTGGCGTAACAGTAACAAAATCTTTGCCACATACTTCCTTGACTTTTTGCACTTCAAGAGGTGAACATACTACACCATTTAATCCTGCTTTCTTAGCATTTAATGCATAATGTTTAACTACATCTTCGATAGGCTTGTTTATTAGTAGCTCTTCCTCCATTCGCTCTTGGCTTGTTGATGTTAATTGCGTTACAGCAATTAACATTGGACAAGTTCCATCTTCTTTTGTTAAACCTTCAAGACCTGCTTTCATCATATCGATTGTTCCTGCAGCATGAACATTTGTCATATCTATATCTAAGTTTGATAATGACTTCATAGCTTTTTTAACAGTGTTTGGAATATCATGAAGCTTTAAATCTAAAAATATTTTATGACCTCTATTTTTTATTTCTTTTACAATTTCTGGTCCCTCACTATAAAAAAGTTCCATTCCGATTTTTAAGAATAACTTTTCGTCTTTAAATTTATCTAAAAATGCTATTGTATCTGCTTTATCTTTAAAGTCACAAGCCACAATAACTGCTTTTCCCATTTTTTATTTACCTCCTATTTTTTAATTATGTGCTTTACCAACTATTTCCTTTAATGATGTTATTCCATATTTTTCCATAGCTTTTGGTAAATTTTCTATTATTTCCTTACAAGCATATGGATTCTTTAAATTTGCTGCTCCTACTTCTATTGCTGTCGCTCCTGCCAACATCATTTCAATTACATCTTCTGCAGATTCTATTCCACCAACACCTATTATAGGAATATTTACAGCTTCAAAAACTTGATAAACCATCCTTAAAGCTACAGGAAATATCGCTGGACCAGAAAAACCTCCCATTTTATTTGCAATAATTGTTTTCTTGTTTTTTAAATCAATCCTCATTCCTAATAAAGTATTTATTAAAACTATTCCATCAGCACCGCCTTCTTCACATGCCTTCGCTATCTCTACTATATTTGTAACATTCGGTGTAAGTTTTACATATACTGGTTTTGTAGTAACTGCTTTTACTGCCTTTGTAACTTCTTTAGCAGCTTCTGGACTAGTTCCAAATGTCATTCCACCATTATGTACATTTGGGCAACTTATATTTACTTCTATTATTCCAACTTGCTCTTCCTTGTCCATTAGTTCACAACAATGTGCATATTCTTCTATTGAAAATCCACTTACATTTGCAATCAATGGTTTTTTAAAACATTTTTTTAATTTTGGAAGCTCATCTGAAATTACTTTTTCAACACCAGGATTTTGTAAACCTATGGCATTTATTAAACCAGATTTGCATTCTGCTATTCTTGGAGTTGGATTTCCAAATCTTGGCTCTTTTGTTGTTCCTTTAAATGAAATTGAACCCAAAATGTTAATATCGTAAAACTCTGAAAATTCATATCCAAATCCAAAAGTACCGCTAGCAGGAATTACTGGATTTTCTAAATTAATGCCACTTAAATTAACAGATAAATCTACCATATTACCTCCTCCTTTCTAAGAACTGGACCATCTTTACAAATCCTTTTATTGCCATATTTTGTTTTACATGTGCACCCCATACATGCACCAAATCCGCATCCCATACGCTCTTCGAAACTTAGTTGACCTTCACATTCTGTAGTATTATATATTGCTTTTAACATATTCATTGGTCCACATGCATAAAAATATGTATAATCTTTTAAATTTTTGATTATATCTGTAACAAAACCTTTTGTTCCATAACTTCCATCAACCGTTGAAATATAAACATCTGCACCTAATTTTTTAAACTCCTCTTCAAAAAATATATCTTCCTCTGAATTAAATCCTAATACAACAATTGGGCTTTTTCCTTGTTTTTTTAAATCTTTGCATAATTGGTACATTGGTGGAGTTCCAACTCCGCCTCCTATCAATAATGGTCTATCTCCACTTTCAGAGCTATCAAATCCATTTCCAAGTCCTGTTAATACATCAAGAATTACATCTGTTTTTAAAGTAGACATCAGCTCTGTTCCTTTTCCTACAACTTTATATATTATCGTAATACTTTTTTCATCAAACTCACATATTGATATTGGTCTTCTTAAATAAAATCCTTCTAGCTCTATATTTATAAACTGCCCTGGTTTTGTAATGCATCTAGTATCGCCTTCAAGAATCATTTTGAAAACGTCTTTAGCAATCTTTGTATTTTCTATAATTTTATATTTACCTCTTTTTTCCAATTTATTTTTCCTTTCTAACTAAACTGTTTTTATTCTGCAAACATGTCCCTAATTCCACAAAAGTGGAAATTAGAACCGTCCCCAATTCCACACGCATTTTCCGTTGCAAAATGTCATTTTGCATCTTCCATATACATTGTTTCCTTCAAATGGTGTTGCTTTTCCTTTTGAGACAAATGTACTTGAATCTATATTATAATTTTCATTTAAATCATATACTGTTAAGTCTGCTGGCTCTCCTTCTTTTATTTCTGTTCCTATTCCAAATATTTTTCTTGGATTTGTGTTCATTAATTTTACTAGTTGTTCCAGGCTTATTATTCCTGGTTTTACTAAATTTGTATATAATACTGGAAATGCTACTTCTAATCCTACAACTCCCATGCTACTTCCTTGTAATCCTTTGCTTTTTTCTTCTTTTGAATGTGGCGCATGGTCTGTTATTATCATATCTATTGTTCCATCTTTGATTCCTTCTATTAACGCTAATCTGTCTTGCTCTGATCGAATTGGTGGATTCATTTTAAATCTTCCATCTTCTTGTAAATCCATATCGTTTAATGTTAAATAATGTGGACCTGTTTCACAAGTTATATTTACACCTTCCTTTTTTGCTTGTCTTATTAATTCAACGCTTTCTTTGGTTGAAATATGGCATACATGATAATGACAACCTGTTTTTCTTGAAAGCTCTATGTCTCTTTTTATTGGAACCCATTCACTTTCAGAACAAATTCCTTTATGCCCATGTAATTTTGCATATTCCCCATCATGAATATAACCACCTTTTAAAAGAGAATTTTCTTCGCAATGAGCGACTATCATTTTTCCTAACTCTTTGGACTTTTTCATTGCGTTCAACATCATTTCTTCATTTTGTACTCCATGACCATCATCAGAAAAAGCTATTACTTTATCTGCCATTTCATCTAAATTAGCAAGCTCTTCTCCTTTTTCTCCTTTTGTAATAGTGCCATAAGGATAAACATTGATTACTGCATCTTTAGTAATAGCGTCTAGCTCTACTTTTAGATTCTCTAAGCAATCTGGTGTTGGATTTAAATTGGGCATTGCACATATGCTAGTATATCCACCTTTTGCTCCAGCCAAGCTCCCGAGTTGCTATTGTTTCCTTATAAATAAAACCAGGTTCTCTTAGATGTGTATGAACATCAATCAAACCTGGTAATAAATACATATTATTTAAATCATAAACTGCATCGAATCCGATAGCTTCGATGTTAGAAGAAATTTTAGCAATAGTTGTATCATTAATTTGCAAATCGCTTTTTATGAATTGATCATCTTTAAAAATTATTGCATTTTTTAATAATGTTTTCATTTTTTCCTAATCCTCCTTTCGATTTTTACTATCATACAGAAAAGTATTTTTTTTGTCAATATAAATTTTAAGAATTTTATTTTTTAAATTTCAATATTGTTATTATTCAAAACTAAATCTAAAAATTGCATAATTTTGTTTTTTTCTTTGCATAATAACAATAAAATTAAATATTAAAAGGAGTTTTTATGAAAAAGAAAAAATTACTATCTTTACTTGCTATTCCATTTATTTTGACAGGTTGCTCTAAAAACAATGAACAAAATATGTCTAATAATTCATCTGAAATACAAATTAATAGGACTAGTAGCAATTTAGAAAATTCATCTGCTAATGATATTACTAATCCTGCCCAAAATCCAAATACAGACCAATCTTTAACTGAAAATAATAATCAAGAAAATCAAGCTTCAGAAAGTACTGCTTATGAATTTTCTACTCAAATTAAAACAAAATCAAAAAATCGATTAAATAATATTCAATTAACTTGTAATAAAATAAATGAACACATCGTAAATCCTGGCGAAGAATTTTCTTTTTGCCAAACAACTGGGAAATCTACTGAATCTGATGGTTATAAGAAAGCAGATGTTATTATTGGAAAAAAAATAGTTCAAGCTTTAGGTGGAGGAAATTGTCAAGTAAGTACAACATTATATAATGCTGTACTTGGCGTTCCTGAATTAGAGGTTACTGAACGTCATCCTCATGGAAAAAAAATAAACTACGTTCCTGAAGGAAAAGATGCAGCTATAGCTCATGGTAGCAAAGATTTTAAATTTAAAAATAATTCTGATAAAAAAATAAAAATTTATGCAAATGTTGAAAATAACACAGTTAAAATAAAATTAACATTCATCTCATAAATTTATTTATAAAAATTTATCATTTTTAGTAAATTTTTCAATATATTTATACAAAATAATAATGGAGGTATATATGCAATTAAAGAAATTTATATTAAGAGCTTCATACTTATTAATTCTGCTATTTTTTCTATGTAATTTCAGTATAAAAACAATTGCTTTTGAAGATTACGTATGGTCTATATCACCAGATTCTTTACAAACATCTAGCTCTGAGACAACACAAACTATTACAACTGAAAATCATTTAAATCTTCAATCTGGAAGTGCCATTTTAATAGATCAAGATTCTGGTCAAATATTATATGAACATAATATTCATGAACAATTACGACCTGCGAGTGTTACTAAAATTATGTCTATTTTATTAATTATGGAAGCTTTGGATTCTGGCCAAATAAAATTAGATGACAAAGTGCCATGTAGTGAAAAAGCCAGCTCTATGGGTGGATCTCAAATTTGGTTAACAACAACAGAAACATTAACTGTAAATGAATTGCTTAAATGTATGTGCGTTGTTTCTGCTAATGACTGTACTGTCGCTATGGCAGAATACTTGTGTGGTAGCACTGATGCATTTGTTGAAAAAATGAATCAAAGAGCAAAAGAGCTTGGTATGAATGATACTTGCTTTAAAAATTGCCATGGAATTGATGAAGATGGCCATGTTTCAAGTGCTTATGATATTTCACTAATGTCTAGAGAGCTCCTAAATAAGCACCCTTCTATAAAAAATTATACTACAATATGGATGGATAATATTCGAGATGGAAAATCACAATTAGTTAATACTAATAAATTACTACGTAATTATGAAGGTTGTACTGGCTTAAAAACAGGATCTACAAGTTTAGCTTTATATAATTTATCTGCAAGTGCTACACGAAATGATTTAAATTTAATTGCAGTTATTATGAAAGCACCTACTACAGCTCTTAGATTTTCTGAAGCCAAAACTTTATTAGATTATGGATTTTCAAATTACGAATCTTGCAAACTTTCTAGCTCAATGGAAGTTGTAAAAAATATAAAAATTTCTCAAGGCGTTGAAAATACAATAAATGCTGTTTGCTCTGATTCAAAAAATAGTTTGATTCCTAAAGGACAAAAAACAAAAATAGTACAAGAAATAAATATCCCTGATAATATTCCTGCACCTATTGCCCAAGGTGAAAAAATAGGAGAAATTAATTACTTTCTTGATGGAAAACAACTTGGTAGCGTAGATATTATTTCTGATAGAACTGTTAAAAAAATAAGCTTTTTTAATATGAGTACTCACTTATTTAAAAGATGGTTTAGCTTACTAAGGTTTTAAAAAGTAAAAAAGGATCGCTAAAAGCAATCCTTTTTTTGTAGAATCAAGCTATACAATGTAAAAAGTTATTTTCACATAGCCATAGTCTGACTCAGTTTTACAATACAATCTGTATCCAGTTGTATTTGGAACAACTAGATTTTTGGATCCATAAGACACACTAGCCGAATTTTCTGGCGTAGCATATGTCACCTTCATCGAGTGTGGATAGTGAATAATATAGTCATCTGGTATACCACAATCTATAAATGCTTGATATACTGCTGTTGATACGACACATACTCCACCACCTGGGCCATCAACTGTGTCCTGACCTACAATTACAGGTGCATCAATGTAACCTAAATCATAACCATTGTCACCCATCATTTGCTCCCAGTCAAAAGTTCCTCCTGACTCAATTATCATTCCATTCAGATATTTGCAAGCTAGCTCTATATTGTACCAAGAATTCCAATCTGGATATGTATTTACAACAGATTGTCCAGCAATTTCAGCCTCTCCAGAATTCACTTTATCTTCTGGAAAATATTCTTCATACATAGTTTCTTCTTGCATGCTTGTACTTTCTGGAATTACAATAATATCACCTATGAGCATATTCCAGTCATAGTTTGGATTTAACTCCATTAAAGTTTCAGGCGTACACCGTAATGAACTTGCTAAACCAAATAAACAGTCTCCATCGGAAACAGTATAAAATTTTGAACTTTTTGCTTGCACATTTGATTTTGTCATATCATTTGGTACCATTAAAATGTCCCCCGGAATTAAACATGACCAATCATAATTAGGATTATATTTCTCAATTATTTCCATTGAAAAGCCTAATTTTTCTGGAAGTATTGATTTGCAATCTCCTGGTTCAATCTTATAATAACTTATTTGATTTTGCGAATTTGTTGTGGTGGTTGTTGTTGACATCATTGTTTGTGGTGCAGTTGTAGACATTGTTGTGCATTCAGCAGAAATTATATTATTCAAACTAGTTTGAATTTCAGTCATACAGGTTTCAATGCGCTCTGAACCTGCTACATATGCTGTTATTACTTTAGTTTGATTTTCTGCTAATTCTGATGGTGCAGCTGTAGTTGCCATTGTTGTTATTTTTGTTATGTCAGTTCTGTCGTTCCCCCGTGACAAAAAAATGCTAAATTTGTCTTTGGATACCGCTACTGCTAACATCACTAATAGCAGAAATGGTCCTGCTTTTACTAGTGTTTGTTTCATTCTAATCCTCCTTCTTGAGTGAGATTTGTTTTCTAATAATAACCAGAAAACAATGTGTTTGTTTTGGTAATTGCATACCAAATATTATACCAAATTTTTTATTTTAAGTCAATTTTTATAATAAAAAATTAAAACCTCATGGAATTGCCTTTTTACAGCTATTCTGAGGTTTTAGCTATATTCCCTATAAAACAATTACTGGTACTTCCATTTCTTCTTTACTTAGCCCACAATGAGTTGATTTTTTTACTGGTTTTCCCTCAATCATAAATGTTTCTAATCTTATCATACTTGCATCTACTGATAAAGCTATATAATTTCCTATAAAATCATCAATTTTACTATGCTTTTGCCCTTCGCCTAGAAGTTTATTTTTTTGTAAAAAATCTTCTTTTGTCATTAGCCAAAATTCATTTTCAAATATCCTATTAAATCTTTCTTCAAATTCTTTTTTCATATCTTCTTTAACCCAAAAATTTACAGCTCTTGATTCTAAAGAAGCTGGCATTATCAAACATTCTAATAATTCAGGATAATCTAACAAAGTATACGATTTTTCAATATTTTTATGTCCATGATCTGCTGATATTATTATTAGTGTATCATCTGCAATTTCTGCTCTTAATTTTTGAAATTTTTTCTCTGCATCTAATATAAAACTTTCCGCTTCTGTTGAATCTGTTCCATATTTATGCAATATTCCATCTGGATTATCGCAATATGCTAATATAAATTTCTCACCAGATATAGAATTAATATCTTTAGCGGCTGAAATGAGCTCTTCTATGTTATTTGCAATATATAACCTTTTCCCTCTCCTCTGAACATATTCAGGCTCTATTTCAAATGCTTTTACATTAGGATTAGCATTTTCTATTTTTTCATATATAGTTTCATATTTCATAAAGCTTTCATATACGTCTAACTTTGGATTTTTAATTAGCTCTCCCAAATATGATTCTTTATGAGAAAGCATATCTAAAGCTCTACCATATTCTTTAAAATACTGAGACCAAGCTATCCAACCTGTTTCATATGGTGGTTTGCCTGAATAATATGTAGTTAGCGCTGCTGTTGTAGTTGATGGATATACAGATGTAACACAATCTATTTTGTGCTTATTAAAATATCCATCTTTTGATATATTATTTAAAATATGTTCTCCCATTCCATCTAAAATAATAAATAATATGTTTTTATATCTTTTTTCATTTAATATTTTGTCTAAAGAATTTAAAGAACACTGATTTGTTTTTACATTATAATATTTTAAGATTGATGTGATTGTACTTAATATACTATGTTTATAATTTGGCATTACTACATTTTTATATTCCATTCTTTTCCTTTCTGCTAGATAAATGGTAAAAATTTTAAGCAACTATCTAACTCAAATACATTATTATTGTTTGCTATATTTTCATAATAATTATCTATATTCAAATTATCACTAATCTTCTTTAATGACATTACTGGTATTTCGTACATATCACAAATTACTGTTACAGAATGTAACTCCATATCAAACGCTATATGACCTTCTAATTTAGTACTTGTAACAAAGCTCTCTGAAGAATAGCATTCAACTTTTTGAATATCTGGCTCATTAATTAGCATTAAATTTTTGTTTCCATAGTCTTGAAAACTATACTTTTCTTCACCTGGAATTTCCCATTCATAATTATAAGATTTTGTTATATTTACCCATTCTCCCACGTTTATATCTGTTGACCCAGCATATCCTACATTTATAACTAGCTCTGGCTTTTTATTATTACATAAGTATTGAGATAAGCTTATCGCTGTACGTTGTTTTCCTATTCCTGAAATTAATAAGGTAATATTATCTTTTCTATATAAATTTTCATTTATTTTTTCCATTCCTAATTTTTGTGTAATTATTATTGCTTCTTTTTTCATTGCACATATAAACAAAATTTCTTTCATAGTTCACTTATCCTTTCTTTTTTTACCTACACATTGATAAAATTTCTTTTAATCTTTCATCTTGTTTCGTTAAATATAAATATCCTATTAAACCTTCAAAAGCTGTTGCATACATATAATCTGCTGGATCTGCATTTTTAGGCAAATGATGATTTTGAGCATTTCTTCCTCTTCTAACTATATCTTGCTCTTTATCAGTCAATTTTTCTTCTATCTCTTTTAGTATGTCTGCTTGAGCTTTTGCTTTTACATATTTAATTGTTTCTATATGTAATTTATGTGGTTTCAATTTTGTTTCATTAACTAAATTTGTTCTTATATATAATTCGAAAACACAATCACCCACATATGCCCATGTTAATGGTGATAGCATATTTACTTCTTCTGCAGATTTAGTTCTTGATATTAATTCTTCCAATTTTTTCTTCCTTTCACTATTTAATATTTGGAATTTCTAACGATATTTTTCCTATTTTTCCGCTTCTAAATTCATCTAATAATATATTTGCTACTTTTTCATAATCTATTCGGCCACCAGAAATTATTGCTCCTCTTTTTCTTCCTATTTCTTCATAGATTTTAATGTATTTCTCATTATCATCTTGATATTCATCAGAATTCATTATGGTATCTACTATATTATCAAGTTTATATCGCTCTTTTAATTTTGCTCTATGGTTGACTACTAAAAATTTTAATAGCTCATACGCTATATCTGTAATCTGTAATATATCATCTTTGATTGTACCTGTAAAAGCTAAATTCATGGCAACTTTTTCATTTTCAAATTTAGGCCACAATACACCTGGAGTATCTAATAGCTCTATTCCTTCTTCTACTTTTATCCATTGTTTTTGTCTTGTTACACCTGGTTTATTTCCAACTTGTGCTGAATTTTTCTTTGAAATTCTATTTATGAATGATGATTTTCCTACATTTGGAATTCCTAATACAAGTACTCTTATATTTTTTCCAGCTCTTCCTTTTTGTGCATATTTGTTTTGTAATTCACTAGTAACAGATCTTATAGTTTTAATAACACTTTGAATGCCTTTCCCTGTACTAGCTTCTGTTATTACAACTGGTATATTTTTACTTTCATAATATTTTTTCCAACTTTCTGTAATCTTGTCGTCAGCTACATCGCTTTTATTTAATACTTCTATTCTGTTCTTATCTTTAATATATTGTTGAATATCTGGATTTTGGCTTGAATTTGGTATTCTTGCATCTAATATTTCTACAACCACATCTACCAGTTTCAAATCTTCTATTATTTGTCTTTTTGTTTTAGCCATATGACCAGGATACCAGTTAATGTTCATTTTATTTTCTATTTCTTGTTCTTCTATATTTTTTGATTTTTTCTCTTGTCTCATTTTCCTTTTTTGATACATATCCATATTTAATCACTTCCGTTCTTTTTATTTAACAACTTTACATATTATACCACAAAAAAGAGGATTTTCAAATCCCCTCTTTTAATTTTATTTTTCATATAAATTGTAATTATGACGAATATTGCGAAAATTAATATAATATGCTATAATATATAGTATAGGTGGGAGAGTCTCGCCACATACTCATTTGAGTTTACTCACTTGGGAATGTACATTGAAAACCATTATATGTTATTAGGAGGACTACTTATGAAAAAACTTGTTAATGTTGTTCAAAACACTCGTAATGAAATTTGGACAGATGGAAAGGCAAAAAAACTTGCAGACGACTTTGAACAGAAAGCTCAGGAAGCTTTGACAGAATGGTTCCATGATGAACCTAGCAGGGCAATTGCTTATAATATTTTTTCATTTGAAATTAAAGCAATTGCGTTCGCCGATGCTACAATACTTCTTGAGAATGCCCCTATCACTGGCTGGGATGAATGGGATGATGTAGAATTCCCTGAACTCTCAAATAATGACTTCATCATGATTGGTGATCATATTGGTTTAGATGTAAAAAATATTAAGCCTTTTATCGATGAGCTTATTAATAGGGGTTATAAGCTTTCGCTTAGCGATAGTCAGCTGTGTGTAAGTTTCGAAATGCAGTAAATTCCTCCTGTCATATACAAGAGGTTTTCAAAGACGCACCTTCCATTAGGGTGCGTCTTTCATTATATTTATATCAATATATTACTATTTGTCTTAAAAATTTATAAAAAATGTAATACGTATTTTTTAAAAAAGTTTGATATTTCAGCACTTATAGTACGGTTTCCATTTATCCCGATATCGCAGTTAATGTTCATTTTGTGATAACTTTCTTCGTTATTATTTATCATCTTGCGCCTCCTCTTCTTTTATATCTATGTGAAGATTTATATCTTCTTCTGTTGGCAAAGATTCTAATACATCCTTAGGTAAATATTTTGTTATTTCATAAGAACTTACTCCAATTGGCTTATTTATATCTTTTAAAGAATATTCAACAGAAAACTTATCTTTCTCTCTACAAAGTATAATTCCAATACTTGGATTATCTTGTTCATCTTTTATCAAATCATCTACTGCAGATAAATAAAAGTTTACTTTTCCAGCGTATTCTGGCTTAAACTTAGTGTTTTTTAATTCAATAACAACATAACAGTGTAGTTTTGTATGATAAAATAACATGTCAATAAAATAATCTTCATCACCTACTGTTATTTTATATTGATTTCCTATAAAACTAAATCCATTCCCTAATTCTAATAACACTGTTTTTATTTTATCAATCATTGCTGCTTCTAATTCGGTTTCAATAAAATTCTCTTTTAATGTTGTTAAATTTAATATATATGGATCTTTCATAATACTTTTGGCTAAATCACTTTGTGGATTAATTAAAGTCTTTTCAAAGTTATTTGATTTTTCATTTAAAACCTGTCTTTGATATAAATCACTTTTAATTTGAAATCCTAAAACATCATAACTCCAACCATTAAGCAGTGTTTGATTCATATACCATATACGTTTTTCATCATCTTTTATTTTATCCAAAATTAATACATTGTGAGACCATGGAATTTGTGCAGACGCCGTCTGCACAAATTGATTTTTTTTACACTCAATATAATATTTTTTCATATTTTTTAAATTTCTAACAGAAAATCCTTTAATTTTAGGAAAAGATATTTTAATATCTACTGCAATTTCATCAATAAATTTATTCCCCCATGATGAATTTTCATAAATAACTTTTCCAATATTATAATATAAATTTAATAAGCTTTTATTTGCATTTTGAAAAATTTCCACTTGAGTATTATTAATCTGCTTTTTTATTTCATTTATAGTATCTTTAAAATCTTTTTCTAACACTTATTATCATCTCCTTTACTTAAACTTAACTTTTATTTCTTTATTTTCACATATTATTATCTCTTCAATATTCTTCATTAAAACATCACGTGTTATCGTTTTAATTTTTTTCTTTATAAATTTAGCATTTAATTCTTGTAATACTTTTTCTATTAATTTATCTTTTCTAATTGAATGATTTATACAAGAACTACTTCTAACATATGATGTACAATAGTAATATTCTTTATCTTTAGACTTTCTTAATGTACATGAATCACCACAATCAGAACATCTTAAAAATCCGTAAAATATATCTTTTTCTTTATTACTTCTAGCACATTTATTCTTTTTTAATATTTCTTGTACTTCATTAAACTTATCTTCTGTTATAATCGGTTTATGATGATTTTGAGTTATTATCCACTCATCTTCTTTAGTATTTATTAGCTTATGAGTTCTATAATTTTCTACTTTTCTTTTTCCTTGAATTAAATCTCCAATATAAATTCTATCTTTGAGAATTTTATTAATCATTTTAGCATCCCACTTTTTATTCATATTTGTATCATTATTTTTAGTTTCATCTTTTCTTTTATACAAAGCAGGTGTTAAAATTTTATTTTCATTTAATTCATTAGCAATTTCTTGTGGAGTCTTTCCATTTATTATACCTTCAAAAATTTCTACAACATTCTTTGATGCTTCTTCATCTATTATTAATTTATTTTTATATCTAGGATGTTTCACATATCCATATGTAGCAAATGAGCCAATAAATTCTCCATTCAATCTCTTAGTAGTTAATGCACTTCTTACTTTTTTAGATATATCTTTTGCATATGCATCATTTAGCAAATTTTTAAAAGGAACAATTAAACTATCCATTAAATCTGGATTTTTAAAGCTATCTATCTTTTCTGTTACTGATATAAATCTAATATTCAAAGCTGGGAAAATATTTTCAAGGTACATATCTGCTTCTATATGATTTCTTGCAAATCTTGATAAATCTTTAACTATAATGCAATTAATCTTTTTATTTTTCATATCTAATAGCAATCTTTCAAAATCTGGTCTTTTAAAACTTGTCCCACTATATCCATCATCAACGTAATAATCTACTAATTCTAACTCTCAATTTTGACTTAGAAAACTTTCTATTATTCCTCTTTGATTAGTTATACTATTGGATTCTATTTTATCATTATCTTCTTTTGATAAACGAAGATATGCTGCTACTTTCCAATTTGATATTTTAATTCACTTCCGTTCTATTTTATAATTTTTTTATTAATTTTACATATTTACCATCAGAATCTTCACCTATATATTGTATTTTATCAAATCCTAATTTTACATACAAACAAAGTGCTATATAATTATCTAAATCAACACCTAGAGACAACTCTTCATATCCTTCTTTTTTCGCATATTCTATAACATAATTCATAAGTTTTTTTCCATACCCATTTCTTCTAAGTTGTTTTTTTACAACTATTCTTGATAAATACAAACGCTTACCTGGAATAGAATAATCTTTATCATCTTTATTAAAAACAACTGATACTTCTGCTATATATTCTCCATCTATTGTATAAACAAAAGTCTTTCTATTCTTGCTAACTAGTTCTTCATAAAATCTATCTCTTAACTCTTTATTTTTATCCATATTCCAAATATTACCACATTTATCAAAATCTTTTATATCTAATTCAATTATTTCATTCATCTATATATTTTCTCTCCATTCTCTTATTATTTATTTAATTCTCTATAAAATATGTACTATGTATCTTTAAAGAAACCTTGATATTTCAACACTTACAGTATGGTTTCCATTTATCCCGATATCGCAGTTGATATTCATTTTACTATTTTCTTCTACTTCTTTATTTGTATTTTTTTCTTTTCTCATTTTTCTTTTTTGATACATATCCATATTTTTACTCACTTCCGTTCTTTTTATTTAACAACTTTACATATTATAGCACAAAAAGAGAAGCATATCAAATCTTCTCTTAACTTAAAATATTTTTTATAAACTCTATTGTAACGCTAATCGCTTTATCTATTACTTCTTTAGAATTTTGAAATGTATGCTCTCCATTCTTTATTAATGCCAACTTTGAATTAATACATTTACTTTCTACAATCTCTGAAGATTCATAGGGAACAGCACTATCTATTTCACCATGAACAAATAACTTAGGTAATTGATTTTTTTCCAACGATTCATAAGGTTTATATTTATCTACTTCATTAAATAATTCTATTCCAAATTTAAATTCTTTTCCTGAATTTAAGCTTTTAGAAACATAATATCCATCTTTTTCTGCCACCTTTTTTATTTTCAAGTGTAAATAAATTTCCATACCTTATATATTCATAATCCAACGCTCCATACCATAAAACCAAACCTTTTATACAATTATATTTTTCAAATGGAAATAGAGAAACTATTCCAGCACCAAAACTTCCTCCTAACAATATAATCTCTGCAAAACCTTTTTCAATAAGGATTTTTACTGTGCTCTCAATATCTGCAATTTCATTAGAAATTGTCATTTCATAATCTCTTCCTTCGCTTTCACCATGTCCATTAAAATCAAATCTAAAAGAACTGAATCCATTTTTTTGTAATTCCTGTTCTAGTATTACAAAACTTCCACATTCATCTTTATTTCCTCTGATTCCATGACACATTATAACTATCTTCTTATTATTAACATTGTTTATTATTCCACATAATTTTTTATTTTGATCATTTAAATAATATATTTTCTCACTCATGTATTATCTCCTAAAAATATTACTTTCTAATTATTTTTTTCTGTAATTAATCTAAAAAAATACAAAAAATGTAATATGTATCTTTAAAGAACACTTGATATTTCAATACTTACAGCACGTTTTCCATTTATCCCGATATCGCAATTGATTACGCTTTTATTAACACTTTTTTCTTCATTCATTTGGATCAACTCCTTTTTAAAATCATTAAAATTATAGCATAAAAAAGACAGATTTTGTACCAATCTGTCTAAATTTATTATAATTACTTTGATTCTATATATGGCAGCAAATATTTATTTATTAATTCTGTTCTTATTTTTGGATTATATACTAATGAAGAAGTAATACATATTACAATATTTGATTCAGGTATCACAGCTATAAGTGAACCACCAACTCCATTCGCACAATATGAATCATACTTTCCTGTGTTGTATTCTTTTCTGATTATTTTCATAGTTTGATTTTTAGGATAAATCCACCATAAATATCCATAATTTTTTTCTCTTTCAACAAGCATCTCATTAATATATTCTTCTGATACAATTCTTTGATTATTATACATGCCTTTATTTAGTACTAATAAACCAATTTTAACCCATTCTTCAGTTGTAATAGATAATCCCCAGCCAGTTGTATAATTTCCACTTGGATCTGTTGCCCAACCTCTAATATTTCTTGTTTTATAAAAATGATCCTGTGATTTTTTATCATGTATTGGTGCATCTGGAACTTCTTTAATACCTAATGGTTTAAATAAATATTCTGTAGCAAATTCTTTCATATTCTTACCTGTTGCTTTTGCAAGTATATTAGAAAGTATTTGAATACCCACAGTTGAATAGTGAAAATGTTCTCCTATTTTTTCTTTACCACCTACAAGCTCAAGAATTGGTTCTCCCCAATCAAGACATTTTCCCCATACTTTAGTATAAGGTTCATACTTAAATTTATAAGGAACTTTCATAGTTAAAAAATCTTCTATTGTTACATCCTTTAATTGTTCTTGATTTCTTTTAAGCTTATAATCAGGAAAATAATCTAATACCTTTTGATGAACACTTTCAATGTATCCTTTATCTATTGCTATTCCAATAAGAATTGATACTAAACTTTTGCACATTGAAAAAGCATGAACTGATTCATCACTATTTGCATTATTAAAGTATTCTTCATATACTTTCTTATTATCTTTATAGGCAATTATTCCTAAAATATTACTATAATCTTCATAAACAGCTAATCTTATTTTTTCTTCCATACAATCCCTCCCATCTCTTACAAATTATATCAGTAATAAGAAAAGAGTGCCCGACTTTTTAAGCACTCTTTTGTCTATTTTTTAATTACTGGTATCCATATTTCACAATAATAGTTTTGATCATTAATGCCTTTTTTAAAATCTTTAGGATTAGAATACATTATAATATTATATCCATCAGCAATATTATAATTAGTATTATTTGGTAACCATTCTTTAAATATCTTCTCATTTATATTCTTTATACTTTCTTTAGTTGGTCCAATACATGGAAAAATAGCCCATGTAAATTTAGGAATATTAATTACTTCAAAATACTTTGAATAATTATTATTATGATTATAATCATCTCCAATAATATATTCAAAATTATCCCCATTCATATTTTTATCAATATTAATTTCATATTTAGGATTAATTTTATTAAATATATTTTTAACAAAAAATGTTTTCCAACACTTTTCCACATCTTCTAAAGCATTCTTATACTCAATAGTTTTCTTCAAACCAATTGCCTTAAACTCTTCTTTTTCTTCTATTCTATAATCTAAACTATATCCACCATCTAAAGAAACATTTATTTTTAATGGTGAAAAATATTTTAATGTGCCCTTTTTATTTCTAATATCTATTGGTGTTGAGCCATGAAATCTTTTAAATGCTTTTGTAAAACTATCCGGTGAATCATAGCCATATTTTAATGCTATATCGATTATTTTATTATCTGTATTTAATAACTCTAATCCAGCTAAAGATAATCTTCTATTTCTTATATATTCACTCACTGAATATCCACATAACATAGCAAATCCTTTTTGAAAATAATATGGTGATATATAACATTTTTTTGAAATATCATTTATTGTAATATCATTAGTTAAATTATTCTCAATATAATCTATTGCAACCTTTATAGACTCACTCCAATTCATTTCATACACCCCAATTCCTTAAATAATATTATAGCACATTTTTAACATTTATAATTGTTCATAATACTATTTATTTTACGAGTATTTAATTTTATTATTTTTAATGGGGTTAAAAGGTGTAATCACCTTATTAATTCCTACCACTTTTTTATTAAAAATAGTCAATTTTAACCTATTTTTGTATATTTTAATATATTTTTCAATAAAACTTGCAAGATGTTAATTCTCACGAAGCCTTGTAAATAAAGGTTTTCTTAAATGGGTTAAATAAATAGTAATCAACCAGTTGATATTCATGCTTGCACAACTTTTTTCCTGCTCATTTAAATTTTTCTCTTTTCTTATTTTTCTTTTTTGATACATGTCCATTATTTTAATTCACTTCCGTTCTCTTTTTTTTAAAAACTTCCTATATTATACCACAAAAGAGAGGATTTTCAAATCCCCTCTTTCAATTTTATTATTAATATAAATTTAATTATTTTTTTTCATTATATATATGCTATATAGTCCTAATAATAAATATGTTGGCAGTATAATATACAAACTTATATTAGGATAAGTTGATGTCATTGTTGTAAAACAATAAGGCAATGCACATAAATTAATAAAGTAATGTAAAACTATTGGAATAAATAAGTTATTGCTTTTCTTATATATAACACCAAAATATATTCCCATAGCAATTGTCCATATAACTTTAGTAATTATTACAATAATTGATTGATTTAATACACCAAATATGTGTCCAAGTCCAAAGATAGTAGAAGAAATTAAAATTGCTAGCATAGTTTTATTTTTATTATTACCAAAAAACTTTTCTATCAAATTTAATAATAATCCTCTAACATATAACTCTTCCATTATTGCTACACCAATATAATATATTATTCCTTCTGTTATTACTTTAAATATTGTTGGATTAGAATCAAATTTCAAGCCAATTATAAATGCAATACATGTAATTATTCCAGTAATAATGCCCGGTAATGAATATTTTTTTATACCATCAATAAATTTGTTTTTTCTTAAATCTATTTCAAAATTCGGACATAAATACCTAAAAAATAAAAATGCTATTATTCCCATAAATATAAAATTCAACATTAAAGCAAAATATATTGGATTAATGTCTAATACATTTATATTTACAAATAATGCCATAGGTATACCACTGATATCCATAAAAGCAAGTACTATAGTCAATATACTAGCAAACACTATTTCCCTTTTTTTCATAATCATACCTCCCTAAAATCACTTTTTATCTTAAAATTTTACACAAAAATGTAATATGCATTTATCAAAAAAGCTTTATATTTCAGCACCTTCATTGTGGTTTCCATTTATCCCGATATCGCAATTAATATTTAAACTATTATTTGTTTCTTGAGTTTCATTTATTTTTTTCTCTTTTCTCATCTTTCTTTTTTGATACATGTCCATTTTTTTCACTTCCGTTCTTTTTTAAGTTAACAACTTTTTATATTATACCACAAAAGAGTGGATTTTCAAATCCCCTCTTTAATTTCATTTTTCATATAAATTGTAATATATCAATCAAAAACTATATAAAATTTTCTTATTTATATTCTACCTAAACAAACATATAACTACCAAAAAATAAATCATTATTAATACTATAGGTATTATAATTACGTATTTTTTATTCAATTTTTGTTCTTCTATGATTTTATCTATTAAAAAATCAATATCTATTATAGAAAAATACGGAAATATTTTATTATATCTAATTGGAATAGTTTCTCCTTTTGAAAACGTTATTGGATATAATTTTTGTTTGCTTATTTCAGGAGTAGGAGATAATTCCTTCATTATTATTTTTTTGTTTACCTCATAACTAATTTTTAAAACATATCTAGCATTTTGGCACCACTCATCGTCATCATTATAATTTTTAGGATTTATAATTCTTGAAACATCTTCAATTTGTGCAGTAGATTTTATTCCTTTTTTTGAGACATTTTTATTCATATATGTATTTATAAGTGATAATACACAAATACTACATATAATAGCTAGAGCAAAGCCTAAAGATAAAACAATTATTATATTCGATTCTATATTAGTTATTTTTAATTTTTCTAGTATACTAATTATTGTTCCAATTATAAATCCTATAATAATACTACATAAAAAAATATTTAATTCATTTTTCTTCATTTTTTCACCCTCAATCATATTACTATTTCTATTTATCTTTTTAATGATATTATTTCTACAATTTATAATTTTTTTATCCACTTCTTCTTTGTTATTGCTATAAAATCTTTCTTTTTCCATTAATTCTGCCTCTGCTAGTAATTCATCTATTGTCTCTCTACTATTTTCTATACCTAGAAAAGCATTAAATTCAATTAGTTCTTCTATCTCTTCAAATGTATCTATATTCTCTTTCCATTTATTAACTAACTTTTCCATAACTTCTTTATAATCTAAGTCTTTAGCAATATAGATGCAATCGATTAAATTTAAACTTAAAATATTTTCATTTAGCAAAGAATTTTTATCATATTCAAAAAAATAATTATAATTATTTTTTAATTTTTCAAAAATGTAATCATATTTATGGTTTATATTATACTTATTCAAAACATATGCTAATATTTGAAAAGACTTTAAATATTCATCTTTTACAATTATTTCTGAATCTTTTAACTCTTCATTAAATAAATACTCTATTAATTTTATATCATGTATTCTTGTATATAAAATATAATAACATAACCTCAAACGATTTATATGATTATCATCGTTTTTTATTTTGTTTTCAAGTAAACTACAGTCTCCAGCTTTATAAAGATAATAAACTTCTTTTTGTTCAGCAATTTTATTTTTTAATTCATCAATGTATTTTTTATTAGATTCTTCCTCAATTGAAAAATTCATACAAACTATATCTATACTATTTTCATCCCAAAACAATAATTTGTAATTAAATGTTTAATATTTTTAAATCATCTTTTTCGTATTTATTATGTCCTTTTATACTTTTTTTGTATTTCCAACATTTAATAGCCTGTTCTAAACTTTTATCTTTGTTATCCTCAAAAAAATCTCTAATATAAGTGTTATATTCAAATTGTTTATCAATAGTTGTTTTATTATTCTTCTTATCTTCTAATATTTGATAATACGCTTCTATTGAACTCTGATAAGTTTTACCTGCATTATTTTTTAACCATTTTTGAAATGCTACATTAAACGAAAAACTATTTCCTATTTGTTTTTTATAAAAAGCTCTGTGTTTTTCAGAACAAACAAAGTTCTCTTCTATTAGTGTATCAAGTGTTATATCATCCACAATTTTAGTTTTTTTAGTAATATGAGTTTTATAAGATTTAACACCTGTATCTAAAAAATTAACAATTCTTTCAGTTAATTCTAACTTTCCACCTGTAGTTTGTAAATCATTTTTTCTGCAAAAATCAATTAATTCTTCTTTCAAATAATAATATTCTCTAAATATTTTACTATCTAACTTTATATCTAATTCTGGTCTTTCACTCATATATTTATCACTCCTAAATTACTCGTATAATGAACGTATAATCATTATACGTATTTTTTTTATTCTTAAATCCATTGTATAATGTATTATGCAGACACTGTGGACTAGTCATATTTATCTCATAAATCCATTACAGACCAGTCTTTATCGTAAAGGTCAAACCCTTCGTAAGACTAAAACAGATAAGTTAGATGCTCGATTAATTACAACAATGCTAATCGCAGATAACCTACAACCCTACATACCAGTATCATATCACATTTCTGAATTAAAGTCACTAACTAGACACAAATTTCGTTTAGTTAAAGAAAACTCTAAATTTAAAACTTCACTTTCGAGATTGGTAACAATTGTTTTTCCAGAGCTTCCACAAGTTGTTGCATCAATATCTCAAAAGTCTATATCTTTTAATAATATTATTATAACAGAAGAGCAAAAAATTAGCAGAAATTTTTGCTCTTCCATTCATATTTATTGTGATAATTTAATTAACTCATTATTTATTATTTTTATTTTCTAATGCTAAAAGCAAACTAAATATTATTTCTATTACTATCATCATTATTGCAAGAATAATATCAGAAAAATTTAATCCCACTATTAAAGATAATATAGGAATAACTACTGATAATACCGTATAAATTTTTGAGTTATATAGCCAACCAAAAGGTAGTAGATGAGCACCAAATATCAATGCAATTACCATTAACATTTTATCTGGTATTGTAGGATAAATCCACATCGCAATTAATAAATATATCATTTGATTTGCAGAAAATAATATTCCTAAATTATTTAATGGATTGCTCTTATCTTGAAATTCTATTTTTAAAATTTTTGATACTAAAAATGCTAATGGTAATAATGGTGCTGTACAACAAAATGTTAATAAGTTTTTAGTTAGTATTGGTTAATTGTACAACTAACACCATCATCCATATTACTACTGATGTAATAATAAAATGAATACCTTTCTTTTGTTTTTTACTACAATCTTTTTTCAATTCTTATAAATTCATTTTTTCCCTCCTATGATTAATTATAAGATATAAAAAAACCGAAAATTGTTCTACCAATTTTCGGCTGCATTTTTAAGAAAATAGTGAATTGCAACTATAAGTTGCAAAATTATTTACCTTTTTTTATTATTTTTTTATCGTTTCATATAATACATTAATAGCATCTTCACTATTACATCTAATATTTGGCTCTACAAATTCTTCATCTTTAGCGGTAGATGTTCTATGCCATGTTTTATATGATATTTGCATATATATTTTAGAATTTGGTAATACATATTCTACGATATCACCATAACTATTTGGGTTATTACTAGATGCTTCACCTATTATCTTTCCTATATTATTATCTTTAATATACATAGCAAAATCCATAGCTGAACTAAAACTATCTATAGAAGTTAATATATATACATTACCATTAAATACTAAATCATTGTATTTTTTATTTTTAATAGTTGTTTCTTTATTTTTAATAGTAATTAATCCAAATCTTTCTTCATATGCCCAATTTAAGTATTCATCAACATTTAAATACTTAATAAATTCAGTCGCTACGCTACTGTCTCCTCCACCGTTATCTCTTAAATCTACTGCTACATTATTAATATTATTGTCTTTTATTTCTTTAAACATATTATTTAGTGTAGTTTTGTATAAATTATCATTTATACATTCATTTAATGTTAATATCGCTACATCATTGTCTTTATCTATTTCATAATACACAAATGGCTTAATGTCTTCACTAACTTCCATATTGTTATATTTATAATACTCTGATTGAATCAAAAAATCATCTTTAGTATATGTATAATCAGTTTCCACTCCATTATTATCATATGTATATACTATTTTATCTACTGGTATATCCATTTTTACCAATTCTTCTAATAATACTAATTGCCTACAAAATTCTTTGAATCCTGCTTCTTCCATTTCATAACTATATAGATTCTTTTTGCTATTCCATAATTCTTTTAAATCTATTCCATTTATCTTAGTTAATTTATCGCCATTATGGGTATGATGATTAGCTTCTTTCATAATATGGTATACATCATAATTACCTATTACTTTTGTATGAGCATCCCCTAATATTGAAAAAATAGATTCTATTTTAGCTTCTAAATATGCAACAGTTACTTTATCTTTGCTTTCTATTTCTTTTTTAACCATTTCATATCTATCTTCTATTTGTTTATCTGTATTATGATAAAATACAGGATGAACACTTCTTAATTTTTTCATAGCATATTCTAAATCTTCTAATGCTTCCTGTTTAGTTAATTCATAATCATATACTTTAGTTGTAAAACTTATATTTCTAAAATTACATGAATTCCAATATGGATTACAATAAACTCCTATAAATCCAAATAAAATAACTATAAAGCTAATAATACTTAATATTATTTTAGCTATTTTTTTACCATCACATCTTAATAGTAAAATATTTAATACCATTATTATTAAACTTACTATAATATAAATAACATTAGGTACATCACATATGAACATGCTTAATGCAATTAAACCCGGTATTAGTAAATCTAATATAATAATTAAAATTGCATATATTTTTTTCATTATTTTGTCCTCCTATAATATTACTATTTCTCTGTATAGTTCAATTATACAAAAAGAGTAAAAATTTGGCAAGCAAAATTTCTACTCTTCTATTCATACTTATTGTAATTTGTCTTTATATCCATATAATCATTATTAGTAAAGCAATTCCAATTAAAATGAATGAATATCCCATAATTTTACTCATTTTTCTAAATGATTTCTCATTTTTAGGCATTGGATGAAATACTGTTTTTCCCATCTCATAGCTCATTTTAGGAATATAATTTCCTATAATCATAAATAATATTCCTAATATTAAACATATACTTTTTCCAACATATACTGTGCTACCTAATGGTACTTCTATCATAATCACGTATATCGATACTGTTACAACTGGAATGAACCATTCCATTATTTTTAATATCTTAGGTTTTTCCTCATTTTTTAATTTTATATTAACAGCAATTAAACAAATCACTTGAATAATAGCCATAATTATTGGCATTCCAAATAATGCGAAGTTCTTCGGAGCATAATTATTTGGTACATCATTTATTGTAAAATGAATTGGCATTTGTTCTGGTAATCTATCATAAAATGCAATACCTAATATCATTGGTAATAAACATATAATTACACTTAAAATTAATATTTTTTTATTTTTCTTTTCCATTCTTATTTCCTCCCAACTTATAAATCCAAACTAAAACATCTTCAAATACGGAACTATTCAATTCATAAAATATAAAATTCTTTTGCTTTGTTTCAGTTATTAAATTTGCTTTTTTTAAATTTGATAAATGATATGATACGGTTGCTCCTGTTAAATTAAAACTACTTGCTATTTCTCCCGCTGTTTTTCTACCATCTTTTAATAGTTCTAATATCTCTCTCCTTACTGGATCACTAATTGCTTTTAATGTTTCAGACATTCCCAAATTAATCACCTCGCTTATAGTATTTCGATATATATCTAAATAGATTATACTATTTTATAATTTTAATGTCAATAACTATTTAGATTTTTTTCTAAATAGTTAAATAAAATATAGATTAGTTATATTTCAAACTAATCTAAACGATAACTTACTATTTCTACTTATCTTTCACAATTATTGCTAGCTATATAACTGATTCTCTATTATAATTTGTTACATCAGAGCCTATTTTTTCATACAATTCTTTTACTGTTAACTGTTTATTTTTTAAAGCTACAAGTTCGGCATC
>JAZUKV010000018.1:0-2686 GCA_045643465.1 Clostridia bacterium | reverse complement strand
ATATTAGTTCCATCATTTTCAACTACATAGAAGTGTTCACTTCCAATAGCAAGTTCATCTCTTATATCTGCAACTCCATTATTATTCTCCAACAACATCCATATTGTCTTGCTAATGCTGATTTATTAATTTTTTCACCTCAATCTACTAATATATTTGTTGTAATATCTTTTCTCATACTTATATCAACTCCTTATTTATTCTGAAATAATTTAAGTATAATAAATATTTTTTAAAAAATTGCTTCTTGAATAACTTAATTTTGACACTAAAATAATTATTACATTTTAAAGGACTTAACTAAAATCGTAAGTCCTTTAAAGTCATATTTAACGTTATTTATACTTTCTGTAAATGTCAACATAAAATGTCACAATTATTTCAATATTAAAATGTCATAATTTGAGTGCAATATATGCACTCATTTTTTATTCCAATTTCCTTATTGACAACAGGAACCTAATTAAAAATCTTTTAGTAATTGGCAAGAGCAAAATAAATAAAATTTGCTCTTGCTTTACAGCATTAAGATTTTTAATTACCTATTGATCAATAAGTTTTCTCGGCATAAATCATTCGTCATATTTATTAGTTCTTGAATCAGATTCAACAATTTTATCTTTTATTCTATATGAATTTCCTGTAATTCTAATTATATGTGAGTAATGTAGTAATCTATCAAGTAATGCACTTGCTAATGTATTATCGCTAAAAACTTCTCCCCATCTAGAAAAAGGCATATTAGTTGTTACTATAGTAGATTTATTCATATATCTTTTTGCTATTAATTGAAATAATAAATTAGATCCTTGATGATCAACAGGTAGATATCCTATTTCATCTATTATTAATACTTTATACTGTGCTAAATGTTGTAGTTGTTTATCAAGTCTATTTTCTTTTTGAGCTTTATTTAGTTTAAGCATTAAATTATGACAAGTTATAAAATAAACACTTTTACGATGTTTGGCTGCTTCAATTCCTAGTGAAACTGCTAAATGTGTTTTACCAACTCCTGGACTTCCAATAAATACTATATTTTCATTTTGTTCTATAAAACTTAATGTTGATAATTCATTTAATTGATTTTCTGATACAGATGGTTGAAAAGAAAAATCGTAATCTTTTAGTGTTTTTCGAAATGGAAAATTTGCTGCTTTAATTATTCCTTCAGCTGCTCTTGAATCTTTATATTCAATTTCTTCTTTGGTTAATTTTTTTAAGTGTTCTGTTAATGTTAATTGTTCTTTATTAGTTCTATGTATATAATCTGGTAAAATTTCCTTTATTCTAGTTAATTCTAAAATATCTAAATTTTTATTTAATTCTTCTATCATTTAGTTCCTTTCTATATTTATTAAATCCATTGATTTTAAATTATTATTTATAAATTCGTTAATTTCTTTATTTGTCTTTTTATCAAAACTACTATTCTTTAATATTTCAACATAATCATTTTCCTTGTAATTATATTTATATTTTTTAGTTTTATTGTATGAGTATATCAATTTTGTATTATAATATAAGTGGATGACGTTATCCTCATCTAATACAGTAATTTGTTTTCCTACATACTGTATTGGTACTGAATATTTAATTCCTTGATAGGTTATCATTGATTCATTTGAAACTTTATATGTTTTTTCTGGTATATAATAGTTTTTCAAAATATCAATATTTACGGGAATTAAATATTCTTTTTCTTTTTGATATAAATTAATAGGTATTTCATTTGTACCTTGTGATTTTTCTTCATAGTTTAATGAATAATTTAACTTTGTTACTATTTCTTTCAATTCTTTTAAATCTTTAAATTCTTTATTAAATGCTTTTAATCTATTCATTATTTTAGCTAATGTTTCAACTTTTCCTTTTGTTCTTGGTCGGTATGGTCGACACGTTACAATTTTAAATCCTGCATCTTTTGAGAATTGTTCAGCTTTTGAATTTATTATTACATTTGTATATGTACTTTTTGCATGATCTACTATTGTTTTCATATTATCAAATAATATTTCTTCTGTTATTCCTCCAAAATATTTAAATGAATTTATTAAACATTTAAATAATGTTGGTTGTGTTTGATCAAATGTTAATTCTATATATTTATATCTTGAATTTCCCAATACTATTAAAAATATACTTACTATATATTCATTTCCATATATATCATGTAATTTTATTTTTTCTTTCCAATCAACTTGAGACTGATATCCTTTTATAGTTTCAAATCTTATTGTTAAATTATTAATTATTTCTTTCTTTTTTGATGAAACATATTTATTTACTATTCCATATTTTCCATCATAGTTATATTTTGTTTTTAATAAAAAATATATTCCTGTTGATGGTATATTATTATTTTCAACTTTTTCATCAATTATTGATTTATAATCATCTAACTTTGATTTATATATTCTTTCTTTTTTATCACGCTTATATTTATCTGGATTAAATCTTTTATCTATGGTTCTCCAACAACAACCATATTGTCTTGCTAATGCTGATTTATTAATTTTTTCACCTCCATCTACTAATATATTTGTTGTAATATCTTTTCTCATACTTATATCAACTCCTTTTTTATTATGAGTTAATTTAAGTATAACAAAAAGAGTCATAAACATCTTAAAGTTATGACTTTTTAACTTTAAAATATTTATGACTTTTTATTTTACAATTTATA
>JAZUKV010000017.1:0-104663 GCA_045643465.1 Clostridia bacterium | reverse complement strand
TTACTAGATGCCATGGGTGGTGACAATGCACCAGATGCTGTTATTAAGGGTGTGGTAAAAGCAATAAAAGAATTGAAATCAGAAGTAATTCTAATAGGAAATGAAAATATAATAAATAGAAAGATAAAAGAATTTTATGATAAAGATAGTATATCAGAAATTAGTTCTAAAATTACAATAAAAAACACTACTGAAGAAATAGTAATGGAAGACATTCCAACTTATGCTATTAAGCATAAGAAAGATTCTTCTATGGTTGTTGGATTTAATATGTTAAAAAATGGTGAGGGTGAAGTATTTGTTTCTGCAGGAAATTCAGGAGCACTACTTGCTGGAGCTACATTATTAGTAGGAAGAATAAAAGGAATTGATAGACCAGGTTTAGCTGGTATGTTACCTGCGTTTGAAAGCAAGTTTTTATTAATGGATGCTGGGGCAAATACAAATTGCAAACCAATAAATATTTTACAATTTGCACAAATGGCGAGTATATATCTAAAGAATACATATGGCATAAGTAATCCTAAAGTTGGACTATTAAATAATGGTACAGAAGAAACAAAAGGTAATGATTTAATGAAGGAAGCTTATCAATTATTAAAAGAAAAAGCAGATGAATATGGTTTTGAATTTTATGGAAATATTGAAGGAAGAGAAGCTTTTTCAGGAGAAGTTGATGCAGTTGTTACAGATGGATTTACAGGAAACATTTTCTTAAAAACAACTGAAGGTGTTGGTAAAATGGTAAAGAAGAACTTAAATAAAGAAGCAAAGAAAAATTTAATTTCAAAATTATCAATGTTACCTGCATTGCCAATAATAAAAAGATTTGCAAAATCAATGGATTATAAAGAATATGGTGGAGCTCCATTTTTAGGAGTAAAAAAACCAGTTGTAAAAGCGCATGGAAGTAGTGATGAAAAACTATTTGTATATACATTAAAACAAGCTGAAAACTTTGTAAAAGATAAAACAGTAGATAATATAGTTGAAGAATATAATAAGATTAATGAAGAAAAAAATACTAATAGTACAGAAAATTTATGAATTTAGTAAAGAAATTTAAAATTATGAATATGATTTGTAATGAATAAATATAAACAATTTATTCATTGCAAATTATTTTTTAAAAATAACTTGACATTTAATTACACATATATTATTGTAGTAACCATAAGAGATAATATTGGAGGGAGGTGAAATTATGGATTCAGATAATGAGCTTTTTGAGAAAATTAAAGGAATTATAGTTGAGCAATTAGGAACTAACGCAGAGGCTGTTAGATTAGATGCTTCTTTTATAGATGATTTAGGTGCTGATTCATTAGATATCGTAGAATTAATTATGGCTCTAGAAGAAGAATTTGATACAGAAATTCCAGATGCTGATGCTGAAAAAATAGTTACAGTAGGTGATGTTGTAGACTATATAAGAGACCATATTGAAGAATAAAACAAAAGATAAAAAGAATTAAAAAGAGCGTAGTTTTAATTCTTACAATATGAAGTAAAAAATGAAAGGTTTAATCCTTTCTTTTTTATATTGTTAAAATATAGAAAGGAGAATATGATGGATTTTTCAAATTTAGAAAAAAGCATAGGATATATATTTAAGAATAAAGAGCTATTAAAAAAAGCATTAACACATACATCATATGCATATGAAAACAAAATTGAAAGTAATGAGAAATTGGAATTTCTTGGTGATAGTATATTAGAATTTATTTCTAGCAAATATATCTATAATAATTATACTAAATTAAAAGAAGGAGAAATGACTAAAGTTAGAGCTGATGTGGTTTGTGAGAAAAGTCTATATAAAATAGCTTGCAAACATAATTTTAGTGATTTCTTATATTTAGGCAAAAGCCAAAAAAATGGAAATAATCAAGTAAGACCAGCTATTTTGGCTGATAGTGTTGAAGCTGTTATTGCTGCAATATATTTTGATTCAGGATTAGAAGAAGCAGAAAAATTTATAGTTGATAATTTAAAAAATGAAATTAAAATTGCAAGTTCACATGTAGGGATGAAAGATTATAAAACTGTGTTGCAAGAAAAACTTCAAGTTAATGGTAATGTGGAAATTAAATATAATATAATAAAGGAATATGGACCAGATCATGATAAAAACTTTGTTGCAGAAGTAATATGTAATGGTAAAAAGTTAGCAGAAGGAATGGGAAAAAATAAAAAAATGGCTGAGATGGATGCTGCTAATAATGCATTAAAAAATTTATAAATATTAGTTAGTATGGAGGTGCAATATGAAAAAAGAATATATTATTCCAATTTTTGTACCGCATTTAGGATGCCCAAATGATTGTACTTTTTGTAATCAGAAAAAAATAAGTGGACAAACTAAAATGGTAACAGCAAAAGATGTAAAAGATACCATAGAATACTATTTAAAAAACTTTAAGAATGAAGATAATTATATAGAGGTTGCTTTTTTTGGAGGAAGTTTTACTGGAATAGAGGTTGAAAAACAAGAAGAGCTTTTGCAAGCTGCATATGAATTTGTAAAACAAAAAAAGGTAGATAGCATAAGATTATCTACAAGACCAGATTATATAAATAAAGACATTTTAAAAAGATTAAAAAGGTTTGGAGTAAAGACTATTGAATTAGGTGTACAATCAACAAATGATTTTATATTAGATAAAAGTAGAAGAGGACATAATTTTGAAGATGTTAAAAATGCTTCAAAATTAATAAGAAAAAATGGATTTATATTAGGGCACCAAATGATGGTGGGCTTACCAGAAAGTACAAGGCTTGATGAATTAAATACTGCAAAAGATTTAATAAAATTGAAACCAAAAATTATACGAATTTATCCTGTTTTAGTTATTAATGGAACAAAACTGGAGCAAGATTATAATAGCGGAGAATATATACCATTAACGGTGGATCAAGCTGTAGAAATATCTAAAGATTTATTAGCAATGTTTACAAGCAAACATATAAAAGTAATAAGAATAGGATTACAGAATACATTAGAAATTACAGATCCATCAGACAAGAATAGTCAAGTTGTTGCAGGTCCATATCATCCAGCATTTAGACAATTAGTTGAATCAGGTTTGTGGTATGATGTTATTATAAATAAAATTAAAAAAATAAACATGAAAGTTAAAGATGTTCAATTAGAAGCTAATCCATTTGATATAAATAATATTATAGGTCATAAAAGATGTAATCTTTTAAAGATTAAAGAAATATATGATACAAATTTAATAGTAAAATCAAATGAAAAGATAAAAAGAGGGCAGTTTAAAATAACAGCATTAACTAAAAGTGTAAATTAGAAAAAGTAAATTTGAATAAAACCATCTATATTAGTAAATAATTACAATATAGGTGGTTTTTATGGTTGATAAAAAAGTTTTTAAATATATAAAAGAATATATATATATAATTGCAGGGACAGTGCTAATGGCTTTTGCTACAGCAAGTATATTGCTGCCGAATCAATTGTCAACGGGAGGGTTTTCTGGGATTTCAACAATTGTGTACTATTTATTAAAAATTCCAGCTGGTACAATAATGATTATTTTAAATGCACCATTATTATTGATAGCATTTTTTAAAATTGATAAAACTCTTTTTTTTAAATCGATTATAGGAACAATTTTTCTATCTATATTTATTAATATTTTTCAAAGATTTGGAGGGATAATTAATGATAGATTTTTAGCTTGCATATATGGAGGAATTATTACAGGGATAGGAACTTCAATTATATTAAAAGCAGGAGCGTCAACAGGGGGCTCTGATTTATTATCTTATATAATTAGAGCTTATAATAGTAAGGTAAAAAGCAGTAAAGTTATACTTATGGTAGATACAATTATAATATTCATTAATGTGTTGTTTTTTAAAGAGATTGAGATAGGTTTATATTCTGTAATTGCAATATATTTAATGGGAAAAATGATTGACTTTGTGTTTGAAGGCTTTTATTTTACTAAAGTTGTATTTATTATTTCTAATAAATATGATGAGATTGCGAAAGAAATTGGTGATAAGGTAAAACGAGGAAGTACAGGTATTTATTCAAAAGGAATGTATTCAAATGAAGATAAAGTTATGCTTTTTTGTGTTGGTTCAAGAAAAGAAATTGCTGATATTAAAAATATTGTAAAGATGATTGATGAAGAGGCATTTATGGTGATGGCAGATGCAATGGAAACTCTAGGGGAAGGTTTTTCTGAATATAAATAATTAAATGATTTTAATGTAATTAGTCTTTTTTTTATATTTATTAATATAATAATTATGAAATTGAAAATAGAAGGGTAATAAGTGTTGTGTATAAAGAATATTTTAAGAAGTTAAGAATAATTACATTAATATTGGTTGTTTTTTTTGTTATAAGTAATAATTTTTTTATATTATTTGCAGATGATATAGATGAAGATGAATTTTCAATTAATGATTTAGAAGATATAGTTGAAACATCAGCAAAAACATCAGAAAAATTAGTTTTAAATTCGAGGATTGCTGTTGCTTTTGATAGAAAATCAGGAAGAACAGTTTGGGGAAAAGAGGAAAACAAAAAAACGGCCATGGCATCAACGACAAAAATGTTAACTGCAGTTATTGCAATTGAAAATGGAAATTTAAATGATGTTGTGGAAGTCTCTGCTAAAGCAGCAAGCACAGGAGGATCAAGGCTTGGATTAAAAAAAGGAGATAAAGTGTCATTACATGATTTATTATATGGTTTAATGCTTAGATCAGGAAATGATGCAGCAATTGCAATAGCAGAGCATATAGGTGGAAATGTTGAAAATTTTGCAAATTTAATGAATAAAAAAGCTACTGAGCTTGATTTAAAGAATTCACATTTTGTAACTCCACATGGATTAGATGATCCAGAGCATTATACAACCGCAATAGAGCTTGCAAAGATTGCTGATTATGGTTTAAAAAATGAAACTTTTGCAGAAATAGTAGGATCAAAAAATTATACAATTACAATAAATGGTTATGCAAAATCATTAAATAATACTAATGAGTTATTGGGCTATTTAGATGGCGTTTATGGTGTGAAAACAGGTTTTACTAATAATGCTGGTAGATGCTTAGTTACATCAGTAGTAAGGGGCAACATGGATATTATTTTTGTTGTTTTGCAAGCAGATAGTAAAAAGGATCGTACATTGGATAGTATAAATCTAATTAATTATGTTTTTGATAATTATGAGCAAGTTAACATAGGAAAAATTGTAGATGAAAAATTTAAAGATTGGTGCAATATAAATAAAAATAGAATTGTAGTAAATAAGTCAAAAAAACCTAATATAAATTTGAATTTTACTCCATTAAAAAATGAATTTATTGTTGTAAAAAAATCAGATATAGATAATATTGATATAAAAATTAATGGAATTTTCCAATATGAAGCTCCAATAAGTAAAAATAAAACTTTTGGAGATTTAAAAGTAACAGTTGGTGGAGAATGTGTGGATTGTTTAGATATAAATTTTGAATATGAAATTGAAAAGAAGACAGTGATGGATTATTTTATAGAATGTATTGAAAAATTAAAAATTTAAAGGTATAATATGGAAGATTTAAAAGGAATAATGAGGGAGGATTTTTATATGGCAACTAAAGAAAAAAATATATGGATTTTAATAATATTTATCTTAGCAGGTATTGTAGTAGGAGGATTATTGGGAGATATAGCTGGCAGATCACCAGGTTTATGGTGGTTATCATATGGCCAAAGTTTTGGATTATCAGAGCCATTAACATTAGATTTAAGTGTTATTAAGTTTTCATTCTCATTATTGATTAAATTAAACATATCTAGCATAATAGGTATGATTTTAGCAGTGTTTATATATAGAAAAGTTTAATTATATAATATATAAAGGGGTTATAGGGGCAGAAAGGATTTTTTGTGACAGTAAAAATAAAAGAGCTTCCTGTAACGGAAAGACCATATGAAAAATTGGAATTGTATGGAGAAAAGATGTTATCAAATTCTGAATTATTGGCAATAATAATAAAGAATGGTACAAAAGATTTTACAGCTATTGACATATCTAATAAAATTTTAAGTAAAATTGGAAATAATTTAAAAGATTTGCAAGATGTGCCATTAGATGAATTTAGAAATATACAGGGTATTGGAAAAGTAAAGGCAATTCAGTTAAAAGCAATTTGTGAGTTAACAAAAAGAATGTCTAGACCAATAAATGATACAAAGATTCAAATAAAAACAACAAAAGATATTGCTGAAATTTTTATAGATGAATTAAAATACGAAAAAAGAGAAATTGTTAAATTAGTTTTATTAAATACTAAAAATATAATTATGAAGATAATGGATATTTCTTTTGGCGGTACAAGCTCTGCAAGAGTGGAGCCTAAAGATATTTTAGTTGAAGCAATAAAAATAGGGGCACCAAAATTTATATTAATACATAATCATCCTAGTGGAGATGCAGATCCTAGTTTCGCAGATTTAGAAATAACAGAAAGAATTGAAAAAGCAGCTAAAATTATTGGCATAGAATTTTTAGATCATATTGTCATAGGAGATGGAAATTATGTAAGTATTTTTTTGAAAAGAGGAGTTAACAATGTTTAGATTCAATTTATTTAATTTAGTATCAAAAGATATTGGAATAGATTTGGGAACAGCAAATACGTTAGTAACATTGAAAGGTAAAGGAATAGTATTAAAAGAGCCTTCAGTTGTTGCTATTGATAAAAAAACGGGAAATATTTTATCAACTGGATATGAAGCCAAAGAAATGCTAGGAAGAACGCCTGAAGATATAAAGGCTGTTAGACCATTAAAAGATGGTGTAATAGCCGATTTTACTGCTACTCAATTAATGTTAAAAAATCTTTTACAAAAAGTATGCAGAAAATATAATGTAACACGTCCAAGAGTAGTTGTTGGCGTTCCATTTGGCATAACAGAAGTTGAAGAAAGAGCAGTGCAAGAATCTATAATGCAAGCAGGAGCAAGAGAAGTATATTTAATTGAGGAGCCAATGGCTGCTGCAATTGGGGCAAATATGGATGTGGCAGAGCCAAGTGGAAATATAATAGTAGATATTGGTGGAGGAACAACTGAAGTAGCAGTTATTTCACTTGGGGGAATTGTTGTTAGTTATTCATTAAGGATTGCTGGTGATGAATTGGACGAGGATATTGTTAATTATATAAAAAAAGAGATGAATTTAGCAATTGGAATGACGACGGCTGAAGAAATTAAGAAAACAATAGGATGTGCTAAACCATTAATGACAGATATGTCTATGGAAGTAAGAGGTAGAGATTATGCCACAGGATTACCAAAGACAATTACTGTATATTCATCTCAAATATTAGAAGCAATGAGTGAATCTGTAATGAAAATAGTTGATTTAGTAAAAATGACGCTAGAGAAAACACCACCTGAATTATCTTCAGATATAATGGAAAAAGGAATAATTCTAGCTGGAGGAGGAGCATTAATACAAAACATGGACAAGTTGCTTATTGATTATACAGGAATGCCTGTGTATGTTGCAGAAGATCCATTAGATTGTGTTGTTACAGGTTGTGGAAAAACTTTAGATGATATTGAAAAATTAAAATCAGTGTTTATAAATTCAAGAAGACATAGATAAAATTAGGAGTTTAGAATGTATAAAGACAAAGTAAATAGCAAAATTGGAATTATTATAACAGCAATTATATTAATCGCTTTAGTTATTTTTTCCAATTTAAATAATGATATAATAAGTAAAATTATTAATCCATTTACCAAAATAACTATGGCTGCTCAAAGCGGTATTACACAATTAAAAAGCAAAATTACAGGTGACAATGAATATTTTGTTTCACTTGATAATTTAAAAGCTCAATATGAAGATTTAAAAAATGAAAATGAAAGATTATCAAATGAAAATAAAGAGCTAGTAGTTTTAAAAGCAGAAAATACTAATTTAAAAAAACAACTAGATTTGGCAGAAAATTATAAAAGTTATGAAATAGTTTCTGGATATGTTATACAAAGAGATTTTTCAAATTATAGTAAAACAATAGTTATAAATTTAGGAAAAAATGATGGAATTGAAACTGGTATGACAGTTATAGCAGAAAAAGGGTTAGTGGGACATATTGTTTCTGTGGAAGATACGTCATCAAAAGTACAAACAATAGTAGATACTGCTAGTGTTGAAAGTTGCTTGATTTCAAATTCAGAGAAGACTTTGGTTGCAAGAGGATTATTAGATTCAAACCAATTAATTAAAGGTTACTATATAGATAATGATGTTGTTGTAAATGAAGGAGATACTATTTATACATCTGGTTTAGGAGGAATTTATTCTCCTAATATAACAATAGGCAAAGTTAAACAAATAGTAAATACTCAAAACAAAACTAATAGATATGTTTATATAGAAACAGCGGTAAATTTTGAAAATTTAAATAATATTAGTGTAATAAAAAATAATAAATAAGGTTAGGGGGAGACCAATTGAAAAAAGTTGGAGTTATTATTTCTATAATAATTATTTATTTTGCAATATATTTTTTACAAGTCAACTTTTTCAGTTGGTTTAATATTGCTGGAATTCAACCTAATCTTTTTATAGTTTTGGCATTATTTTTAGGATTATATATAGGTGGAAAATATGGTTCAATAATAAGTTTTTTCATTGGATTATATACAGATTTTTTATTTAGCAATTCAATAGGAATTACAGCTGTAATTTTTGCTATAGTTGCATATAGTGGTGATTACCTAGAAAAGAGATTTTCAAGGGATAGCAAGATAACAATGGTGTTTATGGGAGCAATAGTAACTGCAATATATGAAATAATAACAATAATATTTAATTTTTTTAGATTTTCAGTTAATTTCAATATTATAGCATTTATAAAGATTTTGTGTTTAGAGATTATATTTAATGCTTTTTTAATAATTATTTTGTATCCATTAATACATAAATTAGGAATGAAAGCAGAGAGCATATTTAAAAATAATAAAATGTTAACAAAATATTTTTAAATAGAAAGGAGGTTCAATTGGAGAATCAAGATCAAAAAAATATTAACTTAAGATATAATTTACTGATGATTTTGGTTTATATAATTGGATTTATATTATTGTGCCAATTAATAAATCTTCAGATAATAAATGGTGATAAATATAGGGCACAGTCTAGCTCTAGGCTTACAAGGGAAACACAAATCTATGCAGATAGAGGAGAGATATTAGATAGGAATGGTGTAAAACTTGTGACTACAAGTACATGTTACAAGTTAAATTTATATAAAACAACAACAGATAATCAACAAATAAATAAAAATATTGCAAATATTATTGATGTATTAGAAAAAAATGGAGATTCTTTTTGTGATAATTTAATTATAAATGTTAATCCATTTGGATTTTCTACTGATAGTGAAGAATCGATAAAAAAATTCAAAAAGAATAATATGCTTGATGAAAATTTTTCAGCAGAAGAATGTTTTTATAAACTGAAAGAAAAATACGAGATAAATGAAGATGATATAAACCTAGCAAGAAAAATTATGGCAATAAGATATGAAATTACACAAAAAGGATATAGTAATATAAAACCAGTAGAAATTGCAAGTAATATAAGTAAAAATTCCATATTAGTATTTAGTGAAAAAAATAGTAGCTTCTCTGGAATAGATATTGTAACAGCACCAGTAGTTACATATAATTATCAGTCATTAGCTTCACATGTTTTGGGATATTGTGGAAAAATTACTCAATCAGAATTAGAAAAAGTTGGAGATGAATATAATTCTGATGAATTAATAGGCAAAACTGGAATTCAATATGTTTTTGAAAAATATTTAAAAGGCAAAAATGGGATACGACAAATAGATATGGATGTTAATGGTAATATTACTGGAGAATATATTACTAAAGATCCTGTAGTTGGATCAGATGTTCAATTAACTATTGATGCTAATATTCAATCTGTTGCAGAAGAAGCTTTAAAAAATGATATTGAAAAAATAAGAAATGGTGGATATGCAGAAAAAAGTGATACTAATGCAGGTGCTGTAGTTGTAATGAATACAAAAACAGGTGAAATACTAGCATTAGCAAGTTATCCAAGTTTTGAACCTCAATATTTTGTAAATGGAATTAGCTCAGAAAAATATAAAGAATATAATGATAGCCAAGCATTATATAATAGAGCAATAAGTGGAACATATGCACCAGGATCTACTTTTAAAATGATAACTGCAATAGCAGGGTTGGAATCTGAAAAAATTTCAATATCAGAAAAAATAAATTGTACAGGTGTATATCCAGCAGCACATAAACCAGTTTGTTGGTATTATACATCATATAAAGGTGGTCATGGACCATTAAATGTTTCTCAAGCAATACAACATTCATGTAATTATTTCTTCTACGAAGTTGGAAATAGAATAGGAATAGATACATTATCAAGCTATTCAAATTATTTTGGTTTAGGAAGAAAAACAGGAATAGAGCTTCCAAGTGAATCTAATGGAAGTATTGCAAGTAGGCAAAAGGCGATAAATGAAAATAGAGAATGGTATCTAGGAGAAACTTTGTCGGCAGCTATAGGTCAAAGCTATAATAACGTTAGCCCTATACAAATGGCAAAATATATAAGTATATTAGTAAATGGTGGACATCAAATAAACGTAACAGTTGTAAAGAATGTTAAAAATTCAGATGGAACAGAAGTACCTAAAGAGGAGTTAAATGAATATGTGAATAATTTGTTAGGAATAAATGAAGAAAATATAGATGAAAATGTTTTTAAAAATCAAAACGTAAAAGCTGTATTGGAAGGTATGAAAAATGTTACAACAGAATCAGGTGGAACAGCATATTCTGTATTTAAAGATTCGGCAGTTACAGTAGGAGGAAAAACGGGATCAGCACAAGCTGGAAATAAAACTCATGCATGGTTTGTAGGATTTGCACCTTTTGATGATCCGGAAATTGCAGTTATTGCTATAGTTGAAAATGGTGCTCATGGTGCATATGCGGCACAAATTGCAAAAGATATTTTTGATTCATATTTTTATGAAGACGAAGCATTTTAAATTAGTAAAAAAATACTTTATAATTACTAAGTAATAGTAATATAAAGTATTTTTTTTAGCTAAACAGTAAAGCAAATAATGCAATTATTAATAGTTTATCATCAGAATTTTCTTTATATAAAAAATAAATGAGTGCTAGTATTAATAAATCATCAGAAAAAATTTTTATACCTTTAAATTCAAAGATAGGATTTGTGAAATCCAAGTTTTCATCTTTACAATTTTTTTTGCAATCAGAGTTTTTTGAACTGGAAAATGAACATTTTTTTGCATCGTTATACGAATTTTTATTAATATTATTATAATAATTTGGAGGGGGCAATTTATTAGAAAAATGAGGAGAAAATTGATTAAAAGGATTGAAAAGTCTATTCATTTTTTTTACTATCACCACCAATTGGATTCATAACTTCTAATAATTTTGCAATATTTAAAAATTTTATATATTGGTCAATTTTTTCTTTTTTTGAATCTGCAAGATAAGGTTTTAGAGAGCACAATAAGTTAGATCTAGAATCATTTTGTGTATTATTCATTGAATCCATTATTTTTTTTATTTTCAAAATTGTATTTATATCAAATTCGAAATTTGATTTATTGTCAGAAGAATTTTGAGAATTATTATCACATTTACAATTTGTCGAATCAGTGTTACACGAGTTAGAATTATTATAGTTATCAGTATTTGATGAAGAAAAGTTATTAATTATATTTTTTAAATTATCTGACATATCTTTGTCTTCTAAAATTGAATTTAATTTTTGAAAAATATCATTCATATCTCCATCCATACTGTACCCCCAAGATTTTATTTATTCATATTATTTTTTAGCTGATTCATTAATTTATCTTTATCATTAGAGCTTAACATAGAGCTTAGTTTATTTATGCCATTTTCTAAATCCTTTTTATCCATTTTTGATAAAGCATTCATGAGTGCTGAAATATCTACATTATTATTATTCATAAGACCTCCATAAAATTTTCTTATTATAATATATGCAGAAATTTGAAAATGTATATATAAAAATTTTCCTTAAATATTGTTTTTTATACTATTTTGAGATACAATATGGAACAGAATTTGTGTTATTATGGGAAATAATAAGAGTAAAAAATAAATTATATCACAATATGTAAAAAACTTTTTATTATTTACGTATTAAATACGACAAAAAATTTATAAACTATTGTGTAATATTAATACATAAATAAAAAAGCAAGAGGTGGTAAGGATGTTTCAAAGTTTAGCTGGTGATTTTAAAGAGAAGAATCACAGTAAGGATGTAAATTTTAATGGAGAAGATATAAAGGCAACTTTAAAAAAGCTCTTTTCTATACCAAATATTATAATATATGTAATTTCATTCCTGATTTCTATGGTAAGTTTTGGTGGAGATGTTTCGTTAGGAATAACACCATTTTCGTTAGCAATAGTTGCAGCTGCTGCAAGCAATGGAATACCAATGGGAATTATGTATTTAGTTACATTAGTAGGTAGTTATATCGGTCTAGGACAAGATATAACAATCAATTATTTTTTTACAAGCATAGTATTTTTTGCAAGTTTATTTATTATAAAAGCTAAAAAGCAAACTGATGATAATGAAAAAGTAAAACTTGGAAAAAATTTAGTTTTATCAATATTAATTGTAAAAATAGTTCCAATGATATTTACTTCAATGAATCTAGGAACACTTATATTTTCAATAATGTTAAGTGTAATTACATACATCTTTTATAAGATATTTGTAAATGCAATTGATGTAGTGTATGAATATGGATATAAAAAAGTATTTTCAATTGAAGAGCTAATCGGTGCTAGTTTATTATTAGCTATAGCATTATCAGCATTAAGTCCTATTGCAATATTAGGATATTCATTGAAAAATATTTTATGCATTTTAATTGTTTTAATATTAGGATGGAAATGTGGAATTTTATTTGGAACAACAGGTGGTGTTACAATAGGGATTGTACTTGGAATAATTGGAAATGAGAATCCAATTACAGTAGCTGCATTTGCAATAGCGGGAATGCTATCTGGAATTTTTAGTAAGATAGGAAAAATAGGAGTAATTATTGGTTTTATAGCTGGAAATATTCTTATAACATATGTTTCTAAAGGAAATGTTGAACCAATAATTGTATTCCAAGAAATATTAATAGCTTCATTAGGATTATTATTAATACCTAAAAAAGCAGAATATGTTATCGATGATATTTTTGAAAGTACAAAAATATTACCAGAGATGACAAGCAGAAGTTTAGATGAAAGTAAAGAGTCTAAAGAAACTGTTTCAAAATTAGATAATATTTCTAAAACAATATCAGAAATAGCAAAAAGCTTTAATGAAGCTGCAGCAACAACAGTTGTTGATGCGGTTAAAAATAAAAATAAAAAACAATTAACTTTTAGAAAAGAGCTAATAAGTCAGATAGAAGATTTAGATGAAAATATTTTATATTATGACTTAAATAATTCTGAAGAAATTGTTAATGACATATATACATATTTAACAAATAACAAAAAATTAACGAAAGATGCATTAATAACAATATTTGCTAAACACAATAATTATATTGTAGGAGCTGATAGCACTGAAAATAGTAATGTTGAGGATGATATTAATGAAATGCTTGATGTTATAAATAAGTCTTTCGAAAAGTCCCAAACCAATATAGTAATTAAAGAAAAGATAAAAGAAAAAAATAAAGATGTATCAACACAGCTACAAGGTGTTTCAGAAGTAATTTCAGATTTAGCTGAAGATATTAAAAATGATGAGAAAGATGAATTTAAAGTTCAAAAATCACAAATTAAAAAGATGCTTCAATCAAAAGGAATTATTATAGAAGAAATCAATATCAAAGTTAATGATTCTGGCAGAAAAGTTGTAACAATATTTTCAAAAAATGAGGATGTAGAAAATTATTTTGAAGCCAATATTAAATATGTGGAAAGAGTGTTAAATAAAATACTTCAAGATAAAATGGTTTTACAGAAAAATAAAAAGAAAGAAAATATTTTAGATGTGCAACAATATGTTTTTATGGCAAAAGATATGTATTCATTAAAAATTGGAGTAGGAAGAAGTAAAAAATTTGATTCAACAGTGTCAGGTGATACAACAACTCAAACTAAATTGAGTGATGGAAAAATATTGTTAGCTATAAGTGATGGTATGGGATCTGGTCCAGAAGCAAGAAAGTGTAGCAAAATAGCAATTAAGATGCTAGAAAAAATGTTATCTACAGGATTTAAAAAAGATTCTTCTGTAAAAATGATAAATTCTATTTTATCTTCAAATAATGAAGAAGATATGTATGCGACATTAGATATTTCAATCTTAGATTTATACAAAGGAAACATGGAATTGATAAAAAATGGAGCTTGTCCAACATACATAAAAAGAAATAAATCAGTAGAATTAATAAAGTCAGATGCATTACCAACTGGATTAGTAAAAGATATTGATTTAGATGTGTTTGAAAAAGACTTACAAGCAGGAGATATAATTGTAATGTGCAGTGATGGAATAATTGAGTCTAAACAAGATTTTACAAACAAGGAACTATGGTTACAATATCTACTAGAAGAAATTCAATCAGAAGATGTTCAACAAATTGCAGATTTAATTATTAGTGAAGCTATAGACAATGATTTTGGTAAAGAAAAAGATGACATGACAGTAATTGTTGCTAAAATTACAAATTAAGAATATAATAAATTGCATAATTTTTATTATGCAATTTTTATTATTTACTAAATAAATTCATTATGATATAATATTTAAAAATATGGAGGAAAGGTGTAAAAAATGAATCAAATCTTATCATATCAAAATTCTGAAAATGGAAGAAAATATATAAGAAAAAATGTAAAGGCATTAATTATTTTTCTAGTTTTATTTGCAATTATTTTAATAGCAGAAGGTGCTTGGAATTTATATACAAATAAAAATAAAAAAGTAAATATAGATACTCCCAAATTAGATGTATCAAGAAATCAAGGAAAAACAATATTAAATATTAATTCCAATATTGGAATACAAAAAATAATATATGTTTGGGACGATATGGATAATGATACAGAAGATCAAGAAAATGTTGTAACAAGAAATGGAGAAAAATTAATACATTATGAAATTCCAACTTCATTAGGAGTAAATAATTTAATAATAAAACTAGTGGATTCAAATGGTAATTCTATAACATATGATCCAATAAAAGTAGTATATGATTCAAATTCTACAAATAATCAACCTGGCAATACTATAACAGCAGAAATAGAAAATGATCACACAGATCCAACCGTAGAAATAAGTGGAACAAAAGGTAAAGTAACAATAATTGCAAAAGATGAAACAAGAATGGATTATATTACATATAGCTGGAATGGAGGACAAGAAACTAAAATTACTGGATTATCAGCAGATGAAAAATCTTTAACAACAGAAATTGATGTTTTAAAAGGTACAAATAAATTAACAGTAAAAGCATACGATAAAGCTGGAAATACAAAAGTATTTGAGCAAGATGTATTTGGTACAAATGGTCCAAACATAAAAGTTAGAAGAGAAGATGATAATATAATAGTTACTGTAACAGATGAATTTGAGATAACTAAAATCCAATACAATTTCAATGGTGAAGAAACTGTAAAAGATCATATTGAAGGAAATTCATATGAATGTAAATTTCCATTAGTGGATGGAGAAAATTATATAATAGTCACAGCATACGAGCAAAGTATCAAATCAGAATTTAAAGGAAAAACTTCAAAATAAATAAAAATAAGACATATGTAAAAATATGTCTTATTTTTTTGTTATTTAAATTTTAGCAACAACCACCTCTGTTACCACCACCGCAACAACAGCAAAGAATAAGGATTAAAACTATTATCCAGATGCAATCATCTCCAAAACCAAAACCGCATCCACAACCACAATTTCTATTTTCTGGCATTCTGAAATTCCCCCCTTTCAAAATCTTTAGTATGATATATATTATTCTAATTGAAAAAATCTGTTACGAAAAAGTTTAATAAAATCAAATTTTCTATATACAAAAACAAAGAAATAATGATATAATTCGAGGAAAATGGGATAATAAAAATCTTGGCAGAAAGGGTTGATAAAAACATGGGTAATATAGTACTTTTAGATGACTTAACAATTAATAAAATTGCAGCAGGTGAAGTTATTGAAAGGCCAGCATCTGTAGTAAAAGAGCTAATGGAAAACTCTATAGATGCAGGAGCAACATCAGTAACAGCAGAAATAAAGAATGGTGGAATAACATACATAAGAATTACTGATAATGGAAAAGGTTTTATGCCAGATGATATGGAAATTGCTTTTGAAAGACATGCTACAAGTAAGATAAGAAGTGCGAAAGATTTAGAAACTGTAAAATCAATGGGGTTCAGAGGAGAAGCTTTGGCAAGTATAGCTGCTATAGCACATGTCGAATTGACTTCAAGAACAGAAGATAGTGAAACTGGATATAGAATAGTTGTAGAAGGTGGAAAAATATTGAGCAAAGAAGAAGTTGGATGCCCAAAAGGAACAACAATTATTGTTGAAAATCTATTTTATAATACGCCAGTTAGATATAAATTCTTGAAAAAAGATTTTACAGAGATGGGATATGTAGAAGATGCTGTAACAAGAATTGCACTTGTAAATTCTAATGTTGCTGTTAAATTAATAAGCCTTGGTAAAACAATTATACAAACTAATGGAAACGGAAATATAAAAGATAGTGTATATTCAATTTATGGAAAAGATATCGCAGAAAATATAGTTAATGTTGATTATAAATTTGAAGATATGTCTATAAAGGGTTGCATCGGAAAGCCAGCAATAGCAAGATCTAATAGATCAAATCAATTATTTTTTGTAAATGGAAGATATGTAAAAGATAAAACATTGACTAGTGCGGCAGAGCAAGCATATAAGGGTATGTTAACAATTGGAAAATATGGATTTTTAATATTAAATCTAGAAATTGATCCACACAAAATAGATGTAAATGTGCATCCTGCAAAATTAGAAATTAGATTCCAAGAAGAAAATTTAATTTTTAAATTAGTTTATCATGCAATTCAAGAAGCATTACTTCAAGAAGATTATTTAGGAAGAAAAAAAGAAGAGCCTAAAAAAGAGGAAGATGATATTTTAGAGCTTATTAATCAAGGTATGAATACTAAATTTGATCAAAAAGAAATGGAAGCACAAAGAGAATTTATATATTCAACCCCTGTAGAAGATTTTTCAAAAAAAGAAAAAAATGAAGAAGTAAAGAAAGATGAAGAAAATATAATAAAGGATGTTTTCATTAGCCAATTAGAAAGCTCTAATGAAGATAAAAAAGAGGAAGCTTTAGAAAATAAAGAAGAAGTAGTAAAAGAAGAAATATCAAATGAAGATAAAAGTGAGTTTTTAAAAGAATATAATTTGACAGAGCCAGATAATGAAGAAGATGAAGAATCAGTTTATGATAAATCTTTTGCAGAAATGTATAAAAAAACATTTGGAAGATTACCTGGTGAAAATAAAGTTGAAGTTAAGAAAAAAGAAGAAGTAAATGACGAAAGTAAAATTGAAATTCAAACAGCAGAAAATATTTCATTATTTGAAAACAAAGCAATATACAATAAAGTAAAATATAAATATATTGGAATTGCATTTTCAACTTATATAATAGTTGAGATTGATAATGAGTTATATATAATAGATCAACATGCTGCACATGAAAGAATTTTATATGAAAAAATAAAGAAAAATTATTATAGTGATACAGATAAAGATTCACAATTAATGCTACTTCCAGATATTATTAATTTAACTCATAAAGAAATGGATATAGCAAGAGATAATTTTGATTTATTCAAAAAAGCAGGATTTGAGTTAGAAGAGTTTGGCGAAAATACAATAAAGCTAATGGGAGTTCCAAATATATGTATAGACATAGATACAAAAGAGCTATTTCTAGAAAGTTTAGATGAGATTAATACAGTTGCAAGAACTGCTAAACAAGAGATAGAAGAAAAATTTATTGCAACAGTAGCTTGTAAAGCAGCAGTAAAAGCCAAGATGGCTCTAACATTTGAAGAAGTAGATAGTCTAATGCAAAAATTATTACAGCTTGAGAATCCATTTACTTGTCCACATGGAAGACCAACAGCAATAAAACTATCACAAAGTGAAATAGAGAAGAAATTTTCAAGAAAATAAAGGAGCTAAAATATGAATAAACCAAAAGTTATAGTTATAGGTGGTCCAACTGCATCTGGGAAAACAGCATTATCTATAGCATTAGCCAAAAAGATTAATGGCGAAATTATTTCTGCAGATTCTATGCAAATTTATAAAGATATGGATATTGGAACAGCAAAGCCTTCTATAGAAGAAATGGATAATATAAAACATTATTTAATTGATTGTGTTTCGCCAGCAGTAAGATATAGTGTAGCAGATTTTAAAAAAGATGCAACAAATGCTATAGAGGAAATTTTGCAAAAAGGTAAGGTGCCAATAATAGTTGGAGGAACAGGTTTATATATAGATTCATTAATATATGGAATTGATTACAATGAAATGCAAGTTGACTTAGATTATAGAGCTTATTTAGAAGATTTAGCAGATAAAAATGGTCTTGAATATTTATACAATATGGCTAAAAAAATTGATGAACAGGCTATGCAAAAAATTAGTATTAATGATAAAAAGAGAATTTGCAGAGTATTAGAAATCTATAAATCAACAGGAAAAACAAAGACTGAACTTGAAAAAGAATCTAGATCAAAAGAATTAAAATATGATTTTAAAGTTTTTGCTATAGATATGGATAGAGCAGTTTTATATGATAGAATAAACAAAAGAGTAGACTTAATGATAGAAGCAGGATTGATTGATGAAGTTAAAAATCTAATTGAAAAATATCCAGAAATTCCAACTGCTATGCAAGGTCTTGGATATAAAGAAGTTTTAGGATATTTTAATAAGGAATATTCTAAAGAAGAAATGATTGAAAAGATTAAAATGGAAAGTAGAAGATATGCAAAAAGACAACTAACTTGGTTTAGAAGAAACAAAGATATAATTTGGTTAGATGCTACAAAATCAATTAATGAGAATACTGATATTATTATAAAGAAATAGGGTGAGTTACAATAGAAAAGAAAAATTTAGGAAAAAAAGAAAGTTTGAAAACTGAAGAGAAAATTAATAAAAAGAAGATTGTAAAAGTATTAGTTGCTGTGATATGCATAGTAGTGCTCATATATATTGTAATTTTATTAATTAATATTATAAGAAAACCAACAGAAACATTTGTTGTGGAGCAAGGCAAGATTTATCAAGAAGAATTTGCAGAAGGATATATAATAAGAGATGAATATGTAATTGAATTGCCTGAAAGTGAAAATGGATTAGTAGCAATAAAGCCAGAATCTGATAAAGTTGCGAGAGGTGAAACAATTTATAGATATTGTATAGAAAATGAGCAAGAGATAAATGAAAAGATAGAGCAAATAGATTTAGAGATTCAAGAAAAATTAGGAAATAATGATGAAGTATATTCTGCTGATATTAAATCAATAAATAATCAGATAGATAAGGAACTTGATAATTTATATGAATGCAATGATTTGCAAAAATTATCACAAGAAAAAAGTGATATAAACTCATATTTAACTAAGAAAATGAAAATAAGAGCACAAGATTCAAGTGATAAGGAACTTAAAGAATTAGTTAATAAAAGAGATTCTTATGAGGCAGATTTAAAAAGCAAATCAAAGTATATATTAGCTGATAATAGTGGAGTAATTTCCTATAGAGTAGATAATCTTGAAGATAAATTAAAAAGTGATGATTTATCATATTTAACAAAAGAATATTTGGAAAATTTGAATGTTGAGACAAGTCAAATTATTTCACAAAATTCAAGAAGCGGAAAAATAGTTAATAACTTTAAGTGCAAAATTGCTTGTATTTTAAAAAGCAAAGAAGCAAAAGAAATTGCAATTGGGAAAACTGTAAAATTAAAATTTCAGGATTCTGAAGAAGTATCAGCCAAAATAGTTGATAAAAAGGATCAAAATGATGATGAAACAATAATTGTATTTGAAATTAATAATAAAGTTGCAGATTTGATAAAATATAGAAAAGTTTCTTTTGATGTAATATGGTGGAGTGATGCAGGATTAAAAATTCCCAATTCTGCTATTAAGTATGAAGGAAATTTTGCTTATATAATAAGAAATAGAGCAGGCTTAAAGGAAAAAATTGTAGTAAAAGTATTACGCTCTAATGAAAAATATTCAATTGTGGAAAATTATTCTTATGCAGAGCTAAAAGAAGCTGGATATGATATGTCATCATTGAACAATAAAAAATCAATTTCATGTTATGATCAAATTGAAAATTAGAGAAATGTTACAAAAATATTACAAGAATATTAATTTTATATTACAAAAAAGCAAAAGTATTGACATCAGCGCTAAAAAGTTAGATACTAGTACCAGTTAATACAAATGAATAGAATTTAGGAGGTTATATTTATGTCAGGTGCTATAATGAACAAGGTTTGGGATTTATTTGGTATGGATAATTCAGAAGATAAAGAAGAAAATGAATATGAATATGAAGATTACGAGCAAGAAGAAGAAGAGGTAGAAGAAAAGAAAACATGGGGAAAACGTACAAAACTTCTAAGCCTACCACAAGCTCAACAAGTAAAAATGGTAATATCTCAACCAACAACTTTCGAGCAATCTGAGAGCATTTGTGATCTTTTAAAAGAAAAAAAATCAGTAATTGTAAATTTGGAGTATGTAAATAAAGATATTGCAAGACGTATTATAGATGTTATCAGTGGAGCAGTTCATGCTCTAGATGGACATATGCAAAAAGTTTCAAATTCAATTTTCTTAATTGCTCCATTCAATTATGATATAACAACAGAAATGGCAAGAGAAGAAATTAAAAATAAACTTTCTGTTTCATGGCTAAAAAACAATATGCCAAGTGAATAAAAATATGTTTAGGAGGGATACTATATGATTACACCATTAGACGTTGAAAATAAGAAATTCTCTAAACGGATGGAATGGATACAGTGTAGAAGAAGTTGACGATTTTCTAGATCAAGTAACAGAAGAGCTTGAAAATAAATGCAAAGCATTATCAGCTTCAACAAAAGAAGTTGAACAATTAAAACAAGAATTAGAGCATTATAAAGGAATGGAATCAACTATACAAAATACATTAGTTATTGCACAATCTGCAGCAGATGAAGTAAAAAATAATGCAAAACAACAAGCAACACAAATTATAAAAGATGCAGAAGGTACAGCAAGACAATCAGTTGAAAACCTTTCACAATCAATAGTTATGAAAAGAAAAGAATTAGAAGATTTAGATAAACAATTAGATGTCTATAGAGCAAAAATGGAATCTTTATTAATATCACAATTAGAATTAATTAAAGATGCTAAAAAAGACAATTAATTTATATTTAGTTACGAAAGATAAAACAGAGGAAATTTCTCCCTCTGTTTTTGACTTTGTATATATACTTTTACTAAAGAAAAACTCTACAAAAGAAAAAAGTATAAATCACATAGGATAAAACCTACATAAACTAAAGGATAAAAGGGACATTTTAATATATTTTAACAACATTTCAAAAATGTCCCTTAAGCATTTTACAAATGAAAACCTTTAAAATAATATTCCATTCGCTTAGAGCAAAGAATTATGATTAAATTTTTAATCATAGTTTTTTGCCCTAAGCGAACTATAAAAATATTACAATAATGTTAAATCTATGTTACATTTTTATAATAAATATTGACATATCTTAAATTATATATAAAATATAATGAGAATTCTAAATACAATAGGAGATTTTATGAGAGTTATTAGCCGGAAAAGCAAGAGGCACTAAATTGAATTCAATAGAGAGTAAGTCTACAAGACCAACTTTAGATAGGGTTAAAGAGTCTTTATTTAATATAATAAACGAAAAAATTGAAAATGCAGTTATATTGGATTTATTTTCTGGAAGTGGAGCTATTGGAATAGAATTTTTAAGCAGAGGTTGTAAGAAAGCTTATATGTGTGATAGCTCACGCGAAGCTGTTAAGTTTATAGTTGATAATGTAAACAAAACAAAATTACAAGAAAATGCTATTATTAAAAATAAAGATTATATAGATTTTTTAAAAGAATTAAAAAATCAAAATGAAAAGTTTGATATAATTTTTTTAGATCCGCCATATGAATTAGATATTTCTAAAAATGCAGTTAAACTTATTTTAGAATATGGATTATTAAAAAAGGATGGAATTATAATAATAGAATCTGATGAAGAAGAACGAGAGATAAATAATTTAAAAGATATGAATGTTGAAATTTATGATAGTAGAAAATATGGGAGGGCGCATCTTATATTTTTAGTTGAAAGGGGTTAAGCAATGGAAATATTTACATTACTAGAAAATATAGAAGACATATTAGAAAAAAGCAAAGGGGTACCTTTCTCTAATAAAGTTTTAGTAGATAAAGAGGAAATTTTAGAGCAAATAAGTGAATTAAGATTAAAATTGCCTGAAGAATTAAAACAGGCAAAATGGATAAAAGAAGAGCGTCAAAGAATTTTAGTTGAAGCACAAAAAGAAGCTGATGATATTGTTAAAGAGGCTGAAAACAGAATTATTTCAATGATAGACGAACACGAGATAACTAAAAAAGCTTATGAGAAAAAAGCAGAGATTATTGAAACTGCAAATGAAATGTCACGCGAAATTTCAAAAGGAACAAAAGATTATGCAGATAATGTATTAAATGGAATTGAAGTTGCTTTACAAGAAGCATTAAAAATAATACAAAATAATCGTAATGAACTTAAATAAATTAAAAAAATCAGTAATCGGTAAATATTTTAGTATCTTAAAAGTTCCGATTACTTTTTTTGATGGGAGGATAGGAATTAGATGGCAAAAAGAAAAAAGACTAATAATAAAAAGAAGCAACAATTTAAATTAAATATAGATTTAAAAATAGTTTTATTCATACTAATAGGAATAATTATGGCATTTTTGATATATGGTCATTCTGGTTATATGGGAGACTGGTTAAATGAAGTATTTGGTGGAATTTTTGGTATTTTAAAATACATAGTTCCAATAATTCCATTTGTAGGAGCAATATATTTAGTAAGTAATTCTAAAGAAAGTATGATGTCTAAAATAATACCAATCTCAATAATTTTGTTATGTACATCAGCGATAACTACGATATATCAAATATTAAATAATGTTTTAGAATATAATATACCTTTTATGGATGCATTGGATAGAGCTTATCATCTAGGTCAATCATGTAATGGTGGTGGTGTGCTAGGAGCATTAATAGCTATACCATTATCAAAATTATTTGAGCCTATAGCTGCATTAATAATTATGATTGGAATTGCAATATTAGTTTTAGTCTTTGTATTTGGATTAAAACCAAGTGAACATATGTCTAAACTTGTTAATAAACAACGTCAAGAGAAAGATGAAAAAGTTGAAGTTAATAATCAAAAGAAACAATCTGTTATACAAGCAGATCTAGGCGGAGAGGCATATAATAGACCTGAAACAGCTAAAGAAAGAAAGTTAAGAGAAAAAGAAGAAAAGCGTAGAGAAGCATTAAAAGTTGATGAACAATTAACAATAAATATGATGCAAAACGAAAAAGCTTCACAAGCTGCTAAAAATTCAGATTATATTGAAAGCAACTTGTTCAAACAAGTTGATGAAGAGAAAGCAGATAAAACTAAAGAGGTATTACAATTAGAGCATGCTCAAGTTGTAGAAGATGAACATTATGAATATCCTCCAGTAGAAATATTGAGTTTAAATGAGAAAAAAGGAAATAAAGGTAGTGCAAAATTATTAGCAGATAATGCAGCTAAATTACAAAAAACATTATATAGCTTTGGAGTATCTGCAAAAGTTGAAAATGTCTCAGTTGGGCCTACAATAACAAGATATGAATTAAAACCTGCTGAAGGTACAAGAGTTAGTAAAATTGCAAATCTTGCTGATGATATAGCTTTAAATTTAGCAGCTGAGTCAATAAGAATAGAAGCTCCAATTCCAGGAAAACAAGCTGTAGGAATTGAAGTACCAAATCTACAAAAAGAGGCTGTACATTTAAGAGAAGTTATACAAAGTAATGAATTTGAAAATAATAAATCAAAATTAAGTGTTGCATTAGGAAAAGATGTTGCAGGAAAAACTATAGTTGCAGATATCGGAAAAATGCCACACGTATTAATTGCAGGATCTACAGGATCTGGTAAAAGCGTTTGCATAAATACAATAATAACAAGTATAATATATAATGCTAAGCCAAGTGAAGTTAAACTTGTTATGGTAGATCCAAAAGTAGTTGAATTATCTGTTTATAATGGAATACCACATTTATTAATTCCAGTAGTTACTGATCCTAAAAAAGCAGCAGGTGCTCTTGCTTGGGCAGTTATAGAGATGGATGATAGATATAATAAATTTGCACAAAAAGGTGTAAGAGATATTAATGGATACAATAAAGCAATCGAAAAAGAAAATGAAGGTGGCAAATTACCACAAATAGTAATAATAATAGATGAGTTAGCAGATTTAATGATGGTTGCAGCTAAAGATGTTGAAGAAGCTATATGTAGATTAGCACAAAAAGCCAGAGCAGCAGGTATGCATTTGGTAATAGCAACTCAAAGACCATCAGTAGATGTTATTACAGGTTTGATAAAAGCAAATGTTCCTTCAAGAATAGCTTTTGCAGTTTCTTCTCAAATTGATTCAAGAACAATATTAGATTGTGCTGGTGCAGAAAAATTATTAGGAAAAGGTGATATGTTATTTTATCCAGTTGGTGCTACAAAACCTCAAAGAATTCAAGGTGCATTTGTATCAGATGAAGAGGTTGAAAAGATTGTAGACTTTATTAAAATGAATGCTGGAGAAGTTCATTATAATGATGAAATATTAGAAACAATAGAGAATAGCAATAAATCAGATAAAGAAATGTTAGAAAGTGAAGCAAGCGATAATACTTGTGATCCATTATTAAATGAGGCTATAGAAACAGTAGTAGAAACAGGACAAGCTTCAACATCATTTATTCAAAGAAAATTTAAAGTTGGTTATGCAAGAGCTGGAAGAATAATTGATCAAATGGAAGAGCGTGGTATAATTTCAGGATACCAAGGAAGCAAACCAAGAGAAGTCTTAATGAGTAAAGAAAGATGGGAAGAGCTTAAAATGCAAGCTGATGAATAACAACATATAAAATAGAATAAGAGGTGGAAAAAACTTTTGAAAACAAAAGAGAATTTATTTTTTAAAAATAATACTGAGATAGAAATAGAAGAGCTTTTAGATAACAAGCATTTTTGTGATGAAGCTAAAAGTTTAATTTTAAATACAATATATAAAATTGAGAATTCTTATAGAGATTATTGCAGAGTAAAAGCTAGTACAAAATTAAAGAATGAGATAATATCAGATATTATTGAAAAATCAATTAAAAATAATTGCGAAAGGATTCAAATTACAAATCCTAAACAATCAAAAAGCAAATTTGTAATAGATAGAAAAAATAAGATTCTAAAATCATTTCCAAAAGAAATAAATTTATTAGAAGGTTTAAATTATTTAAGAACTCCTAATTATAAAAATAATGCAGATATATTTGAAAAAGCTACAAGCTTTGTATTAGGAAGAGGTATGGCTTTAAATGCAATAGAAATAATTAGAGATTTTGATGGATGGTCTTGGAATAATGCAATAGATAATGAATCAAATAAATATTATAATTTAATTTTTCAAGATTTATCTTTATTGTTAGGTGAAAGCGTTATTAATGAAATCGCTTGCAGAGAAAATCCATTAAAAGAATTATCAAAAAAAATAGAAGAAAATTATGGTGAAAAAAAGAAAGATGAATATATATTTAAATTAGCCAAAGTATGTATACTTCTTTATCAAAAAATTTATAGTGACGATGAACTTAAAGAATATTTAAAAACTCAAAGAGATTATTTATACCAATTATCAAACAAATCTAAATATATGGATGACCTTAAAGAAAAGGTTGATGAAGATAATAAGTATATTGAAAAAGTTACAGCGATGCTAGAAAATAATGAATTATTAAATGCAAAATTAAAAGATAAAAAAATATATGAAAAATATAAAACTTTAGATGCATATAAAGCCCATTTAAGGAGAATTAGATATTCAAGAGTAAAAAATGTAAACAGATATAAGAAATTATTGAATCCATTTGAATATACAAATGAAAAAAATATGGTAACAAATAATATTGCAAAAGCAGAAAGTATTATTTGGAGTATGAAAAGAAAAGATTGCTTGCATGAAGCAATTGTGGATTTACAAAGGAAAAACATATCATTCTATAGTAAAAAAATAGAAGTATGTGAACTAAAAAAGGAATTAATAAATTTAATATATGAGATAAGATATTATAATTTATTGCCAATAAATGATTACCATATAAAAGATATGGAAGAGCTTTCAGTTGATTTAAGAAACTTACAAAAGAAACTTACAATGAAATTAATTAAGAATAAGATAATTGAAAGTTTTTCAAATGATAGTAATATAGATTATTTGGTAACTAAATATATTTATAATGCTAAATTAATTAATATAAATAAAATATTAATTAAAATGAGTTATAAAAATAAAAAGCTTAATATTCAATATTTCGATGATGAAGAGCTTGAAAATGAAGAAATACTTAATGTATCAGAAGATGAATTTAATGAATTAACTAAAAAAGCAAATAAAAAAATCAGAATATTTGTTTAATGGAGGTATGAATGAAAGTTACTTTTTTTGGAGCAACAAAAACTGTTACAGGATCTAACTTTTTAGTAGAAGGTGGAGGAAAAAAGTTTTTAGTAGATTGTGGACTATATCAAGGGTCTACAAGGGAAGAGCTAAAAAATAATGAACCATTTCCATATGATTTAAATGAAATTGATTTTATGTTGTTAACACATGCGCATATAGATCATTCTGGAAGAATTCCTAAACTTTATAAAGATGGATTTAAAGGAACTATTTTTGCTACACATGCAACTTGTGATTTGTGTGCAATAATGTTACCTGATAGTGGACATATACAAGAAACTGAAACTGAATGGAAAAATAGAAAAAGAGTTCGTAGAGGTGAAGAGCAATTAACTCCAATTTATGATGCTGAAACTGCTGCAAAATCATTAGAGCTATTTAAAGGTGTGTCATATGATCAAATAATAGAAATTGATGAAGACATACATGTTAGATTTAATGATGCAGGCCATATGCTTGGTTCAAGTATTATTGAAGTATGGATAAGAGAAGATGGAGTAAACAAAAAAATTGTTTTCACAGGAGATTTAGGTAATAATGATATTCCATTATTAGCTGAGCCTACAATGATTGAAGATGCTGATTTTCTTGTAATGGAATCAACATATGGTAATAGATTTCATATAGAAAATGAAAATAAGGCGAATACTTTTATTAATATTGTTACAGATACAATCAGAGCAGGTGGTACAGTTGTAATTCCTTCATTTGCTGTTGGTAGAACACAAGAAATTTTGTATGAACTAAATAAAATTAAAGAATCTGACAAAGATAGCCCAGAATTTGATAGAAGATTTGAAATATTAATGCATACACCAGTATATGTTGATAGCCCATTAGCTATATCTGCGACAGAAGTGTTTAGAGAAAATATGGATTTATTTGATGAAGAAACACAAGAAATGATAGCGAGAGGTGATAATCCACTGGAATTCCCAGGTTTAAAATTTACTCAAACAGTAGAAGAATCAAAGGACTTAAATGAAAGCAATGAATCTTGTATAGTAATTTCAGCTAGCGGTATGTGTGAAGTAGGTCGTATAAAACATCATCTAAAGCATAATATTTGGAATCCAAGAAATACAATTTTGTTTGTTGGATATCAAGCTGAAGGAACTTTAGGAAGAAAGATTGTTGATGGTGCAAAAACAATAAAAATCTTTGGTGAAGAAGTTGCAGTAAATGCTAGAATTGAATATATAGAAGGTTATTCTGGTCATGCTGACCAACAAGGATTATTGAATTTTATATATTCATTTATAAAAAAACCAGATCATATCTTTTTAGTACATGGAGAAGAAGAAAGCCAAAAAGTTTTAAAAGATAAAATTATCGAAAACACTAATTTACCAGTAACAATTCCAGAATACGGAGAAACTTATGATTTAACTTCAACTGTAAAATTATCAAATGTTGCAAAACAAGAAAAATTAAAAGAATACAAGAAACTTGAAGTTATAGATAGAATGGAAACTTTAAAAGAAGAGCTAGTTGATATGGAAGCAATTATTAAGGAAGATCTTTTAGCAAATACAACTAATGATGAAGAAATTTCTAGATTAAATAATAGAATTCAATCATTAGAAAAACAAATTGTAGAGATTTTAGAAAATAATTAACTCTTGAATTTAATAATCAAATAATATAAAATCTTTCATAATATAAGTAATTTATTTATGAAAGATTTTTTTCTTGGAGGGTTCAGATGGGAAAAGATGTAAATAAGGCAATTATAGGCAATGAAAGTATTGTTGCAAGTTTTTCAAAGCAGGGAGAGCTTCAAAGATTTTGTTATCCCAATATAGATGGGAGACAATTTGTTGATTATTTTCATGTTGGTGTAAAAATAAATGATTCAAATATTATTTATTTGCATGATGATATTAATAATGGATATTCACAAAATTACATAGATAAGACAAATATACTTGAAACTAATATTAAAAATAAATATTTTAATTTAGAAGTAAAACAAACAGATTGTATTTTTATTAAAGATAATATTTTACTAAAAAAATATATTTTTGAAAATAAAAATTCTATTGATTTGGATATAAAGCTTGTAATTAATAGTAAAGTCTTAGCTGGAAGTTTGGAAAATTTTGGAAGCAAGATTTTTGAAAATGGTGTGATTCAATATAATCATAATTATACATTTTGTATATTTTCAAATAATAGCTTATATGGTCACAAACTTAATGATGCTCAATCTATAATTCAGTCAGCAGTATTAACAGATAAGGATTATATCGGAATGTCTAATGAAGTGGCTATTTCATATGATGTAGGAATTATAAAATCAGGAGAGCAAAAAGAATTTTCATTTTTTGTATATGCAACAGAGCATTGTGCAAATATAGAGCAAAAATTAAATAATTATCTAAAAAAAGATTATGAGAAAGAGCTCCAAGAAACAAAGCGTTTTTGGAATAATTATTTAGAAAAACATACTGCAATAAAATTGAACAAAAATAGTGATGAATATACAAAGAAAATTTCAGAGATTTATGAAAGAACGATTTTATTATATCCATTATTATTGAACTATAAAACAGGTGGTATAGCAGCAGCTTTAGAAGTTGATGATGAAAGAGCAAGAAGTGGTGGATATAGATATTGTTGGCCAAGAGATGCTATATTTATAACAAAAGCTTTTAATTTATTAAAAATGGAATCAGAATCAGAGCATTTTTATAATGAATTTTGCAAGCAAACTCAAAGCGATAATGGAATGTGGGAACAAAGATTTTTTTCAGATGGAACTTTGGCACCTTGCTGGGGATATCAAGTTGATGAAACGGCAAGTGTTATTTATGGAGTTTATGAGCAATATAAATTTTCAAATAATAAAGAGTTTTTAGAAAAAAATCTAAAAATGTGTGAGAAAGCTACTAAATTTTTAATAAGCTATGTTGAAAATTTATTAGAAATTGAAGACCCAGATGTTGTAAAAAAAGAGCTAGATGAACGTTATAAAAAATATTTTGAAGTTCATAAAAGGGTAAGTTATGATTTATGGGAAATGAACGAAGGAGTGCATTTATATTCTATTTCAAGTATAGTAGCAGCATTCAAAAGAATGAATGAAATTTACAATGTGCTAAATGATGAAAATGAAAAAAATGCGCGTTTAAAATTGGAAAAAAGAAATAAATTATCCTTAAAATTAAATAAATATATAGATATGTTACAAAATTATATCGAAGAAAATTTTAAAGACAAAAATACAAAAACTTTAAAAAGAAATTTAAATGATAATCAAATGGATATTAGCATAATGGGGGCAATTTATCCTTTTGAAATTTTTGATACAAAAGATGAGTTTGTAAAAAATACTGTAGATAAAATTAATATGACATTAAGAACATATACAAATGGATACTTAAGATTTGAAAATGATTCATACATGGGAGGTGGAAATCCATGGGTAATAACAACACTATGGATGGCCTTATATTATATAAAAATCGGAAAAATCAAAGCAGCTGAGCAATGTTTTAAATATGTAGTAAATACAGCATCTGAATATGGATTTTTATCTGAGCAGGTAAATAATGAAAATTCAGATTTTCAGTGGGTAATAGGATTAGGTTGGTCACATGCGATGTTTATTATAGTATTAGATGAATTGTTGAAAAAATATGATAAATAATTTTATTAATGCTTACTTTGTAAAACAAGAAAGGATAGATACATAAATGGCAAAAGCAAAAACAATTTTTTTGTGCAATAATTGTGGATATGAATCAGCAAAATGGCTTGGAAAATGTCCTGCATGCAATGAGTGGAATAGCTTTGTTGAAGAAAAAATTCAAAAGCCAAATGAAGCTGTTATTACAGTAGATGGTCAGAAAAAAAGCAATAAGCCAACTGCTTTAAATTCTGTAGAAGGTAAAGAAAGCTCTAGAGCTCCTACAGGATTTGAGGAATTAGATAGAGTTCTAGGCGGTGGAATTGTAAAAGGATCGTTAATATTAGTAGGTGGAGAGCCAGGAATAGGAAAATCAACATTAATATTGCAGTTATGCGATAAAATTCCTGGCGAAGGAAAAGTTTTATATGTTTCTGGAGAAGAATCAGCAGAGCAGATTAAATTAAGAGCAGATAGATTAAATATTAAAAATGAAGATATAATGTTTTTAGGAGAAACTGATATAGACATTATTCAAACAAATATTTTAGAGATGAATCCAAAGCTTGTAATTATAGATTCAATACAAACAATGTATTCTGATGAAATTACATCTGCAGCAGGAACTGTTAGTCAAGTAAGAGAAATTACTGCAAGAATTATGAAATTGTGCAAATGCAATAATATAACTACAATAATTATTGGACATGTTACAAAAGAAGGAAGTATAGCAGGTCCAAGAGTTTTGGAACACATGGTTGATACGGTTTTATATATTGAAGGGGAAAGATATTTTTCATATAGAATTTTAAGAAGTGTAAAAAATCGTTTTGGATCTACAAATGAAGTTGGAATGTTTGAAATGAAAAATGAAGGAATGGTAGAAATATCAAATCCTTCTTCAGTTTTAATTTCTGAGAAAGAAGACAATCCTCCAGGTTCAGTAATAGTGGCAACTATGGAGGGAACAAGACCTTTAATGATAGAGCTTCAAGCATTAACTAGCACAACAGTTTTTGGATTTCCAAGAAGAACTGCAAATGGATTTGATTTTAATAGATTGACATTATTGATGGCAGTTTTAGAGAAAAAAGTTGGAATGAATTTATCAAATCAAGATATTTATTTAAATGTTGTAGGGGGAATAAAAGTATCAGAGCCAGCAGCAGATCTAGCAGTATTACTTGCTGTAGCATCAAGCTTTAAAAATCTAAGTATTCCAAAGAATACGGTTGCTATAGGTGAAGTTGGTCTTACAGGCGAAATTAGAAGTGTCAATTTAATAGAAAAAAGGTTGAAAGAAGTCGAAAAATTGGGATTTAAGTCGTGCATTATTCCTGAAAGTAATAAAAAACTATTGAAAGACAATTTTAAATTAGATATAATAGGCGTGAAAAATATAAATGAGGCAATGGAAAAATTGAATTTAAAATAGAATTCATTTTTTTGTTGGTCAAAAAAGTTTATAAAATTTTGTATAACATGTTTATAGGGGTGAGAATAACAATTGGGTCAAAGCAAAGAAGAAATAATTACTGAAATTTTACAATTAATTGCGCCAGGTACCAAAATACGAGAAGGTTTAGAGAATATTTTAAAAGCTAAAACTGGAGGGTTAATAGTAATTGGTGACACAAAAGATGTTTTAGATTTAGTAGATGGTGGTTTTAATTTAAATATAGATTATACTTCATCAAGATTATATGAACTTGCCAAAATGGACGGAGCAATAATTTTAAGTGAAGATTTAAAGAAAATTTTATATGCTAATGCTCAATTAATTCCATCACCAAGTATAGCTACATTTGAAACAGGAACAAGACATAGAACTGCCGAGCGTACAGCAAAGCAAACTGGTAAGTTGGTTATAAGTGTTTCTCAGAGAAGAAATGTTATTACATTATTTAAAGGAGATTTTAGATATGTTTTGCAAGATAGCTCAAGAGTAATAACTAGTGCTAATCAAGCACTACAAACTGCAGAAAAATATAAAAAAGTTTTCGATGATAAATTAAATCTATTGAATGAATATGAATTTAATGATATAGTTACATTACAAAATGTAATTGTTTGTATTCAAAGGGCAGAAATGATATTAAAAGTTGTAGATGAAGTAAAACTAGCAATATATGAATTAGGAGAGCAAGGAAGATTATTTCAAATGCAGCTAGATGAGCTTCTTGGAAATTTGGAAGAAGAAGAAACTTTAATAATTAAGGATTATCTTGTATACAAAAGAAAGAAAACAGTAGAAAGAGCTTTAGAAACAATTAGAAGCATGGATCACGAAGAATTAATGAATTCACAACTTATGGCTAAAGTTTTAGGTTATGAAGATTTTGATAATTCTGAGGAAGTCAATGTATATACAAGGGGATATAGAATATTAAATAAAATACCAAGAATGCCTACAAATATTGTTGAAAATTTGGTTACAAGTTTCAAATCATTCCAGCACATAGTTCAAGCTGATATACCACAGTTAGATGATGTTGAGGGAATTGGAGAAATTAGAGCTAAAGCAATAAAACGTTCTTTGAAAAGAATGCAAGAGCAATTTATTTTTGATAATTTAAGTTTGTAAAACATGCAAATAAATTAAAACGAAAGGAAGAAAGTAAATGAAAGACAAAAGCAAAATAATTTTAATAGTAGTAATACTAGCAGTTGCAGCATTAATTGCATTTATATGTTATGGTTTTATTAAAGGAAATAAAAATCCAGTAGTAACAATGGTTGTATCATATAAAGATGCAAATGGAAATGAAAAAACAGGTACTGTAAAAATGGAATTAAATACAAAAATGGCACCAAATACAGTAACAAACTTTATCCAATTAGCAAACAATGGATATTATGATGGAGTAACATTCCATAGAATAGTTTCAGACTTTGTTGTACAAGGTGGAGATAAAGAAGGAACAGGATCTGGTTCAGCAAGATTTAGTGATATAAATAAATCTGTAATTGCAAACAGTGATAAAGATTATAAATATTCAATAGATGGTGAATTTATTGCAAATGGTTTTAACAATACAATGAAATTTGAAAAAGGCGTAGTTGGTATGGCAAGATCAGATTTCAGTACTTATGGATTAACAGAAGAAGGTTATAATTCAGGAAGTGCACAATTCTTCATAGTAACAACAGATAATAAAGCACAGTTAAATAATTTAAATATGTCTTATGCACCTTTTGGAAAAGTTATAGAAGGATATGAATATATTGAAGAAATAGCTAATTTATATGGTAAAACAGAAGATGCAAATACAGATGAAGCTACAGCAGAAAATAAAGATAATGAAAATGTTCCAAAGATGACAAGTGTAAGAGTTGAAACTTTTGGAGTAAATTACGGATTACCAAAAGTAAATAATTATGATAAAATAATGCAAACAGTTAACCAAACACAAAGTTATTATCAACAATTGATGAATTCATATTCAACAAGTACTACAAATCAATAATATAAATTATAATAGAAATATAAAATAGAGACAAAAAATAGAAACAACATTTTAGTTGAAAAATATCTTTTAAGATTAAGATATTTTTCAATTAAAGTGTTGTTTTTTATTTTAGTAATGTATTAAAAAAGAAAAGGCCCATATAACCTAGTTATATGGGCAAAATCACAAAAAACAATTAATAGAGGTATTCCAAAATATAAAGAATGTAGATGTTGTGATTTATTATTTCTCCAAGTGAGAAATTATCAAAAGATAAAATAAATCTTTTGAGTAAAAATACTAATTTTTTTGAATTAATTTTTGAAACATCAATAATTATAACACAATATTTAGAAAAAATAAAGTAATTTAGAAAAAAAAATTTTTTATCGAAAAATAGCTTTTTTTGTAAAAACGTTATGGTATAATTCAAACGATAGATTGCATATTTTTATAAATAATAAGTAACATGCAAAAGAAATAAGGAGGTAAAAACAAATGAGCAATTGTATGTGTGGAAACAATAGCGAAAATACTGAATTAAACGAATTGTTAAGCAAATATGAACAAGACAAAAGCAATTTAATTCAAATATTAAACCAAGTACAAGAAAAATATGGATATATTTCAGAAGAATCACAAAAAGAAATATCTGAATATTTAGGAATTTCAATGGCTGAGGTATATGGAGTAATAACATTTTATTCAAGATTTACATTAAAACCAAAAGGAAAATATAATATAGCAGTATGCTTAGGAACAGCATGCTTTGTAAAAGGATCAGAAAAAGTATTAGATAAGGTAAAACAAATTCTAAAAATAGATGTAGGGCAAACAACAGAAGATGGATTATTTTCAATCGAAGCAACAAGATGTATAGGAGCATGTGGATTAGCACCAGTATTCACAGTAAATGATGAAGTATATGGAAAAGCAACACCAGAAATGGTAGAAGAAGTAATCAAAAAAATAAAAGAGCAAGAAGCCTAAAGTGAAAACCGGAAAGCGGGACGGTTCTAAATTCCACTTTTTGAAAATTTGGGACAGTTTTAAATCCTACTTTCAAAGGAAATAGGTAAATTTATAAAAATAATAGATAAACAAAAGGAGGAAAATATGAAATCTTTAGAAGAAATTAACAACATTAGATTAAAGACAAGAAATCTTTTAGAATTAAGAGTAAACGAAAATGCAAATACAACAGAAAAGCATATTTTAGTGTGTGGTGGTACAGGATGTACATCATCAAAATCACCATTAATTAAAGCAAGATTGGAAGAGCTAATAAAAGCAAATAATATAGAAAATGTTAAGGTTATTCAAACTGGATGTTTTGGACTATGTGCAAAAGGTCCAATTGTTATAATTAGACCAGAAGATGTTTTTTATGCATTAGTAAAACCAGAAGATGCAGATGATATTATAAACATACATATTAAAGAAAACAAAATAGTTGAAAGACTTTTATGCAAAGACATTGACGAAACAACCGTAAAAAAATTGGATGAGTTAAATTTCTACAAAAAACAAAATAGAATTGCATTAAACAATTGTGGAAAAATCGACCCAGAAAATATCGATGAATACATAGCATTTGATGGATATAAAGCACTAGAAAAATGCTTATTTGAAATGAAACCAGACGATATTATAAAAGTTCTTTTAGATTCAGGATTAAGAGGACGTGGTGGAGCAGGATTTCCTACAGGGAAAAAATGGAGCTTTACAAAAATGGCAGAAGGTGACCAAAAATATGTTGTTTGTAATGCTGATGAAGGTGATCCAGGAGCATTTATGGATAGAAGTATTTTGGAAGGAACGCCACATTCTGTAATTGAAGCAATGATGATTGCTGGATATACAATAGGAGCGAACAAAGGATATATCTATGTTAGAGCTGAATATCCAATAGCAGTTAAGAGATTCCAAAATGCAATAGATCAAGCAAAAGAATATGGAATATTAGGAAGAAATATTTGGAACACAGGATTTGATTTTGATTTAGAAATTCGTTTAGGTGCAGGAGCATTTGTTTGCGGGGAAGAAACAGCACTTCTAGAATCAATAGAGGGTAGACGTGGACAGCCAAGATTAAAACCACCATTCCCAGCAAATGCAGGATTGTGGGGAAAGCCAACATTAATAAATAATGTAGAAACTTATGCGAACATTCCAACAATAATTTTAAAAGGAGCTGAATGGTATTCTAGTATAGGAACAGAAACTTCAAAAGGAACAAAAGTATTTGCTTTAGGTGGAAACGTAAATAATACTGGATTAGTTGAAGTTCCAATGGGAACAACATTAAGAGAAATCGTATTTGATATAGGTGGAGGAATTCCAAACGGAAGAAAATTCAAAGCAGCGCAAACAGGTGGACCTTCAGGAGGATGTATACCAGAGCAAAATTTAGATACACCAATAGATTACGAATCATTAGGAGCAATAGGCTCAATGATGGGATCTGGAGGATTAATAGTTATGGATGACTCTAAATGTATGGTTAACTTAGCAAAATTCTATTTAGAATTTACAGTAGATGAGTCATGTGGAAAATGTAATCCTTGTAGAATAGGAACAAAAAGAATGCTTGAAATTTTGCAAAAAATTTGCGACGGAAAAGGTGAAGAAGAAGATTTAGATAAGCTAGAAAAATTAGCAAATAATGTAAAAAAAGCATCACTATGTGGATTAGGTCAAACAGCGCCAAACCCAGTATTAAGTACATTGAAATATTTTAGAGAAGAATATATGGCACATATAAGAGACCATAAATGTCCTGCTGGTGAATGTAAGGCATTTGCAAACTATCATATTAATGCAGATTTGTGCAAAGGTTGTGGATTATGCAAAAGAAATTGTCCCGTAGAGGCAATTTCAGGAGAGCCTAAAACAACTCATATAATAGATGAGAAAAAATGTATTAAATGTGGAACTTGTATAACAAAATGCCCATTTAAGGCGATTTCAAAATAAATAACTTAATTGAAATGAAATAAAAAATGGAAAAGAGAACCGTCCCCAATTCCCCAAAAGTGGAAAAGAGAACCGTCCCCAATTCCATCAGAAAGGACAGAATTATGATTAATTTAACTATTGATGGCTTGAATGTTTGTGTTCCTGAGGGAACAACAATTTTGGAAGCCGCTAGATTTGCAGGTATTGATATTCCTACTCTTTGCTTTTTGAAAGAGATTAATGAAGTGGGAGATTGTAGAATGTGTATTGTTGAAGTTGAAGGTAGAAGAGGGTTTTCAACTTCTTGCATTACAAAAGTTGAAGATGGTATGGTTGTTAAGACTAATACAAAAGATGTTGTTGAGGCAAGAGAAGTTGTGTTGGATTTGATATTGTCTAATCATCACAAAGATTGCTTGACTTGTACTCGTAATGGTAGCTGTGAGCTACAGGCTTTGGCTAAAAGATATAATTTAGATGACGTTGTGTATGCAGGTGAAATGCTTGAACATGAGAAAGACTTGGAAGGATGCTCTATAGTTAGAGATTTTAATAAATGTGTTCTTTGTAGAAGATGTGTTGCTACTTGTAAAAAAGTTCAAAATATTGGTGCAATCGATGTTGCTAATAGAGGGTTTAAATCTTGTGTAGCAACTGTTGAAAATAAAAGTTTGAAAGATGTTAATTGTACAAATTGTGGGCAATGTATTATGTCTTGCCCAACTGGCGCTTTAAGAGAAAAAGATAGCACAAAAGCAGTTTGGAGAGAGCTTAAAGATGATAATAAAATAGTTATAGTTCAAACAGCACCAGCTGTTAGAGCTGCTTTGGGTGAAGAATTTGGAATGCCTATTGGAACTAATGTTACAGGAAAGATGGTAACAGCTTTAAGACGTATTGGATTTAACAAAGTATTTGATACAAATACAGGTGCTGATTTAACAATAATGGAAGAAGCACATGAATTGATTGAAAGAATTAATGAAAATGGTGCTTTGCCTTTAATTACATCTTGCAGTCCTGGTTGGGTAAAATATATTGAGATGAATTATCCTGAACAATTAAAACATGTTTCAAGTTGTAAATCACCACATGAAATGTTTGGAGCTATTATCAAATCTTTTTATGCTGAAAAAATTGGTGTAGATCCTTCTAAAATTTGTGTAGTTTCTGTAATGCCTTGTGTTGCTAAAAAGTATGAAGCTGATAGACCTGAGCTTACAAATGATGGTTTAAAAAATGTTGATTATGTTTTAACAACAAGAGAGCTTGCTAGAATGATTAAACAACTTGGTTTAGATTTTGTTAATTTGGAAGATTCTAATTTTGATGATCCTATGGGAGAAGCAACTGGTGCTGCTGCTATATTTGGTACAACAGGTGGAGTTATGGAAGCTGCTTTGAGAACTGCATATGAAAAAATTACTGGTGAAACTTTACAAGATGTTAATTTTGAAGTGGTCCGTGGAAATGAAGGAATTAAGAGAGCTACAATTAATATCGCTGGCAAAGAGGTTAAAGCTGTAGTTGCACATGGATTAGCAAATGCACAAAAAGTTATGGATGAAATAAGAGCTGGAAAAGCAGATTATCAATTTGTAGAAATTATGGCATGCCCAGGTGGATGCATTATGGGTGGAGGTCAGCCAATTAGAACATCTAAAGAGCGTGCAACAATTGATATTAGAAAATTGAGAGCTGATTGTTTATATAATATAGATGAAAAATCTGTAATTAGAAAATCACATGAGAATCCAGTTATTAAAAAATTGTATGAAGAATTTTTAGAAAAGCCAGGAAGTCATAAGGCTCATGAATTATTACATACAACATATTCAAAAAAAGAAAAATACAATTTGTAATATTAATAAAGAAATAACATGAGAATATAAATTGAATTTAATATAAAATAATAAGCTGTTTACATTATGAAACGAATGTGGTTTTATTCATTATGTAGCGGCTTATTATTTTGTGCAATTCTGTATAAGTTTGTATGAGTTTGTGCGATAATTCAATGAGATTAGTTTGAAAAAAACATATTAGTATGATATAATTTGCAAAAAATTAACTGTTTTGAGAGGTTGTAAATTATTGAAAAATTATAGGGCAAATAAACAATTAATTGAATATGTAGAATCTAGAATCAAGAATATGCAATTTGAAGAGCAATATAAAGAAGTAATTGTAGATATTATTTTAAGGAGAGCATATCAGTACGAATTAAGTCTAGACGCTATAAATCAAGATTTGGATTCTTTAGAGCATAATCTTTATCATATTATAATGACCAAATCTCAAATAGACCAGAATAATGTTATTGTAGCGGAATATTGTGCTGAGACCAAAACAATATATATAGATATAAATAGGGCTGCACAATCAAAAGAATATTTATACCAAACTTTAACACATGAAATATACCATGTATTAAGTTGTGATAAAGCTGGTGTTGATAAATTATCATATAAAAATGATTTAATTGAGAAAGTTTTACCAGAAGTAAAATGTACTGCTATAAAAGAAGCAATAATAGAAAAATCATCATACAGAGTAGTGTATGCATGTAAAAATAACCCAGAAAATTTTAATCGTAATGCAACAACATATTCAGAAATAATTTTTTTAATTGATTTAATAGAAGCAGTGTATGGAGTAACAGAGCAAGATCTACTTAAACATGCAATAATGGGAAGAGATAGGCTTATAAAGTTTTTGTCACAAAAAGCGGATGAAAGTCCAGAAAAAACAATAAGATTTTTAAATGAGTTAGATGTTGGTGGTTGCTATTTATATTTAGCTTATGAAAATGCTAATCTAAAAAAAGATCAAGATAAAATTCAAATGATAGGGATAGGCCTAAATACTGTAATTGAGTCTTGCGAAAACAAATTAATGAGTAAGTTACTAAGTAAAAGGGTAGATAATATTGAAGAGGCAAAATTATTTAAAGAAGAAGTTAGTTTAGAATTAATAAAAATTCAAAATATTATCCTTAATAGAATGAATTATTTCAAAAAAGATCTTGATTTTGAGTTTGCGCTTATTATAACAAAACGTGTTAATAACAATTTAGAATCATTACAGAATTATATTACAAAAATGGATATGGTTGTTGAGGATTATAAAAAATTTAATCAAGCAACAAAAGCTATTACGATTTTTAACAATTTAAATAAATTTCCAAAGCAATACTTAATTAATGCATATGGATTAACAGAAAAAGGCAAGTTACAGGTTTCAAAAAAATATTTAGAGAAAGTAAAAGAAGATGATTGTTATTCTGAAAAATGGAATAATCAACAAATTTTAGATTATTTGTGGGAAAAGTCTAAATCAATTTATATTAGTGAAACAATTAGCAATATTAAAATGCAGATAAAACGAAAGATCTTTAATGTAACAGATGATTCAATATATTTGGCAGATGTATCTACAAAGAAATTAGGGGATAAACAAGAAGATTTTGAAATATTATCAACAGATAATCTTAATGATGGTAAAGAAAATGAAAGTAGCCATAATACAGCAAATAATAATAATAATAATAATAACCAAATTTATTATGAAAGATAAAATTTGAAAAATGTATAGATATTAAAATAATAATATAGTAAAATATTTTTGAAAAAATTTACATATGAGGAGGTTAATAATGAAAATTATAAAAAGAATAGCTATATTAGCTATAACAGTTGTAATAGCAATAATGCTAGGAGGTTGCGAGAAAAAGCAAGAGCAAAAAAATGAAGAGAAAAATAATGTAAATGAAGTTCAAAATACTACAAACGAAGTACAACCAACAGAAAATAAAACTATGACAGTTAATAAAAATAACGTAGTTTCAGTAATACATGAAAATAAAACAACAAGTGATAGTGAAAGTTATATGATACTTTCAGGATATGATAAAAATAATAATAAAGTTTGGATATATAAAACTGAGACTGGACCTTTAACAGAGCTTGAGACAGTAGAATATTTAGGTGAAAAAGCTAACAATGTATATATTAATGTATCTGGAACAATTATTAGTTTAGATAAACAAACTGGAAAAGAGCTTTGGAAGAATTCTGACTACAAAGGTGCAAGCACAAAATTTCAAATTACACCAGAAGGGGATATATTTTTATGTGGATATTATGGACCAGATTTATGTGTAATTAGTAAAAGTGGTAAAACTTTAAAAATAATAAAAGAATTTGATAGTCAAGAATATTTTTGGCCTTGTGAAATGAAATTTATAGATGAGAATACTATAAGCATTCAATTCGAAGGTGGAAAAGGCGGAGAAATTAGAGTAAATACAAAGAATTATAATTTTACAAAAGTAGAATAAACAAAATTATGTATACTATTTTGGCAAAGATGTTGCACTGCACCAAATTGTATGATATAATGTTCTGTACAATGTGCAAATGCACAAATTAAAAGACCTTAAAAAGGCATGTATAGGAGTTTAAAAACAATATACAAGGAGGGAGCCCATTATGGGACATAAGTTTATTACTAATCTCGGCAATTTCCAAGAAAATGTACGGTATATAGCTAAACCAAAAGATATACCGTGGGTTTTACAAAAAGACATCTGCATAAGAAATAAAAAAATCTGCACAACATATGGTCTTGCATTAGCTCCAATTGACAGTTTTATAACCTGGAAGAAAGATGAGAGAACAGGTTTATATCACTATTCTTTTATTGAAGATGGAGATGAAAAATATAATTCCGTAGATGAAAGATGTTACAAAATCGGAAATATATTTAGATGGGAAATCTTTAAGTGGGATGCACCAATTCCAGATTTTATTTCGAAGGACATTATTATTAAAAATGAGGGAGACAGATCTATAGATATCTTAAATACAAGAACACTTCAGTATCACAATGTGAAGATAAGAAATAAATCAAGATATATATGGGTAAAGGCGTTAAATGGGGATGTCAAAATCATTAACATTTCAGCAGAAGGTATCAAAAATTATTATTTTTGCACTGAAAAAGGTAAAATAATAAGAAATGTCGAAAGCATTAGTGAGCTCGCATAATTAAAAAAAGCCTACAGATAAATTTAATTTATTTGTAGGCTTTTTTTGTTTATAATGTTTATATAAAGTAACTAATAAAATTTTCTAAAGTCAAAAAGTTTTGTTCATACGCTGCATTTTCTAATACATCAATATTTTCATCACAGTATTCAATTTCTTCTGAATATTTTTTTGAAATATATATACAATCTTCTAAAGTGATTTTACCGTTTTCAATCCATTTAGTGAAGTATAAAGTTTTTAAAATCAAAATACTAAGTGACATTAAAAAAATCTTAGAATATATTTCTTCATCATAAGTACTTTTTAGATAGTATCTCCAAACAAAATATATTGAAATATTTTTTAAATATGTATTTATTTCTGGATTAGCAGTTTCAAAATCATTTAATTTTGAAAAATGTTTTTTGTAAGTTTCGAAGCAGTTCTCTAAATATGTTTTATAGATGTTTTTTGAATAATCTAAACTTAAATATAAATCAAAAATATCTTGCATATAGTTAAGTTTTTGACTATCTGATATTTGATTAACATTTTTTAAATCGGCAATATTAAAATCTGAGTAATCAAAATTATCAATTTTATCTTGAATTATGTTTGCAAAATTTAAGACTTCTGAGATATTATGAGTTAAAGGTTTTGTAGTATTTTCTATATGTTTTATTATTAAAGCTCTAGTTTTAAATAAATAATTATAAATTTCTTCATCATAATTACCTGCAGGAGATTCATAAGGTATTTCTATTTCAGAAGTTTTAAACGATTCATTTTGAGTAAGAATTATCCTAGCAGCTTCTTCACAACAAAGACCAATTCCAACTTCTTTCTCATTGTTATACCATTCAAAAAAACGAGGATGCTCTTGGCAAATTTGGCACAGATTTTCTTCACCTATATTTATAAAAAGTTCACAAAGTTTGTCTTTTGTAAGAAATGGACAAGTATGTTTTTCATTTAATATAAATTGTTGTAGTTGATTACTTTTTTTTGTGTCAGGGGAAGTAATATTTTTTCTAATTTTTTCTCCATATTTGCCATCCATATGATTATATTTATCAGCTGTAGAGGAATCAATTTCTATAATCCATCCTGCTGAGCAGCAAGATTCTTTACAATCTCCAGCTATGCAGTGAAATTTTTTATAATATTCGGGCATACGTAGTATCATAAAATTCCTTCTTTCTTATTTTTATTAAAAGTATTATACAAAAAATTAGCGCAAAATGAAAGATGCAAAGGTAGTTTATTTAGCAGATAATTAAGATTAGATGGATTGAATTCCTATCAAAAGGGGGATAAGGAGGCGTTAAATTTGACTAAAAAGCAAAAAAATGATATAATAATCGTTACAGTACTAAAACAGTACTAGTAAAAGCCCTCAAAAGAGGCGGTGTTCAGAATGGAGAAAAATACAAATATTCTGAATATGAAAGGACAAAGAGATGGATCTGAAAGTTAATTATTGCACAGGTCGTGGCGGTGGCCAAACTAATGTGCGGCAGATTTTCTCGCAAGATGATATTCCACCAATATTGTTTGACCAAATATATGTAACAAGCGGATATGTAGTATCGAAAAGAACCAATATTGCGATTTGCAAAACTGGTGATTGCATTGAGTGGGAAAAAGCTAACGACAAAGTTAATTTTTCTTGGAGACAGGATGCTTTTACAACTTTAAATCGATACGGCTCAAGCTGGTATGAACCATTTTGTCCATCAATATTTTGTAAGATTGATTGGAAAACGTACCAATTTCCGGAATTTATGATTCATCCAAATTTAAGATTAATATCTAAAGGAAGATTGAAGCTTATAACACCGGAAGGTACACAGATTTGGGGTCCAAATGATGGCGATTGCTTTTTCATAAAAACCGGAGATAATATGCGTATAATTAATAGAGAAAAAGCGTATAACTGGTTTTATTGTAATGAAAAAGGCATTTTGCTTGGTGGTAAGTTAATATCAATTCTTTGCCCTGACCCATATTCTTCGTTAAGAGAAATAATGAGGTCAGAAATAAAATATAACCATGCTTAGTGAATGCATCAGTTATGTTTTACCTGGATTTGTAGTAACATTTCCAGGTTTTTTTATGGAAATGGAAACGGGGACGGTTCTGTTTTCCACTTTTTATGCTATCTTTTTTATTTTTTCTTTTAATTTAGTATATGATATAATAAAAAAAATAATTTTATTAGGGAGAAGTTATTTTGAAAAAATACAATTTCAAAAGAAAAAATAAGCATTTTTTAGCTTTTATAAGTATTATAGTAATTGTGATTTCCGTATGTGCAGGGATTGGATATTCTATTTTTTCATCTACTTTAAATATCGAAGGAACTGTTTGGGGACAATATGGAGAGCTAGATGATATTTTGGAAAATATTATGCAACCGGTTACTTATGGAACGGAGCAATATGCGACAATAGTAGCTACTGAAACGCCAGTTAATATAAAAAGTGAATCATTAGAAAACAATACATTAACCATATATGCAGAGAAAGCTGATACTCTAGGTAAAGAAAGAGATGTTGATTTTACTTTTCAGTTAAAAAATATTGGCAAAGATGTGTATACAGATGGAACATATGATGTGCAGTATGTAAATGGAGGAACTTTTTTAAAGACAACACCTACAGTTACAATGCCTACAACATTAGCTTTGAGAGAAACAGGAACACTTACTTTACATTTTTCACGATTAAAAAATCATAAAACAATCAATTGTACTTGTACATTTACTATCCAATACAAAATAAATAATGAAGTTAATACGTATACAATAATTGTTATATTCTCGTAGATTTTATGAAAGCATATAGATGATAAATTCTATATGCTTTCTTTTTTTTATAAATTTATTATGATATAATGCATGTGAAATTTAAGGTAAAGTAGGAGGTAATGATATATGAATTGTCCTAATTGTGGAAGTAATAATGTTAATATACAAGTAGTAAATGAGGCTAAACTTGTTACAAAACATCATGGTATTATTTGGTGGTTGTTAATAGGATGGTGGTGGATTCCGATTAAATGGATATGTTTTACAGGGCCAGCTTTGTTTGTTGCAATTTTTATAGGAAAAAGAAAGAAGATTGAAAATGTGCAAAGAAAAGTGTATGTGTGTCAAAACTGTGGAAAAACATGGAGATAATATGCATTTTAGAGCTATTTATTAAATTAGTGGAGGTAATATGGAAAATTTAGCAGTGTGCGTTCAAAACGGTAATAAAAATGTAACTCCAAAAGAGACAATAGATGCAATATATAATGCAGGATTTAAAAAAGTATTTGTGCAGTATTATAGAAGAAAAGATATGGAATTTAATGAATTGCAACAAATTGATTATTGCAGATCTTTAGGATTAGAGATTATTTTTTGCCATTTAGGTTATAAAGATATTAATGAAATATGGCTAGAAGGTGAGAAGCGGAGATGAAGTTGTAGATTCATACATAGAAGATTTAGAATTAATGAAAGAAAAGAATATTGATATGGTCGTTATGCATTTAACAACACATCAAGATGCTCCGACTTTTAATGAATTAGGATTGGAGAGAATTAAAAAGATAATTGCAAAAGCAAGAGCACTAAAGATTAAGATAGCTTTTGAAAATACCAGAAAAAAGGGCTTTCTGGAATATGTCTTAGGTGAAATAAAAGATGAATATGCAGGAGTATGTTTTGATGCTGGCCATAATCATGTTTATTTTGATGATACTTTTGATTTTGAATTATTTAAAGACAGAATAATGGCAGTGCATTTACATGATAATGATAAGTCAGGTGACTTACATTTATTGCCATTTGATGCAACTATAGATTGGGATTATGTCATAAAAAATTTGAAAAAAGCAAACTATACAGGCCCAATAACTTTGGAACTATGCAATAGAAATAAATATTTTGATTGGCCTATTGATGAGTTCTATAAAGAGGGTGCTATAAGAGGCAAAAAGATCGAAGAAAAGTGGAACAAAAAGTAGATGGAAATGGGGACGATTCTCATTTCCACTAATCATATAGTTAGAAAAAAGTGAAAAAAAGAACCGTCCCCATTAGAAGGAGGATTACAATAATGAAATTGTTAAGTACATATATAGAATCTGAAAATTTTGAAAAAACAGTAGAATTTTATAGGATTATATTTAAACAGGAACCAAAGGTGTATTGTGAAAATCGTTGGGTTGAATTTGAAGATGAGAATAAATTAGCTATATTTAATGGTAAATATGATATGGAACAATTAGAAAACAATAAAAATATACTGAATAATTATAATGAAGAATATATTAAAAATATTCAAGAAAAGATTGGTAATAGAATGAATAATATAATTACACTAAATTTCTATACAGAAAATCTTAAAGAAGAATATGCAAAGATTAAAAAGCTTAATATAGGCAAAATTTCTGAAATAATGTATGTAAATATTGTTGAGCCATATTATTATTTTAACATTATAGATCCTGAAGGAAATGTTTTAGAAATTTGTAGTGATAAATATTAAAAAAATTATTGGGGATAAGATTTAAAAAGTGGAAAAAAGAACCGTCCCCATTTCCACTATGAAGGAGATAATATGAGTAAATATATAAAATTGATGGATGGTACGAAATCAAATGCAGGAGGATTTGATATAAAACTGAATGAAGTTGTTGTTGCAGATAAATGGGATACTTCTACTTTTGATGCTGCTATTATGGGGGGATTTAATTTTTCAACTGAGGAGAAAATATTAAGATGGATTCATAGAGGAGATACTGTATATGATGTTGAAATTCCAAAAGATGCAGAAGTGATTGAGTGCCCTAGCCCTAATTGTCCTCATGGTGTGTTTAGGACTAATAAAATAATATTAAGGAATCCTAGAAAGCTAACTGAAAAAATGGTGATGGAGTTCTATAAAAAGTCTGATTTGCCACAGAAAACATATTACCAATGTTTGGTGATTTTATCTCAGTATAGGGATTATATTAATGTAGCTAAAGAAATCGTTAAAGAAAAAATAAATCTAATTAATGTAGAAGATTGCATAAATGAGTTTGAGAGCTATATATCTAATAAATCTGATGGAAATAAATATGATTTTAATTATGATGAATTAACAGAATCTGCAAAAGTTATTTATAATAGCTTAATTGAAATTAGAAATGATAAATAAAAATATATGTTAAAAACATTTAAAAAGCTCATAACCCGAAGGTCGATAGTTCGAGTCTATCCCCCGCAACCAAGAATTTATTTAGAGTCGCAAGAGATTGCAGACTCTTATTTTTTGCCGAAAGTTAGATTTTGGCTATTTTGGGGACAACCTGGGGACACAAACTTCTAAAACAGGCTATATTTAGCCAAAATCTTCATCAAAGAACCTAAAAAGTGATTTTGTAATTATTGAAAAAAAGAGTTAGTTTTTTTCTGCTAATAAATTTTGTAATATTAATCCAGCACTCTTTGCATTTGCTGCCAAAGGATGAACATAGAATTTTAATGTTGTAGTTATACTTGCATGTCCAAGCCTTGCAGAAATTGCAGCTATATCAACATTTTGTGATACAAGAAGTGTTGCATTAGTATGCCTAATACCATGAAAGTTTATTACAGGTAATCCTATTTGCTGAATGAATTTTTTAAACCACTTACTAACTGTATCTGGGTGCATAGGACGTCCATCATTTTGAACAAATAACCTATTAGAATCGCTCCAGAATTCGCCACATTGCTCTTTTTGATTGTCATACCATAATTTATATTCCTGTAACATTTCTACTACAGAATCAGGAATTGACACGTTCCTATAAGAGCTATCTGTTTTTGGTGATTTAGTAAAAACTCCTTTTTCGGGAAGATATAAACTTGATTTATTAATTGTGATTTCTTGATTTTTAAAATCAACATCTTCCCATTCAAGTCCCATAAGTTCACCTAAACGCATTCCAGTAAATACGTCTAATATGATGGCAACTTTGTATTTAATGTCTTTTGGTTCAAGTTCATTTAAACCTTTCAAAAGTGCTCTACATTGTTCATCATTATAGCATGGACGTTTTGCTTTCTGCGTACGTGGTGGTTGGACTCTTTCAGCAGGATTTGCAACTATTAACTGCCAATAAACTGCTTTGTGAAGCATAGAACTAATTAATCTGTGATGTTCTAAAATAGTTTTTTTAGATAAAGGTTTTAAAGTTCTTTCTCCATTATTTTTAGCAAGTCTTTTAATTTGAGTATCTTGTTCAAGCATATCATAAAGTTGCATTAGGTCAGTTGGCTTAATCTTATCAAGAACGAAAGACCCTAAAAAAGGTAATATTCTTGTTTCTAGCATGCGGACATATCTTTTATAAGTTGTTGGAGAAAGTTCTTTTTCTCCGTAATTTTTTGCCCATATATGGTAGAATTCTTCAAAAGTTAAGTGTTTACCTTCTGGAACAAGTCCATGATTAACTTGAGTAACAAATTCTGCAAGAGCAATTTCAGCCTCTTTCAAAGTACCATGAATAGTTTTAGTTTTTCTTGCACGAGATCCATCAAGATTTTTGCCACCTGATACTACTAACCTGTAAATGTTTTCACCTCTTTTTTCAATACTTCCAGCCATTGCTATTTCCACCTCCTTTCAAAACAAGGGTGGAATTAGTCTTGTATTCAATTGTAATGATTATATATTATTTTAAATGATAAATCTAGTCATTTTTGGCTAAAAATAAGGGATTGCAAAGATTACAAAAACATACACAAAGAAACTAATATGAAACAAAAAATAACATGATAAAATGTAATATAAATTTGATTTGTCGAATTTTGTAATATGGTGTAAGGTTTTGTCAATACATTGAAATTAAAGGAAAAATTTGGTATAATGTTTAAAAAAATAATGGAGGGAATATTATTAAAAGAAATAGTTCAGAATATAAAGAGTGGAAAAAAAGAAATGATGCAAAAAAATTAAGAAATAGAGTAAATAAAAATAGTAAATGCTGTAAAAAAAATCATGCTGTTAATGAAATTAAAAAAGATATAAATATGCCATATAAAACGTTTAATGTTCCAGAAAATTTCAGTATTATAGAAAATCCAAATGAAACGATATCTTTTTTTAATCATATGATAGATGTTATTGAAAAAATAAGGATAAAAGTTAAAAATAATTATAAATTAAAGAAAGTGTATTTATTTAAAATAGATATGAAATGCGTAAAAAGAATTACTAGCGATGCTTTAATGTATTTATTAACAGTTATAAAAAATACTAGAGAGAAGAAGAGCCTTCCAATTAATTGGATTGGAAATTTTCCAGAAGATTTAGAAATAAAAGAATTTTTACAAGCATCTGGGTATTTAGAATATATGACAACAGATAAAAGAAATCTTAAAAAAACAAATGATAAGATTCAAATAAGAACAGGAAAGACATATGTTTATACGGATGAAAATATAGATATACGTAAAGAAGTAGTCGATTTTTCTATAGAAAAGTTAAATAAAACTAAAAGGGATTTGCAATTTTTATTTAATATATTAACAGAAGTAATAACGAATATAGAACACGCATATAATTTGAATACAGAATTGATATTTGATCCTTCGTGGTATATAATGGTAGAAAATGATTTAGATAAGGTAAGATATACTTTTATGGATAATGGGTTAGGTATACCAACAACTGTAAAGAAGAAAAAATTAGAAGAAGTATTTAATCGATTAAATATAGATAAAGAATATAAATACATAAAAACAGCATTAGATGGAACTTACAAAAGAACTCAGACAGGGCAAACCGAAAGAAGTACAGGGTTACCTGATGTTTATGAAAAATTTAAAAATAATAAAATTAGTAATTTGATAATTATTTCAAATTATGCATATTATTGTGAAGATAGACCAAGAGATATGCAAGAAAATTTAATAGGAACAATTATATGTTGGGAAATAGAAAAGGAGATAGAAAATGATAATTAAAATTTCACAGGATTATACAGATACACCAGGAGCAAGATATAAAGAGCAGGGACCGTTTCCTGGAGAAGAATTTAGAGACAAATTGTTATATCCTAAGTATTTGGAATGCTTTGAAAAGAATGAAGAATTAACAGTTGATCTAGACGGGGGATATGGATATGGATCATCATTTTTAGAAGAAGCGTTTGGAGGCCTTATACGAAGATTAAAAAAAGAAAATAAAGATTACAAAAAACCAGTGGAGTTAATAAAAATAGTATCAAACGATGAGATTTCATGGATAAAAAAGATTGATAAATATATGAAGGATGAAATTAATAAAAAATAGGAGGAAAAAGATGAATAAGAAATGCGGTAAAATAATTGCAGTAATTTCAGTAATAGTTTTTTTAATTATATTAGGAGTAATTGGATATAAATGTAATTCTTGTAATGCTTTTTTCTCATTTAATCTTTTAGATTTATTAACATTTGGAATTGCATCAATATTGATATACTTTTTAACAGAAATAAAAAATGATAAAAGAAATAAAAATAGCAAAATAGAGAATGTTATTATAGAAATAAATGCCAAAATTAGTACAATATCTTTAGAAATTCCTAGTGAAAAGAGACAAAAAGAATATTTATATATTTTTAAATATATATCAAATAAATTTTATGTTTTAGAAGAGCTTGTAGATAAAAATGATAAAGCAAATTTAGATAATGCAAAAAACGAATTTGATAAAATGAGAGAATTTATTAATGATAATATGTCTCAACCCAAATCATATTTTGAAGAAAGAAAGGAAAAAATTCCTAATTTAGCTAGTAATATAGAAAGTAACTTAGATAAAATAATAGTAAATATATATAAAAATAAATAGTCCTAAAATGGACTATTTATTTTTTGCTCTACTTTTATATACATTTGCTTTATTTTTACATTGAGGTGTATCATATTCTGCTTTTGGGTTATTTGCTATAAAAGCTTTGTTACAGAATTTACAAATTTTTAATAAATTAACATCTTGTGATACTATTCTTGCAAAGTAAAAGTCTATAAATTGTTTTAAAGATGTAATTGGCATTTCTATTGAAATGCTTTCTTTTTGGTTTAAAAACATTGATATATGATTTACTTCAAATGCTTTATAAGCTTCTATAACATCATTAGATTTATTAGTTATATCAATTAATAAGTTATACATGTATTTAACATATTGAATAAACATATCTAATGGCTCACAATACAAATTAGATCCTATTAAAAGTTTATTTATATCTTCTGTAATATATTTTTCCATAGCAGGTTTTTCTGCTATTTTTATTACATCTTTAATAAGTTTATCTATTTCTTTATCACTACATTTTGGAAAAAACATTTTAAAATATTCTTCACGATTAATAACAGTTGTAAAATCATTGTTTCCAACATAGTTATAATCTTTTAAAATTACTTTTTCATTTAAAAAGAAGTATTTATTTATAGGTAAATCATTCATTAAACCTAAAGTACTATATTTATTTACAAAGTCTAAAACTTCTTTTTCTAAAGAATCTTCATTATATGTTGCTGATTTTCCAATGTTTAATAAATCTACAAGTGCATTTAAAGTAAAATCTTCTTCTAAATCAATTAAAGGTGCCCCAGAAGATGGCTTACTTGAAGAACTATCTGGTACTATATATTTTTTTTCATTAATAGTTTCTATGTTGTAACTTGCAAATTTATGTAGGTTGTGACCTTCATTAGCATAAAAATTCATGTCCATTTTTATACCTCCAAAAAAATTTAAAAAAGTTTATTGTAATCTCTTGATAAACAAAACCGATTACAGTACAATAATTGTAATCTATTTATACGAGTAACAGATTACAATAAAACAATACTTGACAGTATAGACTTGTAATCAATTAACCTTAACAATAGATTACCATACAAAAGAAAAAATGTCAAGAAATAGACAAAAAATCTTAAGAAAGGAGGAATGACAAATGGTCCAAGAGATTCAAAGAACAACATTAACAATGAGGGAAGCAGCAGAGTATTTAGGAATATCTTACTGGTTAATTAATCAGTTAGTAAAAAGAAAACAAATACCTTATTCAAAGGTAGGAGGAAGATTTTTATTTAGAATAAAAGCATTAGATGAATATCTAAGCGAAAAAGAATATGCATCTATAAGATGAAGAAGGGAGCAGAACAATGGCAGAAGTGCAATGGATAAAAGTTAATACAGATATATTCGATAACGAAAAAATTAAAAAGTTACTCAGAAATAGAGATGGGGACTCATATTTAAGAGTATGGATACAGCTATTAACACTTGCTGCTAAATGCAATGCAAATGGAGCAGTGCTTATTGGCGAGAACATACCAATGACTTTAGATGATCTTGCCAAAGCAATGCACAAAACATTGCCTAAACTTACACAGATGGTACAGGCATTATACGAACTTGATATGATTTTGGTAGAAGATGGAACAATTTATATAAAAAATTGGAACAGATATCAAAATGCTGATGAATTAGATAAAATCAGGGAACAAACAAGAAAAAGAGTTCAAAAATACAGAGAAAAACGTAAGGCAGGTAACGTTACAGAAACGTTACGTAACACTAAAGAAAAGAATAGAGAAGAACAAGATAATAAAAGAATAGAAGAAAGGACACAAACAGAAAATGAAAGTGGATTTAAAGACTGAAAAAGACATTTGTAATAAAGAGAATAGAGTTGATGAAGGGGGAAACACAATGATAAAAACAGAAATAGTTCAAAACACAAAATGCCAATTTTGCGGAAAAGATTTAAAAAGAAAAAGATTATATGCCCTAATGGGCGATAAAGAATTTATTATAGACGGGGAAGAGGAAAGATGTACTTGTATTCAAGCAAAAGATTATTGGAGAAATATAGACTTAGCAAGAGAAAAAAATATTAGATTAGAAGAACTTAGGACTAAGCAAGAAAGGATAAGAAGAATGTATGCTAAAAGCAAAATGAGACCAAGATTAAGAGAATATACCTTTAGCAGATTTGAAATAACAAAGGATAATGAAAAAGCATTTATGAAAGCAAAAGAATATGCTAAAGATATAGAAGATGGAAACAAAAAAAGCCTATTTATAACAGGTAATATAGGAACGGGTAAAACACATTTAGCAGCAAGTATTGCCAATTATTTAATAGGATGTGAAATCCAAGTAATATTTGGAACATTAATAAATTTATTAAATGAAGTAAAGGAATCATATACGGCAGATGATATGACAGAATTAAGTATAATAGATAACTATTCAAAAGTTCCATTGCTAATAATAGACGATTTAGGTAAAGAAAGACCAAGTGAATGGACATTAGAAAAGTTATTTACAATAATAAATAATAGGTATGAAAATAATTTACCAGTTGTAATAACAACAAATTATAACAGGGATAGATTAAGAGAAAGACTTGCAAATCGAACTAATTATGAGATAGCAGATGCAATTATATCAAGATTATATGAGATGTGTAAAGGAATAAACATCAAAGGAGCAGACAAAAGAAAAGAGTTAGTATAAGTCGCTAAACTAAAAATACTAACCCAAATAATTATAAATATATTTTAATACAAAAGATAAAATTTGTAAAGAAATTTGCAAAATAAAGAGCAATTCAGGGGACAAAAAGTCCTCTGGATTGTAAATAAAAATTTAAAAATAAATATAAAAAATTCGAAAAGGAGATAAAAAAATGAACATAGAATATAGAAAAGTAGGAGATTATTATTTACCAAATATAAGAGTTCCAAAGGGAATAAAAAACTTTAGATTAGGAAAGTATAGTGGACTAAGATTACAATATTTAAAGGAGCATAGAAGAGGAGAATATACAATTTTATTAACAGAAAATAGACTACAAAAACATCTAAATGAGGTCGAAAAACTTTCACAAAAAATGTATAAAAAACTGATAAATGAATTCAAAATTAAAGAAAATATTACAGAAGAATTGAAAGAAAAAGACCAAATGGAATGGGTAAAAAGAATGAATAATATTAGTAATTGTGCAGATGAAATTGTATTAAAAGAGTATGTTTATAATGATAAAATTTAATAAAAAAATGCCCCTGTTTTGAAAAAAATGAGGGCATTTTCCTACAAAAAGTCTAGAATCTATGTAAAAATACTTGTATTAGCAAGCAATGAATTCAACCAACTTGAATTCAAATATGGGGAAAAATCCCCAATCCCCTTTTTGAATAAGAGAGGAGATAAAATGGCAGTAACAAAACTATGGAAAGTTGAGAATAGATTAGATCATGTAATTGAGAAATAAGACAGAAAAATTAAATTCAATGAGAGAAGTTTTAAATTATGCAATGAACGAAGAAAAAACAGAAAAACAATTTTACGTTACAGGAATAAATTGTGATGTTAAATCAGCAGAAGAACAAATGATAGAAACAAAGAAAAAATTTGATAAGTATAAGTATAGTAAAAATAATTCAATAATTGCCTTTCATGGATATCAATCTTTTAAAGGAGATGAAGTTAGTCCAGAAACTGCACATCAAATTGGAGTACAACTTGCAAATGAAATGTGGGGAGACAGATTTGAAGTAATAGTTACAACACATCTAAATACAAATAATATTCATAATCATTTTGTATTAAATTCAGTATCATTTGTAGATGGAAAAAAATATTATAGTAATTTTCAAAATACGGCTTTATTAAGAAAGACATCAGATGATATATGTGACGAATTTGGACTAAAAGTTTTAGAAGAAAAAAGATGTAAATCTGGAATTGATTTTAATAATTATTATAAAAAATCTTTAAGGGGAACAGACTATTATAGATTTGCAAAAGAAGATATAGATTACGCAATAAAAAAATCTTTTTCGGAATACGATTTTAAGAATATTCTTAATGAAATGGGATACAGAGTAAAAATAAGAGCAGGAGAATATTCAATAGCAAAGTTTCCACATAAAAGAGTAATAAGAATTGCAAGAGCATTTGGACCAGGTTACACAGTTCAAATGATTAAAAATAGAATTTATAGTCAGCAACCTTTAAGAATGTATGAATATTCAGATATAAAGAAAACAAGAGGAAGATTTGTATTAATAAAAGGTAAGGTAAATCCTAAAAATAAGGTTAAGGGATTTAGAGCATTATATTATTACTATTGTTATTTATTAAAAGTATATCCTAGAAGAAGTATGCAGTATAAATTATCACCATATATGAGAGCAGAAGTAAGAAAAATGGATAGATATTCTGAAAAAATGAGATTCATAGGCAAATATATGATAAACGATAAAGAAAGGCTAAATGAAGTAAAAAGCAAATTTAAAAATGAATTAGAAGAATATTTAAATGTAAGAGGTAGACAATATTATCGAAGAAAAAAACTACCAGAAGAAGAAAAGAACAAAGCAACAGAGTTAATAGTAAAAACATCAAAGGTTATAAATGAAATAAGGCACCAAATAAAGATATGTGACGAGATAGAAGAAGATATACCAATAGTAAAAAAAGAAATACAAGAATTTGAAGAAAGACAAAAAAATGCAAAACAATTGGCAAAAGAATTAGCACAAAAAGAGGTAAAACAAGAAGAAGTCCATAAGAAGAAAAAGAGAGACTATTGCAGGTAAAGTTTGGCACAGAAATGTGCCAAATAACTTTGCTGGATTTTTGAAAAAAATGTCGAAAATTTATAATAGAAAATTTTAAAAAAGACTTGAACAACGAACTAATGTTTGATACAATACTAAAGATTATGAAATACATTATAATCTATTGAGAAAAAAAAGAATATATGATATAAAATATAATAAGAGTAAAGGAGTAAAGATGGTAAAGATTAATACAATATATAATGAAGATGCAATAACAGGAATGAAAAAAATAGATAATGAAACTATAGATTTAATAGTAGCAGATCCACCATATTTCAAAGTAATAAATCAGAAGTGGGATTATATATGGCGTACAGAAAATGATTATTTAGAATGGTCTGCAAAATGGATTAATGAGGCTAATCGTGTTTTAAGAAAAGGTGGCTCTTTCTATTTATTTGGTTATTTTAGAATGTTGTCAAAATTGTTACCTATATTAGAAGAAAATGGATTTGAATTAAGACAACAAATTGTATTAAATAAAGGGATACAAGCGGTTTCAGGAAGAGCAACTAAAAATTATAAGATGTTTCCTAATGTAACAGAAAGCATATTGTTTTTAGTAAAAGATAGTAAACCATTTGTTAAAAATTTTTTGAAAACAAGGCAAAAAGAACTAAAACTTACATCGAAAGAAATAAATGAAGCATTGGGTGTTAAATCAAATGGTGGAGGAATGTGGAGTATATATACAGGAGATAATATTTGCAAACAACTTCCAACAGAAGAAATTTGGGAAAAACTTTCAAATATTTTAAAATTTGACATACCATATAAAAAAATTCAAATGACATTTAATACTCAAATGGGATTAACGGATGTATGGAATGATATAAACTTTTATGAAAAAAATAGAATTCATCCTACTCAAAAACCTGAGAAACTAATTGAAAGATTAATTCTAGCTAGCAGCAACGAAGATGATAATATTTTAGACCCATTTATGGGGAGTGGCACAACTGCAGTAGAATGTGAGAAAAACAGAAGAAATTATATAGGATTTGAAATAGATAAGGAATATTTCAATAAATCATTAAAAAGAATACAAGAGCTATAAAATAGCTTCTTGTATTCTTTTTAATGATTTTTTAATTTCTAAAGGTATAGAATCAATAAATGGTTCAATTTTAGGATAATACAATGCATAGCTTATAATGTCAGCTAATTTGCTGTTATCAAATTTATCCTGATAGGATTCTAATTCTTTTAATAAAAAATTTTTTTCAGGTGGAAATACATATTTTAGATTTAAAATTTTGTATATATTTAAAATTGTATCTAAATCTAAATTCTTAGCTTGCCTATATTCAAACAAAGGTAATAATTTATCTTCTGTTCGGTTAATATCATTATCAAGTAGAACAGTTTTTATTGTATCATCTTCAAATATTTTTGCTTCATATATTTTCACAGGTTTTGTTAAATGAAATTTTAACATATGTGGCCACATGTTAAAAGGCGCTTGAGATTTTGATTTAGATCTAATATTATAGTAATAATCTAGCATACATAAATAAAAACCAGGATTTTTTGTATCAACACGCCAAATTGTTGCATTAATATTGTTATTATGTACATCATTAATATCTTCAAATTCAAATAATACAAAATAATAAAATTTTGGTTCAAAAGTGGTTAATAAATGATCTTTACTTAATATAGTAATTAACCATTTAGAATCATTATTCCTTTTAATATTATCACTGCCACAATAGGCACAATTTTTTTCTAGACTAGAAACTGGATTTTTACAATTATTACATGCACCAAGTTGATCAACTCTATAACAAGTTTTTATTTCTGCGTATTCAATTTTATCCGAAGAATTTATGATTAAATCATATCCTCGAGCTCCAGATTTTCCACCAGGATAACCTGTTACAATACTAACAAGATGTTGTCCAATATATCCCATACGTGCTTGAGGAGTTTGATTAGTAATTTTTGACCATTTATTTACATTTTTTCTTAAATCTATATATAATTCTTTTATCAGCTGTTCAGATAATTTAATTTTATTTATATCATTCATTTTAAACCTCCTAAAAAATAAATAAGTTATATATATCAATTTGCAATGAATTAGCGATTTTTTCAATATTATATAGAGATATACTACGCACACCTCTTTCAACATCACTAATATATGTTCTATGCAATCCAGATAATTCTGCTAATTGCTCTTGTGATAAATGTTGCTTAATACGATATTTTTTTACGTTTTCTCCGAATTTTTTACAAATTTCCATTGCATTCACCTCAGTAACTTATTGTATACAATTTTAAATAAAAATTCTACAGACAATAAGTTACATTTTACTACAAAAGGTACTATCATATAAATTAAAAATATGTTATAATTTGGTAGAAATATATTAGAAATATGACAAATTTAATATCAGCTGAAATAATAAATATACAAAAATATAAATAGGAGAAAGGAATTTATATGGAAAAATATGAAATAGAGGCAAATGATTTAAATATACATAATTCATTATTAGAGGACAAATTAAATAATAAAGAGTATTTAGATAGTCTAATAAGGCTAATAAAAAATATAAATGAGAGTGATACTATATGTATTGATGGAGAATGGGGTGTGGGAAAGACTTTTTTAGTAAAGCAATTTGAATATTTAATAAAAAATTATAAAAAATATTCTGAGACAGATCAATTTAAAAGTTTTAATGATGTTAAAGAGGATTTATTAAAAATATCAGAAAACAATTTAATATTTTACTATAATGCATGGGAGAATGATGATCATAATAATCCTTTTGACTCGATAATATATAATATTTTAAATGAATATCCAAAATTTAAAGATAAAGTGACTAGCAAATTTAATAGTGAAGATTTTTTTAAAGAAGTACTAAATCTCTTAACTAAAATTATATCAAATAAACTTTTAAATGTAGATTTAAATTCAGATAATATTGATAAGATAAAAACTTTTGATGATTTGGCTAAAGAGATTAATACTAATGAAGAAAAAAAGGTATTATTTAAAGAATTAATAGATAAAATATTAGGCGATAAGCGAATGATTTTGGTAATTGATGAACTTGATAGATGTAATCCAGTATATGCAACTAAGATGTTAGAAACTATAAAACATTTTTATAATTTGAATAATGTAACTATAATTGTTGTTGCAAATAATAATGAATTAAAAAATATAATTAATAATCAATTTGGAATGAATTTTAATTCATATAGTTATTTAAATAAGTTTTATGATTATGTTATTACAGTTGATAATTTAAGAAGCATTGAATATTGTAAAAAATATTTGGACTTTAGAAAGACAACTTATTTACCACATGATGTTTTTTATTCTATGATTGATAAATATCAATTTACTTTAAGAGATTGTAATAGATATAAAATATTATATAATACTGCAAAAGATTATATCGAGAGTGAAAAAAATGGCTTTATGTATTTTAATAAAAAGGAAACTATAATTATATATTCAATTATTTTACCGATAATTTTTGCTTTTAAAATTAAAGACATTATTGCATATAATGAATGTTTAAACGGTAAAACAGAAAAATTAAAAGATGCTTTAAAGGATTTAAAATTTTACTTAGATCAGAATGAAAGAGAAGGTTGGTTATATGAATTTATAGATATTCCAAGAGATATGGAAGAAGTTCCAGATGAATATTTATACGATAAAATAATAGATGTTTATTTAAAAGTATTTAAAACGTCAGGATTTAATAAGACATTTATGAAATTAATAAAGGTATCATTATAAATAAAAGTGCTGCAGATTGCAGCACTTTATTGCTATTCATCCAAACACCCAATAACTATATTTACTCCATCAGCAAATCCGTTTCTATAGTATTTCTCGTTCCAATAAAAGATATAGTCCATAAAGTTATCGTCTAATTTATTTAATTGCTTCTGAACGTACTTTTTGTTCTTATTAGGTACATTTCTCATAATATCTTTTGCTATTTCTTCAAAGTGAATAAAATGTTTTTTATCTTCATCTGATAATCTAGATAATTCTTCCTCTCTAAATAATAACCATTCTGTTAAAATATCGTCTTTTACTTCTCTTAAATTACTCATAGTAATCCTCCAATAATTAAATTATTGAATACAAGACTATAAACTCCATAAAAATAAATAAAAATTCAAAATATGTTTTGCAATTTTTCAAACATAGAGTCTCAAGACTTATAAAAGTCTGGGGACATTTTGGGGACAAAATGCTAAAAAAATGACTAAAAATGGCATAAAAATTCCATAAATAAAAACTTATGAAACTATTGGAATATAAATAAAAACTAACATTTTCAATAACAAACACAAAACGCTAAGTAAGTTCTCATAACCCGAAGGTCAATATCTAAAATCTATTTTCCGTAATCACCATACCAAAATTTTCAACATTCCGCTGAAAAGCTATTTAGGAAAAGAAGCATTTAAGCATCCCAAATAGGTAAAACGAAAAATCTCTAAAAATTGACTAAATTAACATAAAATGATATAATAATTATATGTACCTCGGTACAAATAATAAAATAAAACGGGCATCAGATAATGATGTCAAGTCCTATAAGGGCGGAAAGGGCTTATCATGGCAGCATTTGAGAACACTACGTTCCTTGGAGGAACATGCTCAACATCAACTTGGAGAGAAGAACTTTTAACAAAGCTAAGCAGCAAAGTTGAAACCTTCAATCCGGTTGTACCCGATTGGACGCCTGAATGTCAGGCCATTGAAGATCAGGCGAGAGCTGAAGCAAGATATGTCCTCTTTGTACTCTCTAAAGAGATGGTTGGCGTTTTTTCTGTCGCTGAAGTCGTAGACTGCAGTAACAAATACCCTGAACGCACATTATTTTGCTATCTCCCGGATGAGTTCGAAGGCCATATGCTCAAGAGCCTTAAGGCAACCGCTAAAATGGTAGCTGGCAACGGAGCAAAAGTTTTCGAAAACCTTGATGAAATTGCAGAGTTTCTCAACGGTCAGTATTAAATTCTGTAGTTTGCTCAACTTAAAAGAGCCCCTCGCCAATGCGCAAGTACTTGGTGGGGGTTATTTTTTTATTGCACATCCAAAATTATAACAGCCTTTATTCCGAATCTATTTATCTCGTCATCATATCAAAAAATCAAAAATATCTTAAAAAATATTTTTTAATAGAACTGTTTATGATATAGTAAATAAAAAAATCAGGAGGAAAAACTATGTGTTCAATATGCGGAGCCAACTGCCAAGAATGCGGATACAAAAAGAACAGCACATGCAAAGGGTGCAAAGAAACAAAAGGATGTCCATTCGGAAAAGAATGTTTCATAGCAAGATACATACAAACAGGAGGAAAAGAAAATTATGAAGCATACAAAAAGCAGCTAATAGACGAAATAAATCAAATAAAAATTCCAGGAATGCCAAAAGTAGAAGAGCTATATGCACTAAACGGAGCATTTGTAAATCTAGAATATCCGCTAACAAACGGAAAAACGGTAAAATTTTTAAATGATAACGAAATATATTTAGGTAACCAATTAGAATGTGAATTCAATGACGAAAAGCTAATAAGATGCTTTGGAATAGTAGCAAACATGGAATTTATTTTAATAAGTGAATATGGAATAAACGGAGATAACCCAGAAATCATATTATATAAAAAGAGATAAAAGAGCACAGAAAAATTATTGAAAAAACTTTTTCGATAATATATAATATTTGTGAAATAGACCAATAAAATGTAAAGATACATTTTAGAAAGTGAAATGAGAAAGGAGATTTTAAATATGGACCAAACACTTATAAACGAAATCAGAACAATGCCAAAAGACTTAGATCACATTCCAGAAATAGCAAAAAAAATCATTGATGATTTAAAAACTAAAGAATTTCCGATTCCCATTATAAAAATAATGAAAGAGCTAGATTTTTTAGTAGGACAGCAAGAATTAAAAGATGAATTAAGTGGATACATTGTTATAAGCGATGAAGTTATAAAGAAATTTGGAAAAAGAAAAATGATATGTGTAAATTCAAAAGATAGTTTAGGCCATCAAAGATTTACAATAGCACATGAATTAGGTCACTATTTATTTGACTATCCAAATCAAATGTCAGAATTTTATAATACGTATAAAACAGATGACGCAGACAGTGAAAAAGAAAAAAGAGCTAATAGATTTGCAGCAGAGCTATTAATGCCAAAAGAAGAATTTTTAAAACAATACAACAAATTTGCAGAAAGCACACAAATAATATTAAACTTAGCAGATTATTTTCAAGTTTCAACAAGAGCAGTAGATAGACGTTTTATAGAGTTAGGATTAAATTAATGGTGAAAAAATGAACAATGAAGAAGAAATAGTAAAACTTGATACAAAAGAAGCAGAAGAAAGTAAAGATATAATACAGAAATATTTAAAACAAGATAATGATGACAATAACAAAATTTTAATTGTTCATAATGACAAGATGTTAGAAAGTGATATAGGATATATAAAAGCAAATAATAAATCTTTTAACCAATTGTTGGATGCATATGTTAAAAATACAAAGCAAAATTTATCAGCCAAATTATGGTTTAAAAAAATATTTTTTGCAACTTGCATCATAATATTATTGGCAATTGCTACACTAATGTTTTTTGTTACAGTATATTGCTTGTTTAATGATGTAAGTAAAGAAACTTTAATAATTTCTATGATTAACAGCATAGTATCATTTGCAGCATCATTTATAGTTTTGCCACATACCATAGCAAACTATTTGTTTAATACTGATGAAGAAAAAGATATGACAGGGTTAGTAAAAAATTTACAAGACCACGATGTAGAAATAAGAAAAAGAATATCAAAATAGGGATGAACTAAATTATGAAGTGGACTCCAAAATGTCCACTTCAGTAAAAAGTTCATTTTTTTTATCAAAAGAAAGGTGATTTAATGATTTATTTTATAGCAGACACACACTTTAATCATGAAAACATAATAGAATATTGCCAAAGGCCATTTGAAAATGCAGACCAAATGAATGAATATATCATACAAAGATGGAACGAAACTGTAAAAAAAGAAGATACAGTTTATCATTTAGGAGATGTAGGTTTTGGAACAACAGAGGAATTAAAAGTGCTTGTAGGAAAGTTAAATGGAAATAAAATTTTAATTAAAGGAAATCATGATTTAAAAAGAGGCACAAAAGAGTGGAAAAATATAGGATTTAGTGAAGTATACAGAAAAAAATTAATATTAGAAAATTTAGTGTTAACACATGAACCAATTCATGATTTGAAAGAAGGTCAAATAAATGTATTTGGGCATATACACAATCAACCATTAGATGAAAGTTTTGAGGCAAATAACCATATTTGCGTATCTTGCGATGTTATAGATTATACTCCAATAAAAATCATTTAAAAAATCACAAAAATTATTTATTTTGACACGTTTCGACGAACTTTTCAATTTTTATTTGATATTATATTTATGGGAGATAAATATGGAAATAAATATAAAAAAGAAAATAGCAATGTTAATAGTAATTGTATGCACTTTAATAATAGGAACTAATAGTTATGCACATTCAGGAAGAGCAGATGCAAATGGAGGACACAAAGATAAAACATCCATAACAGCAGAAGGAGGCTCTAGTTTTATAGGAAGTGCAATTGCTTTAACTGCTTTAGGAGGAGGCGGATATCTAGGATATAAAAAATTTAAAAAGAAATAAGATTTCATTTTAATAATGAAGTCTTATTTTTTTTGCACGAACAACTTAAACAAATTTTTACATTTTACTAGAAATTGTGATTTTTTTTTACAAATTTCGTATAGACATTTTATAGAACTTTAAGTATAATGAAAATTGTAAAATATATAGATTTAGGTATAGAAAAATGGAAAATATAAATTTAATTGTTAAAGAAAAAATTAATAATTTAAAATCTTCAAATTATACATTTGAAGGCCTTTACAACATTATACATAATCAAGGGGAACGCATTTTTTGTGAGTATATGAAAGAATATAGAATTTCAAAAATAACATACAAAGAATGTGATAGTTTGTGTAAAAAAACTGCTAATTATTTAACTGAAAAAATTTCTGATAAGGCAGGTTCATTTGTAGGAATTAAAATGGAAAATTCTATCGAATGGATTATGTCTTTTTGGGCTTTATTAATGGCAGGATACAAGCCAATGCTATTAAACGATAGATTACCACAATCTATTAACCAGTACATATGTGATAAATTAGATATAAAAACGATTATAACTAAAGAAAATAGTAGTTTTGACATTCAAAACATGAATTATATAAATGTAAGTTTAAAAGAAATGAGCACTCAAGAAGAAATAAGATTTACTAATTGGCAAAATGAAATTGCCATATCAACAACAGCAACTTCGCTAAACGTAAAAATATGTATATATAATGGTAAAAATTTTACAAACCAAGTTTTAAATACTAAAAAAATATTAAGCCAAAATAAAATGATAAAAAGACATTATGAAGGAAGTTTAAAAATTCTAACATTCTTGCCATTTTACCATATTTTTGGATTAGTTGCAGTGTACTTCTGGTTTTCAGTATTTGGAAGAACATTTGTATTTTTAAAAGATTATACTCCAAATACAATTTTGAATACTGTTAAAATGCATAAGGTAACGCATATATTTGCAGTTCCAATGTTATGGCATACAATATACAAAGAAATAACTAAGCAAGTTTCTTCAATGGATGAAAAGACAAAATCAAAATTTGAAAAAGGAATAAAATTAAGTCTTAATTTACAAAGTGCATTTCCAAATGTTGGAAAGAAAATTGCCCAATCTTTGTTTAAAGAAGTTCAAACAAAGGTATTTGGAGATTCAATTCAATTTATGATAAGTGGTGGTGGATATCTAAAAGAAGATGCCTTAAAAGTGATAAATGGTATAGGATATCCGCTATACAATGGCTATGGTATGAGTGAAATTGGAATTACTTCTGTAGAGCTAAGATCTAAAGCTAAATATAGAATTCAAGGAACTATAGGAAAGCCTTTTGAAACTGTAGAATACAAGATAGAAGAAGGAAAATTATTAGTTAAAGGTACATCACTTTGCTCTAAAATTATAACAGAAAATGAAGTAATTGAGTTAAAAGAAAATGAATGGTTTGATACAAAAGATATGGCAAAAATGGATAAAACAGGATCTTATTATATAGAAGGAAGAAGCGACGATGTTTTTATTGGTGAAAACGGTGAAAAAATTAATCCTGATTTGATTGAAATGAGTATCGATATACCATCATCTAAAAATTATGTTGTACTTGGAATTGAAACTAATAATTCACAAAATTTATCATTGATTGTTGAAATTGGAAAAGAATATACAAGTATTAAAACAAAAAAAGTTTTAGATGAAATTAAGAAGAATCTTAAAATGCTTAGTGAGTCTAATTTTAATATTGAAAGAGCTTATTTAACCTATGATGAACTTGCAAATGCTAATGCCATAAAGGTTAGCAGAAATTTATTATTAAGAAATATTAATAATGGAAATGTTAAACTAATTGATTTATCAGAGTTTAAAGAAATCGAAAAGAAAAATATAGATGATTTCCAAAAAGATATTTGTGGCACAATTAAAAAATTAATGTCAGAAGTGTTAAATATTGATTCAAATAAAATTAAAGACGATAGTCATTTCATTTTTGATTTAGGTGGAACCAGTTTAGAATATTTAACATTACTAATGGAAATTAAAGAAAAATTTGAAATAGATTTAAAATTCGAAAACAAAAGTTGTTCAAATGCTTTAGAATTTAGCGAATATATTGCTGAGGCATTAAATGTTAAGAATATGTCGTAATGTAGTTTCTACATGCGTGTATTATAAATTAAAGATTAGGGGGAGAATTTTTTATGGGAAAAAAGTTTGTCAACTTAGACAAAAAATGGAAAGAAATTGTTTATGCTCTTTCTGGATTTGGACCAAATTTACTTATGGTTTTAATGGGAGCATATTTTAGTGATGCAGTCAATCCATCTGCATTACCAGAAGGTTCACTACAAGCAATTTCATCAGTATGTTTAATAACACCAGCATTATTTTCTGTGCTATGGTTTTTAGGAAAGGTGTTCGATGGTATTATCGATATTCCATTTGCATCAATAACTGATAATTTAAAAACAAAATGGGGAAGAAGAAGAGTTCCAATTGCTATATGCTTTTTACCAATGGTAATTTCATATGTTTTATGTTGGATTCCAATAAGTCAAACAAATCAACTTGCAAATACAATTTGGATTTTTGTTAATTCACTAATTTTCTTTGCTACATATACAATGAACTTAATTGCATTTTATGGAAGTTTATCAACAGTGTGCTGTAATGAAAAGCAGAGAGTTAGAGTATCAAGTTATAAATCATTTTTTGATACAATTTCTTATTGTGTAGTATATGCATTAGTACCACTTATACTAAGTTCATTCCAAATACATATAGATAAATTAGTATTTTTAAGTTTACCAATAATGATTACAATGCTTATTCCAGTAGTTATGATTAAAGAGGGAGATAAGTTTGAGAAAAAAGCAAAAGAGCAAGGTTATGACATTACACCACTTGCAGAAGAAGAAAAAGTTGGTTTATGGGAAAGTATCAAACTTACATTTACAAGTAAGATATTTATGAAATGGTGTTTAGTTAATTGTTGTTCATTCTTCGGATTAGAAATGTTCTTAGTTTCAATGAATGCGCTAATTGTTGGTGGAATGGGATTAAATGAAATGCAAATGGCGATTTTAAATACCTGTGCATTTGCTCCAGTACCACTAATGCTATATTTGTTTAATAAATTAAAAGCTAAAAAAGGCTTAAGATTTGCATATCAAACATGTTTATTGTCATTTGCTTTTGCAATTTTATCTTTTGATTTAGGAAGCACATTTATAATGGGAGATAATACTACTATCAAAATGATAATAGGAGTAATTGGAGGAATACTTGGATCTTGGGCAATTGGACCTTTCTTTATGATGGGATATTTAGTTCCAGCACAAGTTTCTTCAGTTGAAGAAAAGTTAACAAAGAAAAATCATTCTGCAATGTACTTTGCAGCACAAGCTGTTACAACTTCTATAACAGGAGCAATAGCTAGTGGTTTAATATATGAAAGAATTAAAATGTTGTTTATTGCAAAAGGACAAGGTGTAATTTATATGGAACCACAAGGTAAAGTTTCTGCAATGCAACTTGCCGTTGAAAAATTTGGCGTTGATGCAGGATCTGTATTTAACTTTGGTATATTACTTGTTCCATTAATAGTTGCATTGTTCTGCATAATTGGATATTTCTTAACTTTCTTGATGCCTAAAAATTATACACCAAAAGAAGTTGCTAAAAGATTAGGTTTAGAAAAAGAATATGAAAAAAATAAAGATTTATTTGATGAAGAAGAAGATAACGAAGATAAAATTGAAGAAGAGCCTTTAATCGTAAACATTGCTTTATGGGTTTTAAGTGGTTCATTATTTGGATTTATCTGGAGATATGGAATTATAAGCAGTGTAAATAAATTTAAAAAGCAAAAAATTAAAATATGGCATTGGATAATTTCAATTTTATTATTCCCATATTCTGCTTATATATCTTATGTTTGTGCAAAAGAAATTAAAGCAAAATGCGATGAATTGGGAATAAAATGTGGAAACAATGCAGTATTATTTGCAATACTTTCTTTTATCGGATTAGATATAATTCCAAAAATTGCATTACAACATAAATTAAATTTAATTTCTAAGAAAAAATAGTTAAAATGGGAGTGTTTTATGAATCGTTTTGTTTTATGGTTCGTTAAAATAACTGGCTGGCCAGTACAATGGCTATATTTTAAGAAAAAAATATATTTTACAAATAAAGAAAAACAAGGAAGAGTTATAGACGGAGGTGCTTTGATAGTTTCAAATCATACCTCCGTGTATGATTTTCCACTAATGATGTATATTTTTTCTAAAAATAAAATCAGAACATTGGTGGCTAAATCTACAGCTGATAAAAGCAAGTTATTTACAAAATTTTTAAAGTGGATTGGTGGAATAATTGTGGATAGATCATCTTATGATTTCGCTTTTATGAGTGAAATGACTAAATGTGTTGCTGAAGGGGATGTTGGCTTAATATTTCCAGAGGCTAAAATAACTAGAGGTGAGAATGATCCCAAAGAAGGATTGATGCAATTTAAACCGAGCTTTGTATATATTGCTTTAGAATCTGGTGTACCAATTATTCCAGTTTATACAAATGGAATTTATGGTAAAGAAAAAAAGAAAAAGAAAAGTAGAGCTAAAGTTATTATTGGAGAAAAAATTTATTTAAATGAGATGTTAGATGACAAGAAATCTAAAAAAGAAAATATAGATTTTTTGTGTAACTATGTTAAAAATTATATTGAGTGTCTTGGAGAGCAAATTAATGAAAAAGAAGAAGATAAATAAGTTCGTAAAAATTTTTGATTATAGAAGATTTCTTTATGATTTTATTAAAATTACTATGAGCATATTTGTTTTATTAGATTTAAGAATAAAAAGAATATATGTTAAAGATGGGAAAATAGTTAAAAGAACGAAAGGGATGTATAAAGGATCTTTTCTTATTATAAGTAACCACATGTCTTATGAAGACCCGGTTATTATATCAAATGCATTTTGGGAAAGAAGATTAAGTTTTGTAGCAACGGATGAGTTGTTTAAGAAAAAAATTTTCGGATCTTTTTTGAAAGCTTGTGGTACAATACCAATTGATACGCAAAATATATCTATGGGAACATTTAAAACTATTAATAAACAATATGATAGAGGACATATTGTTGCCATATTCCCAGAGGGCCATGTTGAAAGAGGAGAAAAGCAATTTAAGCAATTTAAATCTGGATCAGTTTTGATTGCTTTAAACGCGGAGGTTCCGATTATTCCAATTTATATTGAAAAAAGAGCAAATAGATTTAAAAGACAAAAAGCGTATATTGGAGAAAGAATTGATTTGAAAGCTTATTGCAATGAGCCTATACCATCTATGAAAACAGTAGAAGAGATATCTGAATTATTAAGAAATAAAGAAATTGAACTAGAGCAAATAGCTAAAGGTAAAAGTATTAAAACTAAGGAAGAAATTAAAGTATAAATTTTGTTTAGGAGGAAATATATATGATTAAATCATTTACAAGAGCAGATTTTAAAAAATATGCATCAGATGAAGTTTTTGATAAAATTGTTGATTTGAAAACAATACCAGAATTTTTAAATCATATTAAAAAATATGGTAGTTTAAATGCAATAGCTAAAGTGGATGGAACTGTTGCAACTTATACAGAATTTTATGAAGATATACAAAAAGTCTGCTATGTGCTAAATAAAAATGGAATTGAAAAAAATACAAATGTAGGGGTATATTGCCATAATAATTATGAGTTTGCATGTGCAGCAATTGGAATAATGGCTTATGGTTGTGTGGCAACTTTAATACCATTCCAATTAGATGATAAAACATTGTTTGGTTGCACTAAAAAATATAATTTATCAGGATTATTATATGGAGGGCCTTTAGAAGCAAATACTGCTCTTGCTAAAGAGCTAAATAAAATATTTTACTATAAAATTAGTGATATTTTTTCTATTGATAGTTCGTTAATTAGTGAAAATTTTATTTGTGATGATATAAATGAAGATGATTCTGCTTGTATAATAATGACAGGTGGTACAACTGGTAAAAGTAAGGGAGCTTTGCTTTCTCATACTAATTTGATGTGTGGTACAATTAATGGATGTTATGGTTTAAAAGATATATTTAATCAAACATATTATTCTATAATGCCTTTGACACATGTTTTTGGTTTTGTTAGAAATTTACTTACAAGTTTATATACTGGAAGCGTTATATATTTTAATCAAGATAAACAACAGATGTTTAAGGATATGGCTATGATTAAACCAACTGTTCTAGTTGTTGTTCCTGCTTTGGCAGAATTATTTTTGAAATTGGCTAACCAATTTGGAATGCAGATGCTAGGTGGAGATTTAAAAACTATAATTTGTGGTGGTGCGAGTGTTCCTCCTTATTTAGTTCAAGAGTTTACTAAAAAGGGAATTACTTTTTGCCCTGGATATGGATTAACAGAGCTTGCTAATATGGTTAGTGGTAATCCAAATCCTGATAAATATCCAGCTTCTGTTGGTATGTTGTTCCCAGATTTGGAAGCAAAGTTGGTTTCTGGTGAGTTATGGCTAAAAGGTCGTAATTTGATGAAATGCTATTATGGTGAAGATGAAGAGAATAAAAATGCTTTTGAAGATGGTTGGTTTAAAACTGGTGATCTTGCTGAGTTTGATGAAAATAATAATTTATATATTATAGGAAGAATTAAAGATATAATTGTTTTGGCTAATGGTGAAAATGTATCTCCTGCTTATATTGAATCAAAAGTAAATGAAATTCCATATATTCAAGATTCACTTGTTTATAAGACTACGAATGATTTTGGAAATGTTATACTTGCTTTGGAAGTTGTATTAAGACAAAGCGAAATTGCTAAGCTAAATTTACAAAGAGAAGAGCTTGAAGCTTTTGTTAATACAGAGCTAAACAAAGTAAATGAAGAGCTTCAAAGTTATGAAAGATTTTCAAAGATTATTATTCGTGATACTGATTTCCAAAGAAGCCCTAGCATGAAGATAATAAGACCAAAGGAGAATTTATAAAATGTCTGAAGATGAAATAATACAAAAACTTAGAGCGATTTTTAAATTGGTTAATACTAAAAATATTGATGAAAATATTATTACATTAGATACAGATATATCTAAGGATTTAGGATTGGATTCAGTTGGTTTAATTTATATTGCTATTGCAATTGAAAAAACTTTTGATATTGATATGGGAAATGCAACTTTGACAACATTTAAAACTGTTTCTAATGTAGTTGAATTTATAAAAGAAAGGGTCAAATAATTATGAAGGAGTGTTGGGAATTAGGTGAACTATATCCGGGTGCTCATATAAGAGTTTTGATGAATAATTTTTATCACCACGGAATTTATATAGGAAATGATGAGGTTGTACAATTTGGATTGCCAAACGAGGCTGCAATTATTGAAGCTAAAGATGTTAAAGTTTTAAGGTCTAAAATTCAAGATTTTGCTAGAGATGGTTTTATCGAAGTTAGAAGATATACTAAAAAAGAGCTTAAATTGAAAAGACCAGATGATGAGATTGTACAAATTGCTATTTCTAAAGTTGGTGAAGGTGGTTATAATATTATTCATAATAATTGTGAGCATTTTGCAAACTTCTGTGTTTTTGGTGTAAAGTCATCTAAACAAATGGATGATATTAATAAAAATGTACTAAAATTGTTTGATAAAAAGAAATGATTAAAATTTATTATTTTGATATAACAAATAAAAATGATATAGATTTTGACAAGGTCCCAGATAATGCTAGGGACTTTGTGCGCATTTATAAAGAAGAAAAGTCAAGAAATTTGAGCGGTTATGCCTGGATGTTTTTGAAGGATATTTTAAAGTGTGATTTTGAAATTGATTTAGAATCAAAGGTAATAACTTGTAATGAGTATGGAAAACCTTGCATTGCTGGAATTTATTTTAATATTTCGCATTCTAAGAATATGATTGCTATTGCTGTTGGTGATAGTAATGTTGGAATTGATATTGAAGCGAAAAGCAATTTTGAAATTCAAATTAAGTCAAAATATTTTTTGAATTGGCTGCGTGATGATGAACTTTTTGAGTTTAATTTTGCTGAGGATAAACTTGGTTTTTTGGCTAAAGCTTGGACTAAAAAAGAGGCAATTCTTAAGTTTAAAGGTTTGGGAATTCAAAGTTTAAATGATTTTAAAGTTTTGAATGATGCTGTTGATTTTTATGAGATTGAAGATTTAAATAAAGAAAAATATGTTGTTAGTGTTTGTTATTAAAGTCGAAAAATGTCGAAAAAAGCAATACGAATTTTGTTGCTTGTTTCGACATTTTTTGATATTTTACGTATATGTAAAGTATATTATTGACATTGATTATATTTAAAAATATAATCAATACAGTAATGTTTACGAATAAGTAAAAAATAAATACAAAAAAAAAGAGCTATGAAGCTCTAACTCACCTAAGTGAGACCAAATAATTTGGCATTGTAGGTTAAACCTTATTTTAACTCAATATGCTATTTTAGATAGTAATTAATAGCATAATCATAATAACAAAAAGAGGAGGATTTGTCAATTGAAAAATAAAAAAAATTATAATATAGGATTAGATTTAGGTACAAGTTCTGTTGGATGGTGTGTTACAGATGATGAAAATAATATAATAAAAAATAACGGAAAAAATATGTGGGGAGCTAGACTATTTGAAGAAGCACAAACTGCAGCTATAAGAAGAAATTTTAGAGGGGCAAGAAGAAGATTAGATAGAAGAAAAGAACGTATAAATATTTTACAAAGTTTATTACAAGATGACATGGAAAAAGAATATCCAAATTTTTTTCCAATGCTAAAAAATAGTTATTTAACACAAGAAGATAAGAAAATAAATTATGCAAATGAAGAAAAAATTTATAATTTATTTTCAGATGACAAATATAATGATGAAGTATATTATCAAAAATTTCCTACCATATATCATTTGAGAAATTACTTGGTAACTACGAAAGAAAAAGTAGATATAAGATTGGTTTATTTGGCTATTCATCATATAATAAAATATAGGGGAAATTTTTTACAAGAAGGAGAATTTTCAAATAATACACAGATTATAGGTGAATATATTAGTGAAATCGCTACATATTTAAGTGAGGAATTTGAAATATATCCAAAAGAAAATATAAATAAAATAATAGATGTATTATCAGATAAAAAAATAAAAAAACTAGATAAAAAAGATCAAATAATTAATATATTTGATTTTGATAAAGATGATAAAAAAGTAATTACTAATATTGTTAATGCAATGATTGGATATAAATTTGAAATAGGAACTATTTTTAAAAATAATAGTGAATTAAAAATAAGTTTTAATTCAGAAATAGCAGAAGAAGAATCATTATTATCAGAGCTAAGCGAAAGTGCAAATATTTATGAATCTTTAAAAGGTATATATAGTTGGTTTGTTTTGCAAGATATGTTAGATAATGAAAAATATATTTCAAGAGCATTTATAAAAAAATATGATGAATACGGAAACGATTTAGAACAGTTAAAAAATATATATAAAAGATATTTTTCTAACCAAAAATATAAAGAAATGTTTAAAGAGCATAAAAAAGAGCTAAAAAATTATGTTGCATATAATGGAAAAAATAAAGGAGAAAGTAATTCAAAATGTACAATAGAAGAGCTATATACATACATTAAAAGTGATTTCCAAAAAATAGAAGACTCAAAAGAAAAGCAAGAGATTTTAAATAAAATAGAACAAAATGAATTTTTAAAGAAATTAAACGTTACTGATAATGGTGCTATACCATATCAATTACATAAATATGAATTAGAAGAAATATTAAATAATCAAGAAAAATATTATAATACAATTAAAGAGAATAAGGACAAAATAATTTCTTTATTAGCATTTAGAATACCATATTACGTAGGTCCATTAGCAAAAGATGGAATAAGCTCTCATGCATGGATAGTAAGAAAAAATAATGAAAAGATATTACCATGGACATTTGATGAAGTTGTTAACAAAGATGAAACTGCAGAGATGTTCATTAAAAGAATGACTAATAAATGTACATATTTATTAAATGAAGATGTTATGCCAAAACAGTCTATACAATATTCAAAATTTTGTGTACTAAATGAACTAAATAATTTAAAAGTAAATAACAGACATATATCAAAAGATATGAAGAAAAAGATATATAATGAATTATTTTTAAATAAGAAAAGTGTAAATTATAATGATATTAAAAAATTATATGAAAGAGAAGGATTTAATGTAGACGATATTACAGGTTTTTCAGATATAGATAATAAAAAGTTAAATTCTAATATGAGTTCATTTATAGATATGAAAAAGATATTTGGAACAATTGACGAGAACAATATTGAAGATTGTGAAAAAATTATATATTGGATAACAATATTCGAAGATAAAACTATATTAAGAGATAAAATAAAGAAGAGTTTTAATTATTTAACAACAGATCAAATAAAAAAATTAGTTAAATTAAATTACTCAGGATGGTCAAGATTATCAAAAAAATTGATAGATGGTTTAAAGTCTAAAGATAATAAAGAAACGATAATAGAAAAATTAGAGTATACTTCATTAAATTTTATGCAAATAATTAATGAAGAAGAATTTGGTTTCAAAAATCAAATAGATGAACTTATGCCTAAATATTCAAAGGGAATACATTATAAAGATATAGAGGCAATACCTACATCTCCAGCTAATAAAAGAGCTATATGGCAAGCAGTTTTAGTAGTAAAAGAAATAGTACATATAATGAAATGTGAACCACAAAATATTTTTATAGAATTTGCAAGAGAAGATGGAACAAAAGGTGAAATTACTAAAAAGCGCTTTACAAAGTTATTAAATGTGTATGAGCAAATTGATAATTTTAAAAATGATAATAAAAAACTATATAATCAATTAAAAGCACATCAAAGTGATAAAGAATTTACAGAAAAGTTATATCTATATTTTATTCAGCTTGGAAAAAGTTTGTATTCAGGTAAACCTATTGAAATAGATGAATTATCAAACTATCAAGTGGACCATATTATTCCAAGATCTTATGTGAAAGATGATAGTATAGATAACAAAGCATTAGTATTAGCTCAAGAGAATCAACAAAAAGCGGATGATTTATTGATAAGTGCTGATATAAGAAAAAATATGAGGACATGGTGGGAATATTTATTAAGAAATGGTTTAATAACACAAAATAAATTTAATAAATTAACCAGAAGCAAAATGTTTGAAACAGATGATGAGAGAGCAAAGTTTGTACAAAGGCAATTAGTAGAAACAAGACAAATTACAAAATATGTTACTAATCTTTTAAATAACGAATATAGTGATACAAAAATATTTGCATTAAGATCAAATATAACACATAATTTTAGAAATCAGTATAAAATTTACAAAAATAGGAATGTTAATGACTGCCATCATGCACAAGATGCTTATATTATGGCACTTACAGGGAATATATTAAATAATGAATGGAAAGGATTAAATGAATTTCAGTATGGAAAATATATAAGAGAGCATACTCAAAATAAAGATTTTTGTACTAATAAAAATGGAATTATTATAGGGGTTATTAATAAAAAGATAAATATTGAAAAAGTAAAAAAAATCATGGAATATAAAGATTTTTATATAAGTAGGATGTTAGAAGAGCAAACAGGAGCATTTTATAATCAAACATTGTATAGTCCTAAAGAGAAACCAGTTATACAGTTAAAAAATGGTTTAAATTCTGCAGTTTATGGTGGATATACTGGAGAGCAAAAGGCATATTGCATAGTATATAAATTTTTAGATAAAAAGAATAATGAAAAATTTAGATTGATTGGTATTCCAATAAAAGTAGCTACTGATATAAAAAATAAAAAAGAAACACTGGAAGATTATTTAATAAAATATTCCGAAGAAAAGTCTGAAACATTTTTAGAAGTTATTAAAAATAAAATTTTGAAAAATCAAGAATATATAGATAAAAATGCAAATGTAATGATGTTAAAAAGCGATTCGGAAATTAAAAGCAGTAAACAATTAATTTTACCAATAGAAATTAATGAATTAATTTATGCAATAAACAATGAAAATGATGATAAAGAAGAATATATTAAGCGATATACAGATGTATATGAATATGTTTGGAATAAGTTATTAGAAAAAATGAAAAATGAATATAAATGTTTCGAGAGTATATATTTAAAATTACAAGATAAAAAAGAAGTATTTTTAAAATTAGATAAAAAAGATAAAAAGGTTACAATTAATGGAATAATTGAAGTTATGAGTAATAGTAATGGAAATTTGAAAAAATTAGATATGGGTGATAGATCAGGAAGAATGTCAAAACAAAATTTTGAAAATGATAGAGTAATTAATATGATATTTATAGACAAATCTGTTACAGGAATGTATGAAAGAAGGTCAATGATTAATGGGGTGGAGAACAGTTGTAATAACTAAAAATTGCAAATTAAGTTATAAAAATGAATTTTTAATTATTAGAAGTGAAGATTTACAAACTATACATCTTTCAGAAATTACATCTATAATTATAGAAAATTGTATGGCATCAATTACATCATATTTATTAAATGAAATTATTAATCATAAAATCAAATTAATAATATGTGATGAGAAACATAATCCATCAGGTGAATTGATGCCATACTACGGATCTTTTAATACATATAGAAAAATTGTTAGTCAGACAGAATGGACTAAAGAGCGCAAAGGAATTGCATGGAAATATATTGTAAAAAATAAAATCCATAATCAAGCTATGCTATTAAAAAAGGTAGGAATAAAAGATTATACTAAACTATTACAATATGAAATGGAAGTTCAAGATTTCGATTGTACAAATAGGGAAGGTCATGCTGCAAAAGTTTATTTTAATTTATTATTTGGATTGAGCTTTAAGAGAGATAACAATGATGATATTAATAAGGCTTTAGATTATGGATATTCAATATTATTATCAATGTTTAATAGAGAAATCGTAAATAAAGGATATATAACTCCATTAGGTATACAGCATAGAAATGAATTTAATCAATTTAATTTTTCTTGTGATTTAATGGAACAATTTAGGCCATTAATAGATGAAATTGTATATGAAAATAGGAATCTTGCATTTAATAAAGAATTTAAGTATAAATTGATAAATGTTGGCAATAGATTAATTTATATTAATGAAAAGCAACAATATTTAAATAATGCAATTTCGATTTTTATAGCAAATGTTACAGAATTTTTAGAAAATAATGAAGAAAGTGAAAAGTTAATTTTTAATTATGAGTTTTAGATTTATGAGAGTATTATTATTTTTTGATTTACCAATAGAGAAAGCATCAGAAAGAAGGGCATATACAAAGTTTAGAAAAAATTTGATAAAAGAAGGTTTTTTAATGATGCAAAAATCTGTATATGTAAAATTAGTTTTAAATGCATCAGAAGTAAATTTGTTAAAGGGAAGGATAAACAAGTATAAACCAAAAGAAGGAATAGTTCAAATTTTAGTAATTACAGAAAAACAATTTAATACAATTGAATACATAGTAGGAAACAAGCAAATTAACACTATAGACAATACCGAAAGGTTGGTAATATTATGAAAATTAAAATTCAGGGTTTTGAAAACGAAGTTATATTTGATGATAGTAGTATAAATATAATACAAACAAAAAATAAAAAATTATATCAAAATTTAACAGAAAAAATATTTGAGAATACTTTTGAAAATTCATTGGAGATACAATTAATAGATGACAAAAATGAAGTAGTAAAGTTTAAAGATTATGTATTTTTTTTAACTGATTTATATCAATTAAATATTAATTTCAAATCAGTAATAACAAAATTAAATGATAGTATATTAGATTATATAAGATTAGATAAAAAAGAAGAAGTAGAAAATAGTATACAAAAAATCAGAGATGTAGTTATAGATGAAGTACAAGAACTTCCATTTGAGATTTCGATAAAAGAGGAATTAAATGTATCTGACATTCTAAAGTTATTTGGTGTAAAATTAGATACAGAAGAATATACAGATATTATGCATAGATTAAAATTAATAATTAAAGTACTGAATTATTTTAAAATTGCAGAAATTTTAATTATTCCGAATTTAAAAAGTATTTTAGAAGAAGAGCAGTTAGTTGAATTATATAAATTTTCATTATATAATAATATTAAATTATTAATAATTGAATCAAATATTTATAATAAATTAGAATATGAGAAAATATTCGAAATAGATGAAAGTTTTAATGATAATGTATTCTAAAGGGATATTTAAAGTAACATACGGAGTCAATAACCGGAAAAATTTCTAAATTTGAGGTTTTAGAAATATGTTATTTTAGATAGTAATAAAACACATTCACCATCTAAGGCAACTAAACAAATGTTTTAGAAATATGTTATTTTAGATAGTAATAAAACTAACATTTTAAATAAAAACTATACACAACTGTTTTAGAAATATGTTATTTTAGATAGTAATAAAACAATAGAATTGCGTAATAAATCATCTGTTTTGTTTTAGAAATATGTTATTTTAGATAGTAATAAAACACTTACAGAATTACAAAGAAATTATCCTAAGTTTTAGAAATATGTTATTTTAGATAGTAATAAAACGAAAGATATTCAATGCCTTTGGTGGTGTAGGTTTTAGAAATATGTTATTTTAGATAGTAATAAAACTTAAGAATTTGTCAAATAACTAAAGAATCGTTTTAGAAATATGTTATTTTAGATAGTAATAAAACAAGAAATTGTTGAAAAATTAAATAAAATGGGTTTTAGAAATATGTTATTTTAGATAGTAATAAAACTTACAGAACTAAAAGTTATAATGCGAAAGTGTTTTAGAAATATGTTATTTTAGATAGTAATAAAACAGGATTTATTCCTTACGAATAATTAAAGAAGTTTTAGAAATATGTTATTTTAGATAGTAATAAAACTATAGCATGTGGAAATAAAACTGTTGATTAGTTTTAGAAATATGTTATTTTAGATAGTAATAAAACATTGGGAATTATATAAATCTGAAACAAGAAGTTTTAGAAATATGTTATTTTAGATAGTAATAAAACTAATGGATATAGTAATTCAGCTAGAAAAAAAGTTTTAGAAATATGTTATTTTAGATAGTAATAAAACATTAGATAATGATAACCTAATCACTTTGTGGTTTTAGAAATATGTTATTTTAGATAGTAATAAAACTTGTGCAGCGTGTGGTAGACTAATAAAATTGTTTTAGAAATATGTTATTTTAGATAGTAATAAAACTTAAGCAAGTAACAGGTGCATTAAAAGAATGTTTTAGAAATATGTTATTTTAGATAGTAATAAAACTGTGTAATGAGTTGTAGTTTGAACATCATCGTTTTAGAAATATGTTATTTTAGATAGTAATAAAACAATGACAATTAAATACAGATATAAATTAAGGTTTTAGAAATATGTTATTTTAGATAGTAATAAAACCTTTGAGTTGATAGCAGATTCTACATGTCAGTTTTAGAAATATGTTATTTTAGATAGTAATAAAACTTATTCAAGAGTTTTAAAAACTAATGTTCAGTTTTAGAAATATGTTATTTTAGATAGTAATAAAACGACCTACAGGTTACGAATCAGTTTGCCTAAAAAAAGCGACCAATAATAGGTCGCTTTTTGCGTTTAGAATCCATCCGTTATAAAGAAGCTAAATTTCTCTGGAACATATATATCATAAGGAACTTCATCTGGCAGATATTCTTCCCAATGACTATAGTTTTTCTCAGAATAACCAATTACAAACCGGTCATTTGATTCAGCAGCTTTAATAGTCCACTTTGGAAAAGTAAATTCCGTTTCCTTGTCTACAACGTAAACAGGATAAATTTCAGTACTAACGCTGTTGAGTTTTCTGATTTGCAAAAGAGCTAAGATTCTTTCTGGTTGAATTTTTTTTACAGGGCATCCAAAAGCTTCACTTGGATTCATTAAATACTCCTCCTTTCAGTAAAATTTTTTATGTGCATAAGAAATATTTAATGTAAGTAATAGCGATTATATCAAATTATGTAAAATACGTCAATTGTTTAAAATAACTTGATTAAGTTAAAAAAATGTGATTTATTATGTAAGTATAAATTAGTTAATGAATAAAATATAATTGCAAAGGAGAGCAAGTGATGACAGATTTTGAAAAATTACAAGAATATTTAAAAAAAATAGAAATTTTAAATTATACAGTAGCAATGTTAAGATGGGAGATGGATACAACAGCTCCAAAAAGTTCATATGATTATTTAATCAAAGCAAGTACAAATTTTGAGTTAGATTCATTCAAATTAGCACAAAGCAACGAATATATTGATTTAATAGAAAAAACAATAAATAGCAAAGAATATGCAGAGCTAAATGAAATGCAAAAAACATATTTGAATAAATTAAAAGAAGACTATTATAAAATGAAAAATATACCAGAGGATTTTTACGAAGAATATTGTGAATTACGAAATAAATCTTTAAATACATGGGTTGAAGCAAAGAGCAAAAATGATTATTCAATATTTAAGCCATATTTAATAAAAGTAATAACAGAAACAAAAAAATTCTATCAATTCATGTATCCAAATGTTGAAAATCTATATGATTGTATGTTAAATGATTATGAGTCAGGCATAAATAGTCAAATAATTGATAAGCTATTTGATAATTTAAAACAAGAAATAATTCCTATAATAAAAAATTTAAAAAATAATTCTATTCCAAAAATAGAAAATAAATATACAGATGAGGAGCTAATAAGTTTAGGAAAATATTTGTTAAATTATATTGGTTTTGATAATGACAGAGGAGCACTAGGAATTTATACTCATGGATATACAATGAAGTTAAATAATAATGATGTAAGAATAACATTTTCAAATAAAAATGATTTACCAGATATATGTTCAACTGTAATTCATGAAGGTGGGCATGGAATATTTGAACAATGCATAGATAAAAGCATAGCAGATTTTGCAACATATGATATTGATAAAATAGCTCTTCACGAAAGTCAATCAAGATTTTTTGAAAATATTTTAGGAAGAAATAGTAACTTCTGGAAACCAATATTTAAAGATATAAAAGATAAATTAAATTTAGAAATAGATGTTGAGGAATTTGCAAAACAATTTAATGATGCGAAACCTTCATTCATAAGAACAGAAGCAGACGAATTAACTTACTGTATGCATATAATAATAAGATATGAAATAGAAAGAATGATATTTAATGAAAATGTTGATTTTGATAAGCTTCCTCAAATATGGAATGAAAAATATAAAGAATATTTAGGACTAGATGTTCAAAATGATAAAGATGGAATCTTACAAGATATGCATTGGTCAGAAGGAGCTTTTGGATATTTTCCATCATATTTATTAGGTTCAATTTTTGATGGAATGTTGTTAGAAACAATAAATGAAAAAGTTGGAAATGTTGATGAATTGTTATTTCAAGGAAGAATAAAAGAAATAACTAAATTTTTAAATCAGAATATACATCAATACGGGGGAACATTTAATATAAATGAAACAGCTAAAAGAGTATGTGGAAAAGAGCTAGAAGTAAAGGGAATTGTTAAATATTTTAAAGAAAAATATACAGCATAAAATTTAAATAAAAAATTGATTTTTTTATTAATCTATGATAAAACAACATTATAAAAATATAAGGAGGAAAAACTAATGAAAAAGAAAGTTTTAACAGTAGCTGCAATAATGACAATGTTAGTTGTTAGCTTAATAACATTAACAGGATGTGGAAAAGATAAGGAGAAAGATAAAAATAAATTAGTAGGAACATGGGAATATACAAGCGGACTATTTTCATACCAATTTAATGATGATTTCACAGGTGCATATAATGTAGGTTCACAATCTATGAAATTCACATATGAAGATAAAGGTGAATCTATAGTAATTAAATATGACGGAAATTCTACACCAATGGAATTAAAATATAGAATAGAAGATAGCAAGTTAATAATAACAGATTCTTTCGGATCAGATGTTACATATAATAAAAAATAATTTAATTGAACTTATGCTAAATCATAATGCATAAGTTCTATTTTTATAAAGGAGTACAAAAATGAAAGTTTTAAAAAATATAATTTTAATAATTATGATTTCACTAATTATAGTTTGTTTAGCAGGTTGCGGAAAGAAAGAAGAGAAAAAGGCAAAGCATGAAAAAAATCCAATAGTTACAATGCAAGTATCATATACAACAGCAAATAATGAAAAAAAGGAAGGTACAATAAAATTAGAGCTATATCCTAATGAAGCTCCACAAACTGTAGATAATTTTGTTAATTTAATTAATAATGGTTTTTATGATGGATTAAAATTTCATCGTATAAATGATTTTATGATACAAGGTGGAGACCCTAATGGAGATGGAACAGGAGTTGCTAAATTAAGTGATTTAGATAAATCTATTGAGCCTAATAGTGAAGCTGATTATCAATATTCTATAAAAGGAGAATTTAGTGCTAATGATTACGAAAATAATGTAGAATGGACAGCTGGAACATTGGCAATGGCAAGATCTGATTATAGCAATTTTGGAATGGTTGAAGAAGGTTATAATAGTGCATGTTCACAATTTTTTATAATGAATACTGATGATGAAAAAACAAATGAATATTTAAAAGATTTGTATGCAGCATTTGGTAAAGTTATTGAAGGTTATGATGTTGTACAAGAAATATCAAATATAAAATTACTTGAGGCAGATAATGGAGAAGTAAGTAAACCAGAAGTAGCACCAGTAATCTTAAAAATGACTGTTGATACATTTGGAGAATCTTATGATAAACCAAAAACTATTAATGCAGATGAAGTTCTTCAAAAAGTTGAGCAAGCATATATGCAATTATTACAACAATATTATGGTAATATGTCAGGTACTGAAGAATAATGTTGAAAAATAAAGAAAAACAATAATTTTAGTAGATAAGTTTTTTATAAAAAGAAGATAGGCTAATTGACATAACCGATTAGCCATGTTAAAATAATTAAACATACGAATATAAACCATTTCAATCTCCAAAGGAGGAATGTAAAGTGATTGTAAAGTATTTTACTTTAACTCAAAAGTGCAGTGTCTGTGGATACACATACTGTAAATCATACGGAGTGGATATGTCTTCTAATTCACATGAAATCAGAGATGAAATTGTGGTTAAAGGCAAAAAGCCATTTAGAGAAATTATCGGGGACAAGATAATTGCATGTCCAGAATGTGGCATCTGTTTTGACAAAGAGTTTGCGCAAACTCTTAAAAAGCAGAAGGGCGACAGCCTGTGATTAATTTTCAAAACCTAAAGTAAAGGTCGTAGATATTGTTATATCTGCGACCTTTGTTTGGTATTAAGTTATATAATAACTTAGTCATATATTTGTCCACCTTGAATATATTTATTACAAATATACAAAGGAGGATAAGCTATGTGGCACACATTAGAAATTTCAGATTTAGTAAGAAAACTAAAAACTAATTTATTATATGGATTAGATGAAGAGGAGGCTAAATCTAGAATTGAAAAATACGGCAAAAATAGGATAGAAGATAAGAAAAAAGAAGGTATGTTAATAAAATTTATAAGGCAATTTAATGATATTATGATTATTATATTGATAGCTTCTGCAATAATTTCTGCTATCGTAACAAAAGTTGAAGGTGGAAATGATTATTTAGATTCAATAATAATTATAGTAATTGTGGTTTTAAATGCTGTAATGGGAGCTTTTCAAGAATCTAAAGCTGAAAAGTCTATTGAAGCTTTGAAAAAATTATCTACTCCTATAGCAAAAGTTAAAAGAGCAGGTAATATTTTAACAATTCCTAGCGAGGAGCTAGTTTGTGGAGATTTAATTATTTTAGAAGCGGGAAATTATGTTCCAGCAGATTGTAGATTAATCAAATCTTATAATTTAAAAATAGAAGAATCGAGTTTAACAGGTGAAACTGTTCCGATATCAAAAGATGAAAAAGCAAAGTTAGCTCAAGATTGCAATATTGGTGATATGGTTAATATGGCATTTGCTACTACTATAATAACTAACGGAACAGCTGAAGCAATTGTAACAGAAACAGGAATGAATACTAAAGTAGGTAAAATAGCTAAAATGATTATAGAGGATGAATCTCCAGAAACACCTATTCAACAAAAGTTAGGCCAAGTCGGAAAATCTTTGGGAATAGGGTGCTTGGCAGTTTGTGCTTTTATATTTATTGTAGGTATTTTAAAGAAAATACCACCATTAGAAATGTTCATGACATCCGTTGGTTTAGCTGTGGCTGCAATTCCAGAAGGACTTCCCGCAATTGTAACGATTGTACTGTCTATAGGTGTAACCAAACTTGCAAAACATAATAGTATTATTAGAAAATTGCCTGCAGTTGAAACACTGGGAAGTAGTAGTGTTATTTGTACTGATAAAACAGGAACTTTAACGAAAAATGAGATGAATGTTGTAGAATATGAAGATTCAAGAATGCAAAAATCAGATTTTATTTTAGAGCTTGCAACAATGTGCACAGATGTGCAAATACAGAATAATGGGAAGATTCTAGGTGATCCAACTGAAGTTGCTATAGTACAAAAAGCCCAAGCGCAATCAAAATTTAGAAATGAGTTATATCAAAAATATCCTAAGACTAGCGAGATTCCGTTTGATTCTAATAGAAAATTGATGACAACAATTCATAAAGTTAATAACAAATATAGATGTATTACAAAGGGAGCACCAGATGTATTACTTGAAAGATGTACTAAGTTCTGGGATAATGGAAATATTGAAACAATGAGTTATGTAAGAAAAAATGTTTTAAAATCCAGAAATGAAGCTATGGCTAATCAAGCTTTAAGAGTAATTGCTGTTGGTTACATAGATTTAGATATATTACCACAAAATTTAGATAGTAATTTTATAGAAAATAATTTAATTTTTGTTGGGTTTATTGGCATGATAGACCCTCCAAGAGATGGAGTAAAAGAGTCAATAAAGCAATGCAAAGATGCAGGTATTAAGATTGCGATGATTACTGGTGATCATATCGCAACTGCAAAAGCAATTGCTTCAGATTTAGGAATTTTGCGTAAAAATGATATTTGCATAACAGGAGCAGAGCTCGATAAAATTAACCAAAAAGATTTAGAAAAAAATATTATGAAGTATTCTGTTTTTGCTAGAGTAACTCCAGAGCATAAAGTTAGAATAGTAAAAGCATTTAGATCTACTGGCGCAGTTGTTGCTATGACAGGAGATGGAGTAAATGATGCTCCAGCATTAAAAAATGCAGATATAGGAATTGCTATGGGCCTTAATGGTACAGATGTGGCTAAAAATGCATCAGATATGATTTTAGCAGATGATAATTTTTCAACTATAGTTGAAGCAATAAAACATGGAAGAAATATTTTTGACAATATAAAAAAGGCTGTACATTTTTTAATAGCAACAAATATAGGCGAGATAGTTACGATTTTATTTGGATTATTGATGGGATTAAAAAGTCCATTGCTTGCTATACAATTGTTATGGATAAATTTAGTAACAGATTCTTTCCCAGCTATAGCGTTAGGAATTGATCCACCACAGAAAGATATTATGAAGAAAAAACCTAGAAATAGTAAAAAATCATTATTTGCAGATGGACTTTGGACACAAATTATTACCGAAGGAATGATGATAGGGGTATTAACTTTAGTAGCTTTTTATATAGGTTATAGTAAATATAATTTAGAAGTAGCTCGTACTATGGCATTTGTTTCTTTGGGAATGCTAGAATTGATACATGTTTTCAATATAAAATCAGAGCAATCAATTTTTAAAAGTAATATTTTTGAAAATAAATTTTTAATAGGTGCGTTTATTTCTGGAATTATTTTGCAAGTATCAGTAGTTATAATTCCTTCATTAGCAAAAATATTCCAAGTGCAGGCACTTAATCAAACACAATGGCTATATACAATTGGAATTTCAATATTACCAATTATTATAATGGAAATACAAAAATGGATGAATTTTGCAAAAGTGCCTAAACAGTATGAATCTAAGATTATAAATCAAAATAAAAGTGATGATTATAGGGTTTGGGAGAATTAAATTGTGGATATTGACAGTATATTCTTTTGATATATAACAAATATTATATATAGGAAAGGAGATTGCTTATGGATTTTATGAATAAAATAAACGAAAAATTATCAGAGATGAACGATATTTCAGGTAAGTATGAAAACTATCAAAAAAAGAGCCATTCCGAAATTATATACCATAAACCTATTAATTCAGAACAAGCAAAAGTAGCAAAATCACTAAAAAAAGGTAATAGTAAATTATTGATACTAGGTACTGCTGTTTTTGCAGGAGTAACTGTTCTTAGCTTTATGAGCGAAGGTGATATGGGAGTCAATATATTACTTTTGTTAATTACAATTTTTTTAGGATTTGTAACTGTTAAATCATTGTGTAGCAGTGTTGAAGTTATGACTGGAATTGCCGTATATAAAGATTGTGATATAAGACATGGCAGAAATAATGTTTCAACATACTATGTTTCAGTTAAGCCTGATAATGAAGAAAATGTAATATACACACATATTCAAATTTCTGCCGGAGAGTATGCTAGAGTATCTGAAGGAACACCAATTATGGTTGTTAAATTTGGAATTGATCCACAAGCTTGTATATATTCAAAATAATATTTTTTTGTAATAAAAATATAAATACCTCATACAAATGTTATGGGGTGTTTTTTTATGATAATTATAACTCGAAGAAAAATAAGAAAAGTATTAGCTTTATTAACGAGTTGCTTAACTTTATGTTTTATTTTTAATTTTTATATGGCAAATAATAAAACTGTGTCAACAGTAACAGTACCAGTTTCAAATAAAGTTATTGTAATTGATGCTGGCCATGGTGTTCCAGATGAAGGTGCAGAAAGCAGTAGAGGAACTAGTGAAGCGGAAACAAATTTAAATATTGCATTAAAAGTACAATCTTTATTAGAGCAAAGTGGGGCAACAGTAGTTTTAACAAGATCTGACGAAAATGCTATTTATGATATAGATTCAAAAACTTTAAAGCAAAAGAAAATTTCAGATTTGAAAAATAGAGTAAAAATCGGAAATGAAAGCTCTGCAGATATATTTGTATCAATACATTTAAATAAAATACCACAACAACAATATTCCGGATGGCAAACTTTTTACAAATCAGCAGATGAAAATAGTATAAAACTTGCAAAATCTATACAAGATAATTTAAATCAATCTATACAAAAGGAAAACAATAGAGTTCCTATGAAATTAGATACTATTTATATAGTAAAAAATGTGGAAATTCCAATTACGATTGTAGAATGTGGATTTTTATCAAATCCTGAAGAAGAAAAAAATTTATTAAATGATGAGTATCAAAATAGATTGGCTTGGGGAATTTATTCAGGAATAAATGACTATTTTTCAACATCTAATATTCAAAGTCCAAACACTTAGAAATATGGGAAATATACACAATATAAAATAAATAAAACAACCTTTTTTTCGTATTTTTTGCAAAAATGTATAAAAAAATTTGAATTTGTAGAAAATATGTGGTATAATTAATATCGGTCGCATTAAAAAAAGGAGTGTGAAAATTTATTTTAAGCAATAGATTAAAAAACTATACGAAAGATAAAAAGAAATTAGCAGTGATAATATCTATAGCTGTAATGATAATATTAGCAATAATTTTTATAAGCAAAAATTATAAAATAGCTTACAAAGTCACTATAAATGGTAGTGAATTAGGATATATAACAAATAAAGAAGAATTTAGCTGCATGGTAACAAACCAAGTATTAAATCAAGATAATCCAAATATGGAATTAATTGTTTTAAACGAGGTTCCACAGTATTCAGTATCTTTAATTAAAGCAAATCAAAATACTGATGAAGAATCAATTATAAGTGTTTTAAAATTAAAAGCTGAAGTAACATATAAATTATATGCAATAACTTTAGGTGGAGAAGATAAAGCTTATGTTGATACTTTAGATGAAGCTAAAGAAAAAATTAATGAATTAACAGAAAAGTATAAAGGTTCAGTAGAGTCAGAATTTGGAGTAAGAGAAGTATATACAGATAATATGTTTGAATACAAAAATATGAAATATGCGACTACTACTAAATTAACTAATACATTAGAAGCTGATAAAGTAGCTAAAGAAGAAGCTGCTAAAAAGAAAGCAGCTGAAGAAGCAGCAGCTAAAAAGGCAGCTAAAAAGGCAGCAGCTGCAAAAGCAGCAGCAGCATCAAGTTATACACCTGTGCAATCACAAAATTTATCAAATACATTCGTAAGTGGAGTTGAATTTAAAGTAGCTCCAGTAACAGGTAATATATCTTCAAGATTTGGTGCCAATGAAAGTATAAGAAACCATACTCACAAGGGATTAGATATAGCAGCAAGAAATGGTTCACCAATTTACGCTGCAGCAGATGGTACAGTATCATATGCTCAATTTAATAATGGTGGATATGGAAACTTAGTAATAATAGATCATGGTAACGGAGTACAAACTTACTATGCACACTGTAGCCAATTAAATGTTTCAAAAGGACAAACAGTTACAGCAGGAACATGTATAGCTGCAGTTGGATCTACAGGTAGTTCAACAGGAAACCATTTACATTTTGAGATAAGAATTAATGGTCAATATGTAAATCCACAAAATTATTTGTATAACTAATATAAAAAAGTGTCATTTTAAATGACACTTTTTTTGTGTGCTAAAACTGGAAAAATATGAATATATTAACATAAAGTGGAAAAAATATTAAATATATGGTATAATAATAGTAGGATTGATTTTTTACGAAAGGAAAAATAAGAAATGATGAATAATTTAAAAAAAGAAAATAAAGATGTTAAAAAATGGTTCTACTGGTTTTCTTTAATAGTTGCGTTGATAATTGTGTATAAATTATTAGATTCACTTTCTGCTATAGGATCTTGGATATCTAATTTTCTATCTGTAGTATCACCATTTATTATCGGTGTGATAATTGCATATATTTTATATTTACCATCAAGAAAATTAGAGCGCTTATTAAGTAAAGTAAAATGTTTAAAAAAGAGAGCTAGAGGATTAAGCATATTAATTGTGTATGCAATTGTAACAATTATTTTTATAGTAGCAATTAGATTTTTAATTCCACCATTAGTTACAAGTTTTCAAGATTTGGTAAATAACTTGCAAGCTTACTATGTTGGAATAAAAAATAATATAAGTCAATTGCCAGAAGATTCAATACTAAAAAGTGAATTTGCAACTAATATTCTTAATGCTTTAACAAATTTTAAAATAGAAGAATATATAAATTTGAATATGATAACAGAATATGCACAAGAACTTATAAATTTTGCAACAGGAATTTTTGATATTTTTGTATCAATAATTGTGTCAATTTATTTATTATTGGAGCGTAGACAAATAGTAAAATTCTTTAAAAAATTAATTGAATCATCATGCAGTAAACAAGTATTTAATAATGTAGGAAAATATTTTAAGAAAACAAATGAAATTTTTTGTAACTTTTTAATTGGTCAAATATTAGATGCTATAGTTGTTGGAATTTTAGCTTCTGTTGCTATGTCTATAATGGGAGTTAAATATGCTGTTATGTTAGGAATTTTTATAGGTGTCTTCAATATGATTCCATATTTCGGAGCAATAATAGCAGTTATTGTTTCAATATTCGTAACAATTTTAACAGGTGGATTACCACAAGCCGTAGAAATGGGAATTGTTGTTGTAATTTTACAACAAGTAGATGCAAATATAATTAATCCAAAAATAGTAGGAGATCAAGTAAAGATAAGTCCATTATTAGTAATATTATCTGTTACAATAGGTGGAGCTTATTTTGGAATAATGGGAATGTTTTTAGCAGTTCCTTTTGCAGCATTAACAAAAGTATTATTGGATGATTTGATTGAATATAATTATTATAAAAAGGGATTAAAAAAAGAAAATTGTCAAGAAATTGACAAATAAATATAGATATCGTAAAATGATACTATCTGAGATGAAAGAAGAGGAGAGTTTATGGCAAATAATAATAAGTTTTTTGATGCATTTGTCTCAAAAACAAAAGTTTATTTAGTTATAATTGCAATATTGCTTATTTTATTATGCGTAGTTAAATCTATATTCATAATACCATCGTTGATTATTTATATAGGCATAGTTGTATATACTTTGTGGACTGATAATAAGCGTAAAGCTGAATTATCAGAGCATATAAAAGAGCTTAATTTTAATGTAGATAAAGTATCAAAAAGATCTTTAATAAATTCACCATTTCCATTATTGATGGCTGAAACAAATGGAAATATTATTTGGAAAAATGCTAAGTTTATTCAAGAGTTTAATAATTGTGATATTAACAAATTTATAAATGACTTATTAAAAGAAATAAAATTAGAAATAGAAAATAATGAAAAAATTAGAGATAATAAGATAGTTACAAGTATTGTAATTGAAAAGAAAAAGTATAAAGTTATTGGAGAATATATTAAATCTAAAAATAATTTTAAACCGAATGATAAAAAATCTGAAAAAGAATATATGGCAACTTTATATTTCTTAGATGAAACTGAAAAAGAAAAATTATCAGAAGAGCTTGATAAATCAAAGATTTGTGTAGGTGTTATTAAAATTGATAACTATGAAGAAACTATGCAAAGAATTGATGGGGAAGATCAAAGTCAGATTTTAGCTAAGATTGAAAAAAATATATATGAATGGGCTAATGATTTTAAAGGAGTAATAATAAAATCAGAAAGAGATACATTCATTTTGATTTGTGAACAAAAGGATTTAGAAAAATTAAAAGATGAAAAATTCTCTATATTAGATACAATAAAAGGAATTAATATACCAGAAAAAGTTCAAGCTACATTAAGTATTTCACTTTCAACAGAAGGGGAAGATAACTATCAAAAATATAAAGATGCTAAAGCTGGAATTGATATTGCTTTAGGTCGTGGTGGTGATCAAGCTGTAGTTAGAGAAAATGGTAAATATACTTTCTTTGGTGGAAGAACTGAAGAGCTTGAAAAAAGAACTAAGGTTAAGGCTAGAATGATTGCGCAAGCATTAGAAGATGTTATGGTTGATTCAGAAAAAATATTTATTATGGGTCATAGTAATGGTGATATAGATTCAATGGGTGCTTCATTAGGTATTTATAGAATCGCTAAAACCTTAGATAAAGAAGCTTATATAGTTAATGAATCTTATGGAACAAGTTTAGAAAAGTTTATAGATACAATTAAAGATGATGAAAATTATGATGATGTATTTATTACTAAAGCTGATAGCTTAGAGATGGTTAATTCAGAAAGTTTAGTTATTGTTGTTGATACAAATAAGAAAACTTATGTTGAAGTTCCAGAGCTATTAGAAAAGACTAATAAAATTGTTGTTATTGATCACCATAGAATGAGTACATCTTATATTGAAAATCCGATATTATCATTCCAAGAAGTTTATGCTTCATCAGCGTCAGAGCTTGTTACAGAGCTTATAGTTTATTCAAAAAATGATATTAAATTAACAAATATAGAAGTTGAATCACTATATGCAGGAATTATGATGGATACGAAAAACTTTACTTTTAAAACTGGTGTTAGAACTTTTGAAGCTGCAGCATATCTTCGTAGATGTGGTGTGGATATAATTAAAGTAAAGAAATGGTTCCAAAGTGATTTTGATACGTATACAATTGTATCAGAAATTGTTTCAAAAGCGGAAGTAGTTTTTGATAGTATAGCGATTGCAATTTATGACAAACAAGATACAAATGCCAATATAATAAGTGCTAAAGCGGCAGATACTTTGTTAACAATTAGTGATATAAATGCATCTTTTGTTATAGGAAAGAATAATGAAAAAGTATTTATTAGTGGACGTTCTATAGGTGATATAAATGTTCAAGTTATATTGGAAAAAATGGGCGGTGGAGGTCATATGACACTTGCAGGTGCTCAAATTGAAGGTAAAACTATTGAAGAAGTAAAAATTGATTTAATAGATAATATTAATGAATATTTTATAGAAAATATATAAAAGAAAAGGCGGGTTCATAAAGAATCCGTCTTTTTTGTGAGGTTAACAATACTTATCAGAAATACCTATCAAAAGATGATAAAACATCAAATGCTAAGTCATAATTAGCTTGTTGAGCTTTGACTTGGTTTTTAGATTGAGCAATAGAAATCTTTTTCTTTTTTTGCTCTTCGTGATGTTTTATATTTTGGATATTTTTTGAAATTTCTTCTGATTGTGTTATTTCAGTGTTTTTTTCTTTTTGCTCTTTGGGTTTTGCTTGTTTTTTTAATTTTTTTTCTTCTTGATATGCCTTTTTTAATAAAAAATGATTTAATTTATTTAAAGTTATCCAGAAGCTTATAAAAAAATATGTGCATGCAGGTATTCCGAATAATGCGATTGTTGATCGCAATTGGCGAGAACTTTGGCGTGATGATAAATCTTTTATCAATGCGTCAGTAGTACTGCCATAGGCAGGAATGTAAATGATATCTTCATTACATTTTATTACAGTTTGACCTTCACCAAGATCCAAGACTGTAATTTCATCATTATAAGTTATATTGGCCGATTCGCAAATTTTTATTTTTGAATTGTATAAATCTGCTTTTTCAAGTTTATATGTCTTATAAATAATGAAGATTAAAAGTGTAATGAAAATGCTGTATGCAATTACAAGAATTGCCCGAAGAGAGTTGCAAAAAGTGGAAATCTGGGATTTGGTTGTGGTTTTCATAGATGTGTTCCTTTCTGCCATGTGGCCTTTTTAGTCCTCACTTATTGATACACAAGTATCTAAAGCTATTATAGCATAGGGAAAATACAAAATCAAATTTGGTGCACGTTTGATAGGTTTTTATGAAGTAAAATTTTATTAATTTTAATAAGATTTTTGTGGTACTTGATAATTTATAGTTTTTAATATATTATATGGTAAATTGGAAAAATGAAAAAATGTATGCATGAGAAGGAAGGTTAAAAAATGTACTTAAAAAGATTAGAATTACAAGGTTTTAAATCTTTTGCAGATAAAACTGTTTTAGAATTTAAACCAGGGATTACAGCTGTAATTGGTCCAAATGGGTCTGGTAAAAGTAATATTTCGGATAGTATTAGATGGGTTTTAGGTGAGCAAAGCATGAAATCTCTTAGAGGTGCTAAATCAGAAGATATTATATTTGCTGGAACTCAAAACAGAAAATCATTGGGGTTTGCTGAAGCTTCAATAATTATAGATAATTCAGATGGCGAATTACCAGTTGAATATTCTGAAGTTACTGTTACAAGAAAAATTTATAGAAGTGGTGAAACAGGATATTTTATAAATAAAGTTCCTTGTAGATTAAAAGATATATTAGAGCTATTTATGGATACTGGTATTGGAAAAGATGGATATTCAATAATTGGCCAAGGTAAAATAGATGAAATTTTGAGTAATAAATCAGAAGATAGAAGACATATTTTTGAGGAAGCTGCTGGAATTGTAAAATATAGAGCTAGAAAGACTGAATCTGAGAAAAAATTGGAACAAACTAAATTAAATTTATTAAGAATTAATGATATTCTTTCGGAGATTGAATCAGGTTTGGACCCATTGAGAATACAATCTGAAAAGGCTAAAAGATTTCTTGAGCTTCATGAATCTTTAAAAGATATAGAAGTTGGTTTATTTATTCATAATATAGATTCTTATAAAGAAAAATTAATGCAAGTTGTCGAAGATTTAAAAATATTAGAAAATCAAAAAAATGCAGAAGAAGAAAAATTAAATACATTGCAAACTAATAAAATTAATTTGAAAAATGAAATTGATAAATTGACAGAAGAAATTGAAAAGTGCCAAAATATAGGTTTTGAAAGCACTAATAAAATTGAAAAGATTAATTCCGAAATTGGTATTTCTAACGAAAAAATTTCACACAATAAAGAAAATTGTGAAAGATTAACTCAAGAAATTGATGAATCAAATCAGAGAATTAAAGATTTACAAGAAGAGAAAGATTTAAAAACTAAGAAGAAAGATTCTTTATTTTCAAATAAGGAAAAATTTGAGAAAGAGCTTTTTGAAAAAGAAGAGGAGCTTAAAAAATTAACAACTACTTTATCATCTCAAGAGCTTGAAATTGAAGGAAAGAAGCAAATTATTGAGAAAAATACAGATTTAAAATATGAAAAAAATATTGAAATTAGTACTTTGGATGCTAACTTAGAAAATAATGAAAAGCGATTAAAGAATTTAAAAGTTGAAATGAGTGAAACTATTTCAGATTTAGATAGAACTAGAGATGAAAAGAATAAAATATCTAAAGACTTTTCTAAGATTGAAAATGAAAAGAATAAAATATCTAAAGAGCTAGAAGAAAATTCTAATAAGAAAAACAAAATTGAAGAAAAAATCAAACAATTTGATAATGAAATTGATAAAATTACTGATGAATTGAGAATGAAAGATTCAAGACGTAAATTTTTAATTGAGACTGAAAAAGAAAAAGAGGGATATGCTAAAGCTGTTAAATCATTGCTACAAGATTGTGATAAAAATCCAGAGCTAAATAAAGGAGTTCATGGTATTATTGCAAATTTAATATCTGTTGATAAAGAATATGAAACAGCCATAGAGATGGCCCTTGGTGGAGTACTTCAAAATATTGTTACTGATGACGATGATACTGCTAAGAAATTAGTTAGACATTTAAGGGCAAATAATTTGGGAAGGGCATCTTTTTTACCGATAACATCGATTAAACCTAATAATATTGATAAAATAAGGGGAAAATTCCCAGGAGTTATTGGGGTTGCTGCTGAACTTGTAAAATATAATAAAAAATATGAAAATATAATTTATAATTTACTTGGTAAAACTGTTATTGTTGATAATATGGATACAGGTGTGGCACTTGCAAAAGAAAATAAGTATGCGTTTAGAATTGTTACAGTTAAAGGTGATATTATTAATAGCTCTGGTGCTATTACAGGTGGCTCTGTTGCGACAAAGACTGTTAATATACTTGGAAGAAGTAGAGAAATTGAAGCTTTAGAGAGCGATATAAAGAAATTGGAATTGAAGCTTGAAAAAGTTAAGTCAGATAAAGCAGAATATGAAAGCTCTATATCAGATTTTGTTGAACAATCAAAAGCATTGGATTTAAAGATGCAAGAATTTAATATTGTTTATGCTACAGAGAAACAAAAAATGGTTTCTATTGAAGAGTCTGTAACAAGATTGGAAAATGCATTACAAAAATTGCGTGATGAAGAAAATAAAATTAAAAATCAGAAAAATTCTATTAATGAGCAGAAAAATTCTATTTTGGAAGAAGTTTCTAATTTGGAAAAACAAAATGAAGAGCTTTCAAATGAAGTTAGAAAATTTGCTGAAGATAATAGCGAGAATCAAAAATATATAGATGATTTAAATTTTGATATTACAAATTTGAAAATTTCTGTTTCATCTTTTGATGAAAGCGGATCTTCTATTGATGAAATGATTGAACGTATAGATAAAGATATTGACAATTATGTTCAGGCAGTTAATAACAAGAATGTACAAATAGAAAATTTAAAAGATGAAAATATCAAACTTTCTGAAAATATTGAAATTTTAAATAACCAAATTATTGAAGTTAAAAATAGTGTTTCTGATAGTAATGGTAAAATTGAAAAATTGAAAAGTGAAAGATCTGAAAAGAATAAAGAGTCTGAAAAAATTGAACATGATGTTACAGATCAATTTAATTTATTGGAAGACCTAAAAGAAAACCTGGTTAAAATTGATGTAAAGAAGTCTAAAATAGAGCAAGATATTGATTTAGTTGTTAATAACTTGTGGGAAGAATATGAGTTAACTCCGAATAATGTTGGAGAATATAAAAAAGTTGAAAATGTTCAGGCTACCCAAAAAGAGGTTAATTCTATTCGTGCTGAAATTAAAGATTTAGGTAGTATTAATATTGACTCAATTGAAGAGTATAAAAATACTAAAGAGCGTTATGATTTTATGTGTGAACAAAGAGTTGATATGGAAGATACAATTTCTAAATTAAGAAAAATGATTTCTGAAATTACTGATACTATGAAGAAACAATTCATAGAGAAATTTAAATTGATAAACAAAAATTTCAATGAAGTGTTTATAGAATTATTTGGAGGGGGAAAGGCAGAGCTTATCCTTGAGGATGAAGAAAATGTTCTTGAATGTGGAATTGACATTAAAGCACAACCAACAGGAAAGAAACTTCAAAATATGATGTTACTTTCTGGAGGGGAAAAAGCATTTACTGCTATTGCTTTATTGTTTGCAATTTTAAAAATTAATCCAGCACCTTTCTGTATATTAGATGAGATTGAAGCTGCACTTGATGATGTAAATGTTTATAGATATGCAGAATATTTAAAGAAATTCTGTAATGAAACTCAATTTTTAGTAATAACTCATAGAAAAGGTACTATGGAAGTTGCTGATACAGTTTATGGTGTTACTATGGAAGAAAATGGTATCAGTAAGCTATTGTCTATGAAATTGGCTGAGGGAAGAAGTAGTACAAAATAGAATTATGTAAAATACATATTACAAAAAATTTCCTACGGATACAACAAAAAAAGAATGAATTGTAATATAATTGTAACAAAAATGAAATATAACTGTAATTGTAGTTTTTTGTAGAAAATTGTATAATAATATTGTTATAACTATACTTATGATAAAGGAGGAAGAGTTGCATGGCTAAGAGTAGCAATGGAAATGTTAAAATGGTGATAACAGAAGAAAAGATTCTTGCTAATATTGAAAAGGTTCATAAGATGATTAATCCTAATAGTAAAAAGCAAATTGTACAACTTGAAGAAGACAGCTACTTTTTAGATTTAATTGCTTCTATAAAATCATATTTAGAAGAATATCCCAAAGATGATGTTTTCCCAAAAGATGTATATGATGCTGCATATGATTTAGTAGATTATGCAACTACACAATTTGAAGAAAATACTAAAAAAATCGAAGAGCTAATTCGCCAAAGAGAGAATAATATATCTTTATCCACTGATTTGAAAGAAGCTTTGAAAGCAGTTGATGAAAAAGTTCCTAATTGGAGAAAAATTGTTCAAGATTTATCTGCTAAATTACCAGAAGATATAATTGATACTTTGGGTGTAATTGGTAGAGCAAAATCTAAAAAGACTCAGACATATTTGGATTCTATAAATGCTATACATACAAAAATAGAAAATTTAGAATCAAATTTATATATTGAAGTTGATTTGGAGAGAATTGAAGATAAATCTAAAGCATTAAGCTATATAGGAATAGAGATTGCTGAATCTTTAAAAGAAATCAAGAATATTGAAGAACCTGAAAAAGTAGAAGAAGCTAATGCAGAAACAATTACTTCAGAAAATGTAGAAGAACCAATTAATGAAGAAGAACAATATATAGAAAATGTTGAAACTAAACCATCTTTATGGGAAAGAATTAAAAATATGAAATTACTTAGAGGAATTAGATATATAATGAAAATTAAAGTAGTTTTAGAATTACCTGAGCCAGAAGATTTAAATAAATAAAACGATAAAGGGATTATATGAATTTTAATATTTGTATAATCTTTTTTATATTGAAAAAAGCATCTTATATAATATAAGATGCTTTTTGAAACCTTAATCTATTTTTTTAGTGATTGGCAAAACTAAATCAAATGATCCATTTTTTAGATATTTTGTAATAATGGATGAATTATTTGGTAAAGTTGTTACAAGACTACTTTTTGAAATTTTGGCATTTGGAAATGCTTTGTCCAAATCATTTGAAAATAAATCATAAGTATTGGATAAATCTTTAAACTGTTTGTCTGCTTTTAAAATGTAAGTATTATTGTCATTCTTTTGAAAATCAGATTCTTCAAAATTTATTTGGAAGTAAAAGTTCATAGTAACTATGTTATCAGGAAATTTAATTTTGCCTTTGTTTGAAACAAAAAATCCAGGGAAATATGTATCCAAAAATTTTTGCAATTCATTAAAAGCGGATGAATTAAAGTCTAAGTTATATGTAGTGTCTTCTTTGAAATTTTCAAATTCAAATGAAATAGAATTTTGAGAAGTACGTTCCCAATTTGTGACAATTATTCCTTTTTTGCGATTGATAAAACTGCTTAGCAGTATTTCGTCAGATAAGTTACTACTTGCATCTAATACAGATTGGATAAACAAATTTGTAAGAGCTGGCAATTGTTTGCTAATGTTGTTTTGATGTTCGTTGTACCGATCTAGAATGTTTTTCATAAAAAGCCTCCAATAAAAATATTTTGGTTTCAGGGTGTATGTAATGTAGGATAAACTACTGATAAATAATACTATGATTTGATGATTTTGTAAATATAAAGTTTTTTTGCTATGCATTGTTTAAAAGAAAATAAAAAAACATAGCAAAGCTATGTTTTTTGGTGGGCAGGGATGGATTCGAACCATCGTACTCGTATGAGAACAGATTTACAGTCTGCCGCCTTTAGCCACTCGGCCACCTACCCGAAAATATATAATAAAAAAAGAATACTGTATATTATTTTATGATACTATAGCAGTATTCATTTTTTGGTGCGCCCTCAAGGATTCGAACCTTGGACCAACCGGTTATGAGCCGGTTGCTCTGACCAGCTGAGCTAAGGGCGCGTGTTGTTCATCAACGATAGTTAGTATATAATATATTTGAGGTTCTGTCAATACAATTTTCTAAATTTTTAAAAAAATTTTAAATGTTTAGGAAATGCTTGGGATTAGGGATTTTATAAGTTAAAAAATGCAAATTTTATTTAAATTATAACTTTTTATTTAATACTTTTTGTGATATAACAGTAAAAAAATTTAGGAGGATTGTATATGTATCAGGAAAAAGTTGCTGAATTGAATAATGTAGATTTTTTGTTAGATATTAAATTAGATATAATTTTTAATAGTGAAGAAATTGTTGATTTGGATAAATCTGATATGGAGAGAATGGTTAATTATGCTGAAGAAGAGATTAGATCAAATTTGCAAAATTATAGACTACTATATGATGATTGGAATAATTTAATTGGTGTATATGCTGTTAATGATTATGAAGATGGTAAAATAGTTGATACATTATATGTTATGCAAGACTATAGAGCGAAGGGAATTGGAACGTATATATTAAATAAAATTATCAATGATAATTATTTGCCATTGTATTTATTTGTGTATAAAAGTAACAAAGATGCCATAAGTTTATATAAAAAATTAGGTTTTGAAGTTGCAGAAGAATCTCAATATAGATATTTATTTAAGAATAAAAATGAAAAGGAGCAGAATAAAAAAATAAAAATTAAGATGTTTTATGACGATGTTGAAAAATTATCTAAAAAATATCAATTAAAATATAAATTTTCGATAGATGAATAATTAAAAAAAACATGAGGAAGTAGTTTTTTATTAACTATTTCCTCTTTTATTAATTAAAGTATGATGCAAATTAAACCGTTACTGCCTTCATTTATAATGCGCTCTAAAGTTTCTTGAAGTTTACCTTGAGCATCTTCGGGCATATGATATAGTTTACTTTGTAATCCTTCGTTTACAAGTGAATGTAGACTTTTTCCAAAAATATTTGATTCCCAAATTTTTTGCGGATCATTTTCAAATTCGGAAAGTAAATAATTTACAAGCTCTTCTGATTGTCGTTCACTTCCTACGATAGGAGAAACTTCAGTTTCAATATTTGCTCTTATCATGTGAATTGAAGGGGCTGTAGCTTTTAATTTTACTCCAAATCGAGAGCCTTGTTTTACCATTTCAGGTTCATCTAAAATTAATTCATCAATTGAAGGTGTTACAATTCCATAACCTTTTGATTTTACTTCTTCTAATGCGTTTGAAATTTTATCATATTCTTTTTTTATCTTAGAAAAGTTGGCAATTGTAGCAAATAGATCTCCTTCATTTTCGATGGGAACTTTAGAAATTTCAGATATGATTTTATAAAATAAGTCTTCAAGCAAATCTATACTTAGATTAACTTCACCAGTTCCTAGTGAAATTTGTGATAATCTAGTTTCAGAAATTATTTTTGTATTGCATAAAGAAGAAATTTTTTCAGGGACCTGTTTTAGAATTTTTATGTTAGAAAATGTTTCTTTAATTTCGGAATATAGCTCTGATTTTAACCAGTGATTTTGATCTAAATTATCAACCCATCTTGGAAAATTAATATTAATTCTGTCCACAGGAAATTCATATAAAACACTACTGAAAATTTTATTTATATCATCAAGTGATAAATTTTCACAACTTGTTGCAATAACTGACGTAGAATATTTTTCCTCTAATTGAGCAGCTAATTTTTTTGTTTCTTCAGAGTATGGAAAGGCTGTGTTTAAAACTATTACAAAAGGTTTATGAAGCTCTTTTAATTCAGAAACTACACGTTCTTCAGCTTGTATATAATCTGATCTTGGTATATCTGTGATACTACCATCAGTTGTAACTAATATTCCTATTGTAGAATGCTCTTGTATAACTTTTTTTGTTCCAATTTCTGCAGCTTTTTCAAAAGGAATTTCTTCTTCAGACCATGGTGTTTTTACCATTCTTGGCATATCATCTTCTAAATATCCAATTGCGTTATTTACGAGATACCCAACACAATCAACAAGTCTAGTTTTTAAAGAAATTGAATTATCAATTTTGATTTCAATTGCTTCATTTGGAATAAATTTTGGCTCTGTTGTCATGATTGTTTTTCCTGCAGCACTTTGAGGTAATTCGTCTCTAGCTCTTTCTTGTTTATAAGAATTGTCAATATTTGGAATTACAAGTAAGTCCATAAATCGTTTAATAAAAGTAGATTTACCAGTTCGTACAGGACCAACAACACCCACATAAATATCGCCGTCAGTACGTTTGGCAATGTCTTCATATAATTTTAATTTGTTTTCCATAAAACCTCCTTTAAGTTAAATAGCAACTAGTTTCAATAACTTTAGTAAATTATATTAGTTAAAAAAATATATATGCACCAAACTAAAAAAATAATATTATATATAAGCTTGAAGTTGAAAGAAATTTGTGCTATTATAAACCTCATGAAGGTGGTAATATGAAAGAAAATTTTAATGAAATAATAAAAAAATTAGAAAAATATAATCAAAATGAAATTATAAATTTAATGAAAAATGTTTACAATGATGAGGAAAATGATAAGCTTATTGAGCAAATTCAAAGAATAGATTTTGACCAAGTAAAAGATTTATATGAGAATGCTAATAATATTCCAGCAATTGATGAAACAAAAATTGAGCATATTAAATATGTTGATTTAAGCTCTATATCAAATGAAGAGATTGCAAAATATAAAGAAATTGGTGCTGATGTAATAAAGAAAAATAAATATGCTGTAATTACTATGGCTGGAGGTCAAGGTACAAGATTAGGTCATAAAGGGCCAAAAGGAACTTATAAAGTAGATACAAACAAAGGTGAAAAGTATTTATTTCAAATAATAGTTGAATCTTTACAAAAGGCTAATGAAAAATATGGTGTTATTATTCCTTGGTATATAATGACTAGTGAAGATAATAATGATCAAACAATTTCATTTTTGGAAGAGCATAATTATTTTGGATATCAAAAAGAAAAAGTTAAATTTTTCAAACAGGGCAAAGTTCCAATGGTTAGAACAGATGGAAATATTGTAATAGATTCAAATAAACTTATTAAGGAAGCTTCTGATGGAAATGGAAGCATATATAAATCTTTAAAAAATTCTAATATGTTAGAAGATATGAAAAATAATGGTATTGAATGGATATTTGTTGGTGGGGTAGATAATATTCTTTTAAGAATAGTAGATCCAATATTAACAGGTGTTACAATTTCAGAAAACAATTTGGTATCATCAAAATCAGTAGTAAAGAAAAATGCTAAAGAAAAAGTTGGTGTTTTCTGCAAATTAAATGGTGCTCCAAAAGTAATAGAGTATACTGAATTACCAGAGCAAATGGCAGAAGAATTTGATGAAAATGGTCAATTAGTATATGGTGAAGTTAATATTTTAAGTCATTTATTTAATATAAAAGCACTTGAAAAATTGGCAGATGAAAAACTTCCATATCATACAGCATTTAAAAAATCAAATTATTTAGATGAAAAAGGAAATTTAGTAGAAGTTTCTAGTCCAAATGCATATAAATTTGAATCTTATATTTTTGATGGGTTCAGTTTCTTTGATAACATGAGTATTTTAAGAGTAAAAAGAGAAGATGAATTTGCACCAATAAAAAATGCAGAAGGAAATGATAGCCCAGAAACAGCAGTTAATTTATATAATGAAAGATATAAAGATTAAAAAGAAAACAGGACAGAGGAAAAGGAAAACGGGACGGTTCTAAATTCCACAAAAGTGGAATTTAGAGCCGTCCCGTTTTCCTTTTCCTTCTTCTTTTCCTTCTTCTTTTCCTTCTTCTTTTCTTTTTTCTTTTCCTTTTTCGTTTTTGCTTTTGCCGTTTTTGTTTTTTGTTGAGTTACATTTCTTCGTCACCAGGTAAAAAGTAATCGACTATACCATAAATTAATGCACCTATTATAGCTGCCATCCATGATATAACGTATCCTGCAACAAAAAATTGAGTAACATATAAAACTATTGCTGAAAGAACGAATCCTACAAAACCTTTTCCGAATGGACTTGCTTTAATTCCTGTAAATTTTGATATTAAAAAATCTATAATAGTAAGTACTATTGTAGCTATTGCTAATGACCAAAAGTTACTTATTTCAAATCCAGGTGTAAAGAATGCAGTGATTGCTAATACGATTCCAGCAGTAACTAATCTTCCAATTATTTGCCATGCAGTATTTCCTGTGCTTTTTACTTGGCTGTTTTCTAAACGATTATTTGACATACAAACCTCCTTGTACACAATTTGTGTACGAACATAAAATTGTTCAGTTATATTATTTGCAAAATATAAATTATTATACAAAAATAAGATAATAATAATTGTAATATTAAAATAAAAATGTTAAAATCAAGAAAATATTAAAGGAAAGAAGTAGAAATGGAAGAGCTAAAATCATGTAAAATTTGTCCACATAAATGCAAAATAGATAGATTATCAGGAAAAATAGGAAGATGTAAATGTGATGATAAACTAAAAATTGCTTTAGCATCTGTTCATAATTTTGAAGAGCCTTGCATTAGTGGAAAAAATGGATCAGGAACTGTATTTTTTTCAAATTGTAACTTAAATTGCATATATTGCCAAAATTATGAAATTAGTCAGCAAGGTAAAGGAAAAGAAATTTCAATTGAGCATTTGGCAAAAATTTTTATAAATCAACAAGAAAAAGGTGTAAATAATATTAATCTAGTAACTCCTACGATGTATGTACCACAAATAATTGAAGCTATTAAGATTGCAAAAAATAATGGCTTAAAAATACCAATAGTTTATAATTCAAATGGTTATGAAAATGTGGAAACAATCAAGATGTTGAATGGTTATATAGATATTTATTTACCAGATTTAAAATATTATTCTAATGAAATTTCAAAAAAATATTCAAATGTTGATAATTATTTTGAAATAGCAGTTAATGCTATAAAGGAAATGCAAAAACAAGTTGGAAATCCTGTATTTGATGAAAATGGAATAATAAAAAAAGGTGTAATTATAAGACATTTGATATTGCCAAATCATATGTTAAATACTAAAAAGATTTTAAAATATATAAAAGAAAATTTTGACGAAAATACTTATATTAGTGTTATGGCACAATATTTTCCAACATATAAGGCAAAGGAAAATGAGAAAATTAATAGAAAGATAAGCAAAAAAGAATATAAAGAAATTGAAAATTATTTATATTTGTTAAATTTAAAAAATGGATATATCCAAGAGCTTGGTGAACATGAAGAAGAATATGTTCCAACTTTTGATTTATCTGAGTAATATATATAGGATGGAGAATCAATAATGGAAGTGATTTTAGTTGTTGATAGAATTGAGGAAGATAGAATAGCTGTATGTGAAAATAGAGCAAATGGAATAATGATTCATATTGAACTTTCAAAATTGCCAGAAGGTGTTAAAGAAGGATCTATATTAAGATATTGTGATGGTAATTATTCAATAGATGAGGAAGAACAAAAAGCTATTGAAACTCGTATTGCACAAATGATGGATGATTTGTGGGAATAACTAATGTAAAATTTAATAGGGGGCAAAAGAAAAATGGGAAAAAATAACAATGTTGGATTAGGTAAAAAAAGTGGTATAGCAGGTACTATATTTGCTATAATATTAGTAATATTATTTTATGTATTTGCTTCAAATGGCGAAGTTTCAAATATATTAAGTGCAGAAGCAGTTTCAGGTGAAAATACACAAGTTGTTTCAAATGCTAACATAGAAAATGTACAAAATTTGGAAAATGTATCTATAATAACGGGAAATAGCAATTGTATTTCTAAGATTCCAGACGATAATAATATGAGAGCATATTGCTTAGATGTTGGGCAAGGTGATAGTATTTTAATTGTTAATCAAGGAAAAACGATGTTAATTGATGCAAGTACCAATGATATGGGGAATACAGTTGTAAAATATTTAAAAGATTTAGGAATTTCTAGGATTGATTATTTAGTTGGGACACATCCACATGAGGATCATATTGGTGGCTTAGATAATGTAATAAAGAATTTTGACATTGGAGAGATTTATATGCCTAAAGTATCTTCAAATACTAAGACTTTTGAAGATGTTTTGAATGCGATAAAAGCTAAAAATTTAAAAGTAAAAGCTCCAAAAATAGGGTTTAAATTCAATGTTGGTGATGCTGAATGTGAAGTTATGAGCATCGATAATACATCAACAAATGCAAACGAGAATTCTATAGTAATACAAATGAATTGCAATGGGGTTAAATATTTGTTTACAGGAGATGCTAATAATACGATTGAGTCTTCAAGAAAATGGAATGAA
>JAZUKV010000016.1:0-2973 GCA_045643465.1 Clostridia bacterium | reverse complement strand
TTTTCTTGTAACTAAAACAACATTGTCTTCTCCATCTGTTAATCTTACATCTATTAATTCATCATCATCTTTTAGAGTAATTGCCTGTAATCCTGTTTTTCTTGCTGTATTGTATTCTGTAAGACTTGTCTTTTTTATAATTCCTGATTTTGTTGCGAATAATAGATATTTACCTGCTGCAAAATTTTGAATTGGAATAACTGCTGAAATTTTTTCTCCCGTTTCTAATGAAAGTAAGTTTACAATTGCTGTTCCTTTTGCTGTTCTTCCAGATTCTGGAATTTCAAATCCTCTAAGTCTATATAATTTTCCTTTATTGCTAAAGAATAATATAGTATCATGAGTTGATGCTGTAAATATTTGTTTAACAAAGTCTTCTTCTCTTGTTGAAATTCCAGTAATACCTTTTCCACCTCTTCTTTGGCTTTTATATGTATCAATTGGCATTCTTTTTATATACCCAAAATGTGTTAGGGCTACTACTGTTTGCTCTTCTTTTATTAAATCTTCAACATCAATTTCGCCTTCTGCGGCAACAATTTTTGTTCTTCTTTCATCACCATATTTTTGTTTGATTTCAAGAAGTTCTTCTTTTATTAAGTCTAATACTAATTGTTCATTTGCAAGGATTTCTCTTAAATGCGCAATCAATTCCATTAATTGTTTATATTCTTCTTCAATCTTTTCACGTTGCAAACCAGATAACGTTTTTAATCTCATATCTAATATTGCTTGTGCTTGTATTTCGGAAAGAGCAAATCTTTCTATTAATCTTTCTTTTGCATCATCATATGAAGATCTAATAATATTTATAACTTCATCTATATTATCAATAGCAATTCTTAAACCTTCTAATATATGTGCTCTAGCTAGTGCTTTATCTAGTTCAAATTTTGTTCTTCTTTTTATTACTTGTTCTCTGTGCTCAATATAATAATCTAAGCATTGTCTTAATGTAAGTATTTTTGGAACACCATTAACTAAAGCTAACATTATAACTCCAAAATTATCTTGCATTTGTGTATTTTTATATAATTGATTTAACACAACTTGAGCATTTGCATCTCTTTTTAGCTCTATAACAATTCTAACTTTTTCAGTTCTATCTGATTCATCTCTTAAATCTGAAATTCCCTCAATCCTTTTTTCCCTAGCTAACATTGCTATATGCTCTATTAATTTTGCTTTATTTACTTGGTATGGTAATGAACTAACAATTATTCTTTGTTTATTACCGCTCATTTCTTCAATTTCTGTTTCTGCTCTTACAGTTATTTTTCCTCTACCAGTTGTATATGCTTGTTTAATTCCTTCTTTTCCAAGAATTATTCCTTCTGTTGGGAAATCCGGACCTTTAACAAATTGCATTAACTCATCATCTGTAATTTCTTTATTATCAATAATAGCAACCACGCCATTAATTACTTCTGATAAATTATGTGGTGGTATATTAGTTGCCATACCTACGGCTATACCTGATGATCCGTTAACTAATAATGCTGGTATTTTTGCAGGTAGCACTGTTGGTTCTTGTAATCTACCATCAAAATTAGGCATAAAATCAACTGTATTTTTTTCTATATCTGTTAACATTACTTCTGATATTTTTGACATTCTAGCTTCTGTATAACGATAAGCAGCAGCTCCATCACCATCTATTGAACCAAAATTTCCATGTCCATCTATTAATGGATATCTTAATGAGAAGTCCTGTGCCATTCTTACCATTGCATCATAAACTGAAGCATCACCATGTGGATGATATCTTCCTAAAACATCTCCAACTGTTGTAGCAGATTTTCTGTAAGGCTTCTCTGATGTTAAACCATCTTCATGCATTGTATATAAAATACGTCTATGAACTGGTTTTAAACCATCTCTAACATCTGGTAGAGCTCTAGAAACGATAACACTCATTGCATAATCAATATATGCAGTTTTCATCTCTTTTTCTACGTCTCTATCAATTATTTTTCCATCATTTATTTCTTGTTCCATATGTCAACCTCTTTCCTTGTAATCTACCATTGTATTATACTAAAATGGCCCAAATTATGCAAGGAAAAATATTGAAATTTCTGTTATTTTTAATCATTATTAAAGCTTGAATTTTAGCAATTTTTATTTAATTTGTTAACAATTTTGCTAATTCAATTTGTTCATCTGTTAAATCAAAATTTTTATCATTATTTTTAATTAATGTATGCAAATTTTCAATATTTTTGGATTCTTGTATAATATTTTCAATGGGCATTGTGTCTTCTAATAATCCATTAATTTTTTTATAATATATATCCATTTGCTCAAAATCTTGATTATTAAAACTTTCTTTCCATAATTCATTATATTTTTCTAATTCATCCAAATTTTCATTTTGATATAAAAATTCATCTTTAAATCCTTCAGAAATATTACCTAATAAAACATCTTTTCCACTTTTTATAGCGCCAGTTATTTTTTTAGGTAATATTCCAAAATCTTCAATTTTATTTAATACAAAATCTATTCCATTAGAGATGCTATCTATTAATCCACCTTTTTTAACTGCCATTTCTACCTGATCAATATTTTCAAAATTTCCCGTAATTATTCCTAATGCACTTTTACCAAAATTTATTGCTGTATCTATCGCTTTATTTACTGCTTCAGATAAACCTTCATTTATTAGTGTATTTTTTATATTTATAACTTCATCTTCAATTGAATTTGGTAATATTGCTCTTAAACCTGTTTCCAATGAAAAATCAACTATTTGTCCAAAAGTTGATTGAAAAAATTCATTATTATTATTTTCTATATTTAAATTTTCTAAAATATTCATTTATATCTCTCCTTTATATATTTTTTTTATTATTTTATTTATTTTAAAATTAATTAAAATATTATTTTTAATTTTTTTATTAATTTTAAAAAAATAATTAAATTTTATAATTCCAATTATTTTTAATTTTTCAAATATTTTTTTAATTTTTT
>JAZUKV010000015.1:0-2756 GCA_045643465.1 Clostridia bacterium | reverse complement strand
GTATTATATTTCTGTATGACGTAACGCCTTTCCAGTTTGTATATAATATTTTTACTTGCTTTTCTTTATCAAAATCCATTGCCACTTTTCCTCCTAATTACTTACATTCTTGTAATCTTCCAATTCTTCTAATTAATGCTTTCTAATGATATTCTACACCTATCTTTACCCTCTTCATTTTTCTATCTCCAAAATGATTATATCATTAATATTATTTTTTTTCTATTTTTTATCTAAGTCTTTATAAAATTTTTTTTCAAGAAACTATAACTATCCACCGGTATAACCGGTGGATTTTCATATAGGCCTATAAGGCCATCTAATACTAGCAAACGCTGAAGCGTTATAGTTTGACGGTCTACGCCACCTTCGCTTGCGTTCTTGTTACTTACTACCCTTTAAAAGGGTCTTTATATTCTTTTATTGTTATTTGATCAGACATCATATCTTCTTTTAACTGATTTTCCACATAATTGTATACAGCTGACTTGTTATTTCCTACCGTACTCACATAAAATCCTCTACCCCCTAACATTTTCCCGATTTCAGATAACATTTCATTACTATATTTATATTTTTGCATATCTATCCATTTATTATTATACATAATTCTTATACAAATTCTTTGATAATAAATATTACTATCAACAATATTATAATATTCTAATCTTTTCTTTTTTTCTATTTTTGTCGCAAACAATATATTTTTTAACATATCATACATGCTTGTCTTAATTTCCGTACCGATACTGAATTTCTCCGTTCTAGGTAATTTTATTAAAATTGTAAGCATGTATTCAATATATTTTTCTATTTTTCTTATTATTACTAATTGATTATTTGTTTCCATTTTCTTTCCTCTGCATAAATGAATATAGGACCTGCATAGCAAGTCCCATACTCGTTTGGATTCTTTTCAGTGGGCAGTGCTACTTAAAGCACAAGCAAACCAACACTGCCATTGAAGTCATTATCCACACAGGTATCGTGGTTGAGGTTGGCGAGCGGATAGTCGTTACCATCATAATCGCAACAACTACCACCGAGCCAAAAGCCTCCGGCTTCTTCATTTGAACATGCCAAAATCTTAAACGTATTAGCCAAGTCATACAGACCGCAAACACATCTTGACCCAGTCAGTTCAAAATCCTTTCCCCTTGTCGAATTTTCCGAATCATAGTAATGACCTAATTCTTTTGAATCCTTCACAATTTGATTCAGTATCTCATCATTAGATTTTCCGGCTTTTCTTAACTGATTAACTAACCACATGAAAGTAGCATAATGTTCATACTCTGTAATAAGACGCCACTGTCTACCTTCAACCGCCGGCATCTTTGAAGCTGTTTCAACCCACCAGTCATAAGAGTGACCTACTGCAGGTCTCTTGCCCTTTTGATATGTAACCATATGGTCACCAGCCTCAGACGGATCATAGATTGACTTATAGAAAGGTTCAAGCTTAGCAGCTTTAACTTCAGCCATAGCCTCGATAAATGAGTTAATGTCGTCATCTGTTGACTTGAAGTTAAGCACTGCATCAAAGAAACCGTCTTCCTGCGGATCAATTTTTACAAGCCGATTATCTGTGAGTGCTGTGATTGTTGTAGCCTCTGCCTGTCTTTTGCCATATTTTCCGAATCCTATCATAATATTACCTCCTAAGTAATATGCTCTGGAGGTTACGCTACCCCTCCAGAAAATTGTTAATAATTTATTTTCTGTATAAGTAGCGTTATACATATATGACACTTATATTATAGCATTTTTTATGTTAATTGCAAATGTAATTAGCTATTTGCAGTTTCTTTAGAGAAGACTACTTTTATTTAAACTTTTATTGTAATAAGCACATTAATATATTTTTATTCAATATAATATAATTCACTACCATACATAAATACTTTTGCACCTTTAGAAACTTCCGTTAAAACTAAATAACTAGCGCCTAAATCAGAAATACATGTAAAAACTATATATATTATAGATGAATAGATACCTATTGCCAAACCAGCATTTAAAAAAGGAATTACAAAAATCCAAATTATAAACTGAACAATGCCAAAGATTAAAAAAGGCATAATCAACATTAAAATCATTCTATTCTTTGTAATACACGCATTACAATATGTTAAATATGAAAAGTTGCCTAATTTGCATATTATTTTCCTATCTTTCTTTGGATAAACTAATGCATGTACAATTTCATGAAGAATTGGATAAATATAAAAAGAAAATACCATTACTAAAAAAAACGATACTATAAAAGTAATATCTTTTTCAAATTTTAAATTTTGTCTTTTTAAAATAAAAATACCAACTATAAAAACTATAATATAAATTATAGAAATTATTATCAATGATGAAATTAATCTTTTTTTTACATTCTTTCTTTTATCAACAATTTTTGAATTATTATAAAGTCTTGATTTATTAAGCTCAAGTAATTTTTCATTATAATTATCCATATTCACTTTTCCTTTAATCATATGAATATTATACATTTTATCTTAACCTCCAATCATTATATCTTATTACTTCTTTTTTGTATATTTTTTATATTTTATTATTATTTATTCTTAATATTTTAATATATAATTTTAATTGTAATACTATACATTCCATTCTTTAATATCTTTTATAGCAAATCCTCTATTAGCTTGTTTGTCTACATCAAATGCATTTAATATCCATTGCTCTTCAGTATGCCATTCTGTTGATTTAAATTCAACATTTAAAGGTATTATATTTCTGTA
>JAZUKV010000014.1:0-41086 GCA_045643465.1 Clostridia bacterium | reverse complement strand
ACAAAATCAGGCTGTATATGAGTTTGACTTTGTGCTATTTTTTATGGAAAATTATATAGCGAACAAAAATAAATATACATAACAAAGTTCAAAATACAATTATTTTTACTGTGGAAAAATATGTGGAAAAAAGTCAAAAATCATACTTAGAGAAATAGTTGTTCACAGAGTTATCCACATTATCCACAACCCTGTGGATAAAAATAAAGTAACATAAACTAGAAAATAATAGCGAACAAATTTAAAAGATGATAGAGCAAGTATATTAGATTATAAATTTAATTAAAAATATTGACATAATTTGTTTTTATGGTAAAATAATAACATCAAAAGATGCAATGACGAAGAGTGAATATATGGAAAATTTTTAGAGAGCTGATATTTGGTGAAAATCAGTAATTGGAAATATATGTGGAACTTCAGAGCATCTGATAAAAGAGGGTAATATTATTACCAATTAGGGTGGAACCGCGGAAAATATATTTCGTCCCTAGCTTTATAAGCTAGAGGGCTTTTTTTATGCTTAATGAATAAAAAATTGCCTATAGCTAAGAAATAAAGGAGGTTTTTTTATGGTAGAATCAATGGATAAGATTGTAAGTTTATGTAAGAGCAGAGGTTTTATATATCCTGGCTCAGAGATTTATGGAGGTTTAGCTAATTCTTGGGATTACGGTCCTTTAGGTGTAGAGCTAAAAAATAATGTAAAAAAAGCTTGGTTAAAAAAGTTTATACAAGAGCGTAATGATTCAGTAGGTGTTGATGCAGCGATATTAATGAATCCAACTGTTTGGAAAGCAGTAGGACATTTAGATAATTTTAATGATCCACTTATTGATTGTAAAGCTTGTAAAACAAGACACAGAGCAGATAAATTGATTGAAGCTTGGGGAGCTGAAAACGGGCAAGATATTTGTGGTGATGGAATGTCTAATGAAGCATTAATTAATTTTATAGATGAGCATAATATTAATTGTCCTAACTGTGGTAAACATGAATTTACTAATATTAGACAATTTAATTTAATGTATAAAACATATCAAGGTGTTACAGAAGATTCTTCTTCAGAAATTTATTTAAGACCAGAAACTTGCCAAGGCATTTTTGTTAATTTTAAAAATATAGCAAGAACTTCAAGAAAAAGAGTTCCAATGGGAATAGGACAAATTGGTAAAGCTTTTAGAAACGAAATTACACCAGGGAATTTTATATTTAGAATTCGTGAATTTGAACAAATGGAATATGAATTTTTCTGTGAGCCAGGAACGGATTTAAAATGGTTTGAATACTGGGAAAATTTCTGCCAAAATTGGTTACTAAGTTTAGGAATTAAAGAAGAGAATATAAGATTAAGAAAACATGCTAAAGAAGAGCTTGTATTTTACAGCAATGGAACAACAGATATTGAATTCAAATTCCCATTTGGTTGGGGAGAGCTTTGGGGAATAGCTGATAGAACAGACTATGATTTAAAAAAACATATGGAATTTTCAAAACAAGATATGAATTATATGGATCCAGAGACAAATGAAAAATATATACCTTATGTTGTTGAGCCATCAGTAGGATGCGATAGAGCAGCACTTGCATTTTTATGTAATAGTTATGAAGAGCAAGAGATTGCTGAAGGAGATGTTCGTACAGTTCTTCATTTACATCCAGCATTAGCTCCTTTTAAAGTAGCTGTATTACCGTTGTCTAAAAAATTAAGTGAAAAAGCTAATGAAGTATATAATATGCTTTCAAAAGATTTTATGGTAGATTATGATGAAGCAGGAAGTATCGGAAAACGTTATAGAAGAGAAGATGAAATTGGTACTCCTTATTGTGTAACTATTGACTTTGATACATTAGAAGATAACCAAGTAACAATCCGTGATAGAGATACAATGGAACAAGTTAGAATTTCTATAGATGAATTAAATGATTGGATATCAAAGAAAATTATTTTTTAGTTAATATGTTGACAAATAATACTACATACAGTATAATACAATTTATTGCTTAATATAAAGCGCAATGCGTTTTAAATCTGCAACAACAAGAAATACATCAGAAGGGAGCGCTGTTTTAGAATGCACAATACTGTAGATCCAAATTTTGATGCAGCAATGTGGGCTAGAAAACTCATTGCTAAAGCTGAAAATGGAGAAAGACCATCAATGAAAATTAGCGATGGTTTTGATGCTGTTAGTTGGTCTATCAGCATGTTTTCGAAAGCTAATTTAGCGAAGTAAAAAAAGAAGAGATTACATTTTGTTATGTAGTCTCTTCTTTTTATGTAATAATAAATAAAAATTTTTATTATGCATATATTTTTATAATTTTTATTGTTATAATAATTTTGAATTACAAAAGAATTATTTTAAGGAGGATTAACTATGGATAAAAAATATGTATATCTTTTCAAAGAAGGAAATGCAGAAATGAAAGATATTCTTGGTGGAAAAGGAGCAAATTTGGCAGAGATGACTTCATTAGGAATGCCAATTCCACAAGGATTTACAATTACAACAGAAGCTTGTAACAAATATTATGAAGATAATGAACAAATTGATGAAGAAATAATAAAACAAATTGAATCTGCTCTAATATATTTAGAGGATTTTACAGGTAAGAAATTAGGAAGTAAAGAAAAACCTTTATTAGTATCAGTTAGATCAGGCGCAAGAGCTTCTATGCCAGGAATGATGGATACTATTTTGAATTTAGGTATAAATGATGATGTAGTGCAAACAATTGCTAACAAGAATAGAAGGTTTGCATACGATAGTTATAGAAGATTTATACAAATGTATAGTGATGTAGTAAAAGAAATACCAAAGAAACTTTTTGAGGATGCAATTGACCTAAAAAAGAGACAGCGCAATTTAAATTTAGATACAGATATGGATGCTAATGATTTGGAAGATTTAGTAAAAGTATTTAAAGGAATTTATAGAGATTATATGCATGAAGAATTTCCTCAAGATACAAGAGCTCAATTATTAGATGCTATAAAAGCAGTATTTAGGTCATGGAATAATCCAAGAGCAATAACATATAGAAAATTAAATGATATTCCTTCAGATTGGGGAACTGCTGTTAATATTCAATCTATGGTTTTTGGAAATATGGGAGATGATTGTGGTACAGGAGTAGCTTTTTCAAGAAACCCTATAACAGGGGAAAATGAAGTTTTTGGAGAGTTTTTGATGAATGCTCAAGGTGAAGATGTAGTAGCAGGTATACGTACACCACAGCCTATTGATACATTAAAATATTTAAATAAAGAGGCATATGATGAATTTATTTCTTTTGCTAAAAAATTAGAAAATCATTATAAAGATTTACAAGATATGGAATTTACAATTGAGCATGGTAAATTATATATGCTACAGACTAGAAATGCAAAACGCACAGCAGTTGCTGCTCTAAAAGTTGCTGTTGACATGGTAAAAGAAGGTCTAATTACTGAAAAAGAAGCAGTACTAAAAGTAGAGCCAAATCAATTGGAACAGTTATTGCATTCTAATTTTGATCAAAAAGCATTGAAAAAAGCGAAAGCAATTGCAAAGGGATTACCAGCTTCTCCAGGTGCAGCTACAGGAAAAGTAGTGTTTACTGCAGCAAGAGCACAAGAGCTAAAGGATGCAGGAGAAAAAGAGCTAGTATTAATTAGATTAGAAACATCACCAGAAGATATAGAAGGAATGATTGTTTGTAACGGAATACTAACAGTAAGGGGAGGTATGACTTCTCATGCTGCTGTTGTAGCACGTGGTATGGGAACATGCTGTGTTGCTGGTTGTGAAGAGCTTACTGTTAATGAAGATGAAAAAGTATTTTATACAAAAAACGGAACAGCATATCATGAAGGAGATTATATTTCATTAGATGGTGCTACAGGAAATGTTTATGGAGAAAGGATAGATACTGTTGAAGCATCAGTTTCAGGAGATTTTGCAACTTTTATGGGATGGGCAGATAGTATAAGAACATTAGAAGTTAGAACTAATGCAGATAATCCAAAAGATGCTGAAAGAGCCTACAACTTTGGAGCACAAGGAATAGGATTATGCAGAACAGAACACATGTTTTTCGAACCAGATAGAATCGCTGCAATAAGAGAAATGATTGTATCAAAAACACCAGAGCAAAGAGCAGAAGCTTTAAATAAGATATTACCTATGCAAAGAAACGATTTTGAAGGTTTGTTTAGAGCTATGAAAGGATATCCTGTAACAATTAGATTATTAGATCCACCTTTACATGAATTTTTGCCACACGAAGATGAAGAGATAGCAGAGCTAGCAAACGACATGCATATGAGTTTTGAAGAGCTAAAGTCAGTAGTTTTAGATTTACATGAATTCAATCCTATGATGGGACATCGCGGTTGTAGATTATCTATAACATATCCAGAAATAGCGGCAATGCAAACAAGAGCTATTATAGAAGCGGCAATAAATGTTCAAAATGAAGGAGTAAAAGTTATTCCAGAAATAATGGTTCCACTTGTAGGAGAAGTAAAAGAGCTAAAATTTGTAAAAGAAATAATAGAAAATACTGCTGCTGAAATTATTAAAAATTCAGGAACAGACTTAATTTATAAAATAGGAACAATGATAGAAATACCAAGAGCTTGTTTAGTAGCCGATGCTATAGCAAAAGAAGCAGAATTTTTCTCATTCGGAACTAACGATTTAACACAGTTAACATATGGATTTAGTCGTGATGATGCAGGAAAATTTTTAAAATACTATTATGAGCAAAAAGTATTCGAATTTGATCCATTCCAAAGAGTAGATCAAGTAGGTGTTGGAAAATTAATGAAAATGGCTATAGAAGATGCAAAAAAAATAAGACCAAATATAGAGCTAGGAATATGTGGAGAGCATGGTGGAAATCCTCAAACAGTTGAATTCTGCCATAAAATAGGTTTAACATATGTATCATGTTCACCATTCAGAGTGCCAATAGCAAGATTAGCAGCAGCACAAGCAGCTTTAAAATAAAAAATGGAATTGGGGACGGTTCTTATTTCCACTTTTTGGGAATTGGGGACGGTTCTCTTTTCCACTTAAGGAGGTTTTTAATAATGGAAAAAAGTTTTAAAGGAAGTTTTTCATCAGTAGCAGCAAATGAGAATAATCCTAATTGGAATAATTTAATTAAAAGAGCAGATAGTTTATATTCTCGAAGCGGAGATATTAGATCAGAATTTAAAAGGGATTGTACAAGAATTTTACATTGTAATGCTTATAGAAGATTAAAACATAAGACTCAAGTATTTTTTTCACCAACAAGTGATCATGTTTGTACAAGAATTGAACATGTAAATTATGTGGATTCAATAAGTAATACAATAGCTACATATTTAGGGTTAAATGTGGAGCTTACGAAAGCTATTTCTATCGCACATGATTTAGGACATAGCCCATTTGGCCATAGCGGAGAGAAGATACTTAATAAAATTTCTTTACAAGAGCTTAACCAATCTTTCTGGCATGAAAAAAATGGAGTTCACTTTGTTGATGATATAGAGCTACTGGAAGATGATAATGGAGATTTAAAAAATTTAAACCTTACATATGCTGTTAGAGATGGAATTATTTCTCATTGTGGTGAAATCGATGAAAATGCGTTAAAACCACGAGCAGAATATATTGATTTAAATCAATATATAAAGCCAAATCAGTATAATCCATATACATGGGAAGGCTGTGTAGTAAAAATTGCAGATAAAATTTCTTACATAGGAAGAGATTTAGAAGATGCTCTTCATTTAAAATTACTTACAAAAGAAAATATTGACGAATTGAAACAAATATTGAATATAGATGCTGATATGACTTTGAACAATACTAATATTATTAATGATTTAATAGTTGATCTATGTAATAATAGTACTGTAGATAAGGGGCTATGTTTTTCTGAAGAAAAATTAAATTTAATAGATAATATAAAGAAATTTAATTATAAATATATTTATTTTAATTCAAGAATGGAAGCTTCAAATGAATATTTTAATGTAGTTATTAATAGAATATATGTAACTTTGAAAAATTTATATTCTGAAGACAATATTGCTGAAAATTTCGAAAATGCACAAAAAATTTATCCTAAAACAATATCAGAATTTAAAAATTGGATTATTAAATATTTTCCTATCAAAGAAGAAAGAAATAGTAGTTTTAAAAATAAATTGATATATGAGTATTCAAAACAAGATTATTGTAAGGCTGTTATTGATTATATAGCAGGAATGACGGATAATTATGCAATAAGTATATATAATGAGATAATAAGCTTTTAAAGTCGTAACTAATAAACAAAACGATAGAAAAAGGTGGAAAAAAGAACCGTCCCCAATTCCACCACCGAACAGTTGACATAACAATAAAAGAGATATATAATATAGTATATTTTAAATTGTTAAAGGAGTAAGTTACTATGTCAAAAATATCAGATGATGATAAAAAGAAGATAATAGATGAATTACAATCTACAAAAATTAGTTATACAAAAATATATAAGGACCTTTTTAAAAATAATATAAAAGGTATAACATACGAAGATTATGTTGATTTTTTAACAGAATATCAAATCCAGAATGGAGCTATAATCAGATTATATAATGATATAAGTGTTGAACAGAAGGAGTTGATTGAGGAACATTTAACGAATTTAAATATTATGCGAATGTATAAAGAAGGATATAAAGATAGAGAAATAGTAAATTATTTTAATAAAGAAGTAGGAATAGAAAATAGAGAAGTAATTAAAGCAAAATGCTTATTCGTGCGAACAGTGTTTATTAAGAAGATTGAAAAAGATAATGAAGTGTTACTAGATAATTTGATAAATGATGAAGTTAAAAATAAAATAATAACTTGGGTTTTAAATGGATATATGGATGTAGAAATCATTAAAAACTTACAAAGCAAATATTCAATAGACATATCAGTAGAAAAATTAGAGGAATTGGAAATTCGAATTTTTAGGAGCTCTTTATTAGATAAAAATGGAACATATTTAGAGATATTAAATATTGTGTATGATTTAGTTAAAGAAGGAAATACAGAAGAGCAGATTAAATTTGAATTAGGTAAAAAAAGAATATCATGCAAATATATATCAGCAGAGGAATATTGTAAACAAGCATTTGAAATACGACATGAATGTTATTTCAAGAATTCATATAAAAGAAAAAAGAGCAAACCTAAAGATATATGCAATTTAGAAAATACATCAAAAGAAAATAATAATATGTATATAGACAATGATAATGAAAGATAATATTAAAAATATTAAGTATTGTGTGTGCAATATTTAATATTTTTTTTGCTTTTTGTTATATTTTCAGAAGAAATTTATAAAATTAATCAAGAAAGGATTTGGTGATTAATATGAAAAAATATAAATTAGCTTTAGTAGGTTGTACAGGAGTTGTTGGAAGAATTGTTAGAAATGTCTTAGAAGAAAAAAATCTTCCTATTGGTGAATATAAGTTTTTTGCTTCAAGTAAATCTGCTGGTAGTACATTAATTTTTAATAATGAGAAATATATTGTTCAGGAATTAACAGAGCAATCATTTGATGAAGGATTTGATTATGCAATATTTACTGCAGGAGCAAAAGTATCAGAAAAATATGCTCAAATTGCAAAAACGAACGAATGTACGATAATAGATAATAGTAGTTTTTTTAGAATGTGTAAAGATGTACCATTAATAGTTCCTGAGGTTAATATGGAAGAAGCGGAACGTAATAATGGCATTATAGCTAATCCTAATTGTTCTACTATACAGGCTGTAGTTCCATTAAGTCCATTGGATAAAAAATATAAGATAAAGAGGATTGTATATTCAACATATCAAGCTGTGTCAGGTGCAGGCTTAAAAGGTATACAAGATTTAGAATCAGGAATAGAAAATTATATAGGAAATACAAAGTATGAATTAAGAAAATTTCCATATGATATATTCAATAATTGTATACCTCATATAGATGATTTTACAGATGATAGATACACTAAAGAAGAGCATAAAATGATAGATGAAACTAGAAAAATTTTAAAAAGACCAAATTTACCAATAACAGCTACTACTGTAAGAGTACCAGTATTCAATTCTCATAGTGAGTCTATTAATGTAGAATTTGAAAAAGATTTTGAAATCAATGACTTAATAGAAACATTGAAGGAAGCGGATGGGATAATTGTAAAGGATGATATAAATAATAATATATATCCTATGCCAATAGATTCAAATAATCAAGATAAAGTATTAGTAGGAAGAATAAGGAGAGATTATAGTGTTAAATCAGGAATTAATATGTGGGTAGTTGCAGATAATACAAGAAAAGGAGCAGCAAGTAATGCTGTACAGATATTAGAAAAGCTTATACAAAGCTAATGATATTGTATTAGAAATTAAAAGCAAACAAAAATTCGTATATACATATATATACTTTTTGTGATATAAAATTAATGAGTAACAAATAAAAATATGAGGAGGAGGTTTAATATGAAAAAAATATTATTTAGAGGTTGTGGTACCGCAATAGCAACACCTTTTAATGAAAACGGAATTAATTTTGAGGAATTTAAGAAACTAATAGAGCAACAAATAGCAGAAGGGGTAGATGCAATAATAGTATGTGGAACTACAGGTGAAGCTGCAACAATGACAGAGCAAGAGCGAAGAGATACTATTAAATTCATGGTAGATACTGTTAATAAGAGAGTGCCAGTAATAGCAGGAACAGGTTCAAATAATACAGCATCAGCAATAGAAACAACAAAATACGCCGAATCAATAGGTGTGGATGGAGTATTAGTGGTAACACCATATTATAATAAAACAACACAAAAAGGTTTAATAGAGCACTACAAAGCAATTGCTAAAAACACATCATTACCTATAATAATGTATAATGTACCAGGAAGAACAGGTGTAAATATTTTACCAGAAACTTGTTTTGAATTATCAAAAATAGATAATATAGTAGCAATAAAAGAAGCTAGTGGGAATATATCACAAGTTGCTAAGATTGCTTCTCTATGTCAAGATAATTTGTCAATTTATTCCGGAAATGATGATCAGATTATACCAGTACTATCAGTGGGGGGAATTGGAGTAATATCCGTTTTATCTAATATATATCCTAAGTATACACATGATATGGTATATGATTATTTAAATGGAAATGTAAAAGAAGCTACTAGAAAGCAATTGAATTGTTTAAATTTGGTAGATAACTTATTTTCAGAGGTAAATCCTATTCCGATAAAAGCAGCTTTAAATATGAAAGGCTATAATTTTGGAGTACCAAGATTACCATTAGTGGAAATGAGTGAAGATAAAAAAGAGCTATTAAAAAAAGCATTATTATAATAAACAAAAAAAGTGGAAAAGAGAACCGTCCCCAATTCCCCAAAAGTGGAAAAAGGAACCGTCCCCAATTCCACTTTAAAATGTAGAAAGGAGTTTTTAATGATTAAGGTTTTAATTAATGGGTGTAATGGAAAAATGGGACAAGAAGTTGCTAAGATTGTTAATCTTGATAATGATTGTGTGCTAATAGGTGGTATTGATAAGGAGAATACTGGTGAATATACATTCCCTGTATATACAAATTATAATGATATTAATGATGAAGCGGATGTTATAATTGATTTTTCAATTCCTGTTGCTACTATGAATGTTTTAAAATATGCTGTTGATAATAAAATACCTGTGGTAATAGCTACTACTGGATTTAATCCAGAGCAAGAAGCGGAGATTAAAGAAGCTTCAAAGCATATACCAATATTTAAATCGGCTAATATGTCTTTAGATATAAATCTAATGTGTAGAATTGTAGCTAATTTGGCACAAATATTAAAAAGTAATGATATAGAAATTATTGAGACACATCATAATCGAAAAATAGATAGTCCAAGTGGAACAGCAATGTTACTTGCTGAATCTATAAATAAAGCATTGAATAATTCAATGTCATATGAATTTGATAGACATAGTAAACATGAGAAAAGGTCAAAAAATGAAATTGGAATTAGCTCTATTAGAGGTGGGAATATCGTAGGCGAGCATTCTGTCATATTTTTTAGCGAAAATGAAAGTTTCGAAATCAAACATACAGCATATTCAAGAACCCTTTTTGCAGATGGAGCCGTAACAGCTGCTAAATTTGTGTCTAAGAAAAATTTAGTTCCAAATTTATATGATATGAATGATATAAAGTAGATAAAATGATATAAGTAGTAAAATTATACTATTGATTTTTTATTGTCAAGATGATATAACATTACAAGTAAACAATAGGAGGTATGAAGAATGGAATTAAAAGGATCAAAAACAGAGGCTAATTTAATGACCGCTTTTGCAGGAGAGTCTCAAGCTAGAAACAAATATACATATTATGCAAGTAAAGCCAAAAAAGAAGGATATGAGCAAATTGCTGCTTTATTTTTAGAAACAGCAGATAATGAAAAAGAGCATGCAAAAATATGGTTTAAATTACTTCATGATGGAGAAGTTCCAACAACAACACAAAATTTAAAAGATGCTGCAGATGGAGAGAATTTTGAATGGACAGATATGTATGCAGAATTTGCTAAAACAGCAAAAGAAGAAGGATTTGATAGAATAGCATATCTATTTGAATCTGTTGGAAAGATAGAAAAAGAGCATGAAGAAAGATATAGAAAATTATTAGAAAATGTTGAAGGTGATTTAGTATTTAGCAAAGATGGAGAAAAAATTTGGAAATGCAGAAACTGTGGACATATTTGTATAGGAAAAGAAGCTCCTGCAGTTTGTCCAGTTTGTGAGCATCCTCAATCTTATTTTGAAATTAAAGCAGAAAACTATTAATAATTAAATGAAACAATAAATAAAGCAAAAAATACATCTTAATTATAAAGGATGTATTTTTTTATTTTTTATATAATAAAATTGACAATTATATACATACAACAATTGAAATGTATACGACCGTCAACAAAAAACTTGACAATAACATACATATGATATATAATATGTATATGAAAGTCAAAAAAAGAAAAAATTTTAAAGGAGGTGATATTATGAATAATTATGAAAAAATAGAAGCTTTAGTAGAGCAAAACAATGGGTTCCTTAGAGTAAAAGATTTAGAGGCTAACAATATCCATAGACAGTATTTAAAAATAATGGAAGAAAAAGGAATTTTAATAAAATTAATAAAAGGGTTATATGTAAAAGCTGATAAAGATGTTAACGAATTTTTTATAACAGGGGAAAGGTTTAAATCAGGAATATTTTCACATAATACTGCATTATATTTTTATCATTTAACAGATAGAACACCATATAATTTAGATATGACGTTTCCAAGTACTGTTAGGGTTACAGATTATTCAGTAGTATCACATTATATGAAATCAGAAAATTTTTCTTTAGGTGAAACAACAATGGATTTAGAAGACGGAACAACAATCAGAATATATGATTTAGAAAGAACTATATGCGATATAATTAGAGATAGAAATAAAATCGATCCACAAATTTTTAATACTGCAATGAAAGAATATTTTAAATTACCAAAAAAGAACTTGAATTTATTATATAAATATGCTAAAAAATTAAAGATAGATAAAATATTGAAACAATATATGGAGGTATTAGATTGAAAAAGAACCCAATGAGCTTAAAAGCCACAATAAATAATATAGCAAAAAAAAATAAAGTATCAGCACAATCAGTTTTGCAAACTTATATGTTAGAAAGATTATTAGAAAGGATTTCGGTATCAAAATATAAAGATAATTTTATATTAAAAGGTGGAATGCTTATTTCTGCAATGTTAGGAATAGATAGCAGAACTACTATGGATATTGATACTACAATAAAGGGTTTTGAGCTAACAGAAGAAAATGTAAAAAATATAATGGAAGAAGTATGTGCAATAGACCTAGAAGATGACATTACATTAAAGATTAATAAAGTTGAAGAAATTAGAGAAAATGACGACTATAATGGATATCGATTGACATTTGAAGCTAAATATTCAAATACTATGCCTGTAATAATGAAAATAGATGTAACAACAGGGGATAAAATTACATACAGAGAAATTGAATATAGTTTTGACTTAATGTTAGAAGATAGGAAAATTCATGTTTGGTCATATAATGTTGAAACAGTATTATCAGAGAAGTTTGAAGCAATTATTAAAAGAGGAGTGCTAGGAACAAGAATAAGAGATTTTTATGATATATATATGTTATGGAAAACTCAAAATAAAAATGTGAATAAAAAAACATTAAGAGTTGCTATAAATTATACAGCAGAGCATAGGGAATCAACAGAAATTATCAAAGATTGGAAAAATGTTTTAGAAGAGCTTAAAGATGATGAAACAATGCAAAATCAATGGCTAAGATATCAGAAAAATAATTTTTATGCAGAGGGTATAGAGTATAGTGATTTAATAGATAGTATTAGAATAATAGGAAATATATATGATGATAATGATGAAAACGAAGTATAGTGGATACTTCGTTTTTTTATAGCAATAAAAGAAACATAAAAAGTTGACGCCACAAAGATTATTTTTCAATTATGTAACAGAATTTACATAAGACCATAAAATAATGAGAGGTGATTTTATGGATTTAAAAAACAAAAAAGTAGGAGTAATAATGACTGGTTCATTTTGTACATTTGAAAAAGTAATTAAACAAATAAAGGAATTGGTAAAATTGGGGGCTGATGTTATTCCTATAATGTCATACAATAGTTATGAGCTAGATACAAAATTTGGAAAGGCAAAAGACATAATAGATCAAATTGAAAACATAACTGGCAAAAAAATTATTAATACAATACAGGGGGCAGAGCCAATAGGTCCTAAAGGAATGACTGATATAATGTTAATAGCACCTTGCTCTGGAAATACAATAGCAAAACTTGCTAATGGAATAACAGATACTCCAGCCACTATGGCAACAAAGTCACATTTGAGAAATGGAAATCCTGTAGTAATAGCTATTTCAACAAATGATGGATTATCTGGTTCAGCAGAGAATATAGGTAAACTATTAAACAGAAACAATTACTATGTAGTGCCTTTTAGGCAGGATAACCCAATCACGAAACCAAGATCATTAGTATTTGATGAAACATATATACTTAAAACTTTAGAAGAAGCATTAGATAGAAGTCAATTGCAACCAATATTACTATAAAGGTATACAGAATAAGTTGACACCACGGAGATTATTTTTAAAATATGTAAACTAATATGTGCAAACAACTCTATACAAATTAATTAAAAATTTAATAAGTAATAAAAGATGTAGAAATGCCTATATTACTGCATCTTTTATTAAAAATAATGTCGAAAAAATAAAGAAATTGAATATTTTTTTATAGAAGGCATTGATTAATATATGTATATTTGTTAAAATATTTATGATTTTATCGAAAATAATATTTAAACATATAAATTAATTATAAATAGAAAGGAATTACAAATGAGTTTACTAGTAAAAGAAAAAGAGCAAAAAACAAAAAGCCAAATATTAAAAGGCGAAAAAAATATAAAAGTTAAAAAATCTTTTTTTGCAAAGTTTTGTACTTTTATGGCAAACTGTATAATATTAGGATCAATAGCAGTATTATTTTTAATGTATGGACCATATAAAGGATTTAGAGAGTGGTACATTACAACAGCAATGACAACAATGACGCATCAATATTTAGCTACATGGTTTTATAGTTCAGAAACTATAGCAGAAGTTTTAGATAATAATAAAATGGTAGAAGTACAAGATATTACAGATACCAGTTTAATAAATGGAAAAGCAGCAAGTTCAAATCAAGTTGTTACATATAAAGATGAATATGATAGGCAAGTTCTAGAAAGGGATCCTGCACATCCAGAATATAAAATTGTAGAAATAAGTGGAAAATCATTTACAGGATATGCAGCATTTGTATATGATCCATCAAAAATACATACAATGGTAACAGAAAACCTAAATAAATCAGGCCAATATGTAACTAAAATGGCAGAAAAGAATAAAGCTGTGTTAGCAGTAAACGGAGGATTTTTTATTGATTTAAAAGAAGATAGAACTGGAGGAACACCACAAGGTATAACTATTGCAAATGGAAAAGTTGTTACAAATAAGGTATATACTGGTGAAGGTGGATTAGTAGGTTTTGATGAAAATAATAATCTAATTGTTGGAAAACTAACTGCAGCTCAAGCTGAAAAAATGAAAATAAGAGATGCTGTTACTACAGGACCATTTTTAATAGTAAATGGCCAAGCTTCTAAAGTTGTTGGTAATGGTGGTTGGGGAACAGCTCCAAGAACTGCAATTGGACAAAGAGAAGATGGAGTAATAATTTTCTTAGTTATAGATGGTAGAAGAGTTGGAAAAGCAGGGGCTACTATGAATCAATTAATAGAGCTTATGCAAAAGTATGGAGCAGTAAATGCAGCAGCATTAGACGGAGGAACTTCTAGTGTATTAGTAGAAAATTATAAAATATTGAATGATCCAATAAACAGTGATGGTGTTCATAAAACTAGACCAGTTGCAACAGCATTTGGATTAATGCTTGATGATAATGATAAAAGTAAAAATAGTAAGTAAAATATAATAAGGTGGGAAATATACCACCTTATTTTTTTGAATAAAATTGCAGTTATTACATAAAATAGTATGGGTGAGTACATATGTATATGAGAAAAAAAGATGTAAAAAAAGTTATAATAAAAACAATTTTATTTATTTTATCTATAGTATTAATATGTATAGGGTTAAAGCTAGCAGTATTTTATATGCCATTTGTAATAGCTTTTATTTTATATTTACTAATAGAGCCGCTTATAAAATTAATAATGAATAAATTCAATTTTAAAAGAAAAACCAGTGCATTGCTAATTCTAATAGTTGTACTAGCTATTATAATAGGGTTGCTAGTTTGGGGAATTGTAACACTAATATCCGAATCATCAAACTTATTGAAAAATATTAATGAATATGCAAATATAATTTATAATTTTGTAATGGAGAAAACATCAAAAATTAATTTTAGTAAGTTGCAATTTTCAGATCAGATAAATAATATAATAACTAATTCGACTCAAAGTTTAGTAGTTAATGTATCAGAAATAGCAAAAAAATTTTTAACTGGAACTTTAGAAAAATTAACTGCATTACCGACATTAGGATTTTATATAGTAATAACTATAATATCATTATATTTTATTAGTACTGATAAGATTTACATGATTGATCAATTAGAGCATCATTTACCAAGGAATTGGGTAAGGAGTATATCTGTACACGTAAAATCTATATCAAAATCTTTAGGAAGTTATCTAAAAGCCCAACTAATTTTAATAGGAGTATCATTTATAATATCACTAATTGGATTATATATATATTCATTAGTTGGATTTAATATAAGATATCCGCTTCTAGCTGCAATAGGAATTGGCTTTGTAGATGCAATGCCTATATTAGGCTCTGGAACAGTTATGATTCCTTGGGCAATAATAGCTTCCTGCAAGGGAAACTGGAGTTTAGGAATAGCAATTTTAATATTATGGCTAATAATGACTGTAACAAGGCAGATAATTGAACCTAAGATAGTAAGTGGTCAAATAGGGATACATCCAATATTTACATTAGTTGCTATGTATACAGGTTTTAAATTTTGTGGAGTATGGGGATTATTCGTAGGACCAATTATATTAATAATATTAAAAAATCTATTTGAAAATAAGATAGATAAAGGATTAGTAAAATCAATGTTAGAATAAAAAGGGAGAGCAACTCCCTTTTTATAAAGTACTAGTAGGTAAAAAGTTATCATCTGGAGGATTAACAAAAGGATTACTAGGGCATTGGCTCTTCTTAAAGCTAGTTACTTTTATTACAGGAATTTCTGAATGATAAAATCCTTTTGAGATGACCCCTTCAATTTCAACCCAAGTGCCTTGAGCATAGGAAGAAGCATTTTCATATTCGCATAAGAATCCTACGATAACTGCCTCGGCTGTATTATCAGAAGTTTGATTGTAAATCATTTCTCTACCTAGAACAAATTGATTATTATTAAAATCATAAAGTCTATGCACGAATCCAGTAAATTTAATTTTTTGACCAACATACATATCTAAATTATCTGTAGTAGTTTTTAAAATGCTAGTATAATTTTCTGGAGTGATTTCAGAGATTTCACTAGGATTAATAGAATCATTTACATATGTTGTTTTAGTATTCAATAAATATCTAAATAAGAATATAAGAGAAATAATAATTATTATAAAAGCATACATAACAAATTTTGTATATTTGGATTTATTTAAATTTACATTAAAAATAAACATAATAGCCTTCTTTCTGTAAAATATATTTTTATAATTTTATTATTATATAAAAAAAAATATGATTTTTATTGCTAAATTAAATTTTTAGTGATATAGTACTGAAAGATAAATTTGAAAGATACACAAGATAGAAAAGGAGAATTTATAATGGGTTTATTCAAAACATATAGTGAAAAAGAAGTTAAAAGAGTTATGCCACTAGTAGAGCAAATAAATGCACTAGAAGACTCTATGAAAAAATTAAGTGATTCAGAATTATGTGCAAAAACAAACGAATTCAAAAAAAGATTAAGTAATGGAGAAACACTTGATGATATTTTACCAGAGGCATTTGCAGTAGTAAGAGAAGCATCTGTCAGAGTATTAGGAATGAGACCATTCGATGTACAATTAATAGGTGGTATTATATTACACCAAGGTAGAATTGCCGAGATGAAAACAGGTGAAGGTAAAACTTTAGTTGCAACACTTCCTGCATATTTAAATGCGTTAACAGGAGAAGGTGTTCATGTAATTACTGTAAATGATTACTTAGCTAAATATCAAGGAGAAATGATGGGAAATTTATATAAATTCCTAGGTTTATCAGTTGGTATTATAGTTAATGATATGAAACCAAATGAAAAGAAGGCAGCATATGATTGTGATGTAACATATGGTACAAATAATGAATATGGATTCGATTATCTAAGAGATAATATGGTTATATATAAAGAGCAATTAGTTCAAAGAAAATTAAAATATGCAATCGTAGATGAGATTGATAGTATTTTAATTGATGAGGCTCGTACACCACTTATTATATCAGGTAGAGCAAATAAATCATCCAACTTATATTCTAAAGCAGATTCTTTTGTTAGAAAATTAACACCAAAAGTTATTGTAGAAGAAGATGTAAAGAATTTAGAGCAAGCTGAAGATAATGAAAATTATGACTATATCGTAGATTTAAAAGCAAAATCTGCTTCATTAACTGATAAAGGTATTAAAAAAGCTGAAGAAGAATTCGGATTAGAAAACTTTAATGATTTAGAGAATTCAGAATTAGTTCATAATGTTAACCAAGCTCTTAAAGCACATGGAATTATGAAAAAAGATATAGACTATATCGTAAAAAATGGAGAAGTTCTAATAGTAGATGAATTTACAGGACGTATTATGTATGGAAGAAGATACAATAATGGATTACATCAAGCTATTGAAGCCAAAGAGCATGTTAAGATTGCTGACGAATCAAAAACATTAGCTACAATTACATTCCAAAATTATTTCAGAATGTATGAAAAATTATCAGGAATGACAGGTACTGCTAAAACTGAAGATGCTGAATTCCAAGAAATATATAAATTAGATGTTATCGAAATTCCAACAAACAAACCTATGATAAGAATAGATAATAACGACGTTATATATAAGAATGAAGCCGCTAAGTTTAGAGCAGTAGTTAATGAAGTTAAAGAAAGTCATGCCAAAGGACAACCAGTTCTTATTGGTACAGTTTCAATTGAAAAATCAGAGAAATTAAGCAAAATGCTTCAAAAAGAAGGAATTAAACATGAAGTATTGAATGCTAAACAACATGAAAAAGAAGCTGAAATTATAGCTCAAGCTGGTAAATATGGTGCTGTTACAATTGCTACTAACATGGCAGGTCGTGGTACTGATATTATGCTTGGAGGGAACAGTGAATATTTAGCTAAACAACAATTAAGAATGGAAAAATATACACCAGAGCAAGTTGAAGAAGCTACAACATTTTATGAGACAGATGATGAGCAAATCAAGAAAGAGAGAGCTCATTATAAAGAATTAAAGGATAAATTTGAAGAAAAAATCAAAGCTGAAAAAGAGAAAGTTATTGAAGCTGGAGGCTTAAAAATAATTGGTACTGAAAGACATGAGTCAAGACGTATTGATAACCAGTTACGTGGACGTTCAGGACGTCAAGGAGATCCAGGTGAATCAAGATTCTATATTGCATTAGATGATGATTTAATGAAGATTTTCGGTGGAGATAGAATAATTGCAGTTTATGAGAGATTAGATGCTGATGAAGATATGCCAATCAATTCTGGAATGATTTCAAAAGCTGTTGAAAGAGCTCAAAAGAAAGTTGAAGGAAAGAACTTTAGCATTAGAAAGCACGTTCTTCAATATGATGATGTTATGAACTCTCAAAGAGAAATAATCTATGCTCAAAGAAAACAAGTTCTTGACGGTGAAGATTTAAGAAGCAATGCAATGAATATGATTGATGATTCTATTGAAAGAATGGTAGAAAGCTATGTTGCAGAAGAAGAACTTGCAAATTCTGAATCATTAATACAAGATATCGAAACTACTTTCGGAATTACTGATATTAAATCTTTAAAGAAAGAAAATGCTTCTGTTGAAGATGTTATAAATGAAGTTAAAGAAAAAGCTCATAAAATATATGAAGCTAAAGAAAATGAATTCGGTAGTGAAAATATGAGAGAGCTTGAAAGAGTTGTTATCTTAAAAGTTGTTGATCAAAAATGGATGGATCATATTGACGATATGGATGAACTTAAAAATGGTATAGGATTACGTGCATATGCTCAAAAAGATCCAGTTGTTCAATATAGACTTGAAGGTGCAGATATGTTTGATAGCATGATTGAAGACTTAAAAGATGATGTAGCTAAAATTATGCTAAACATCCAAAAGAAAGAAGAAAATGTTAAGAGAGCAGAAACTGCTGAAATTACAGGTGCAGGACTTGAAGATGCTGCTATCAACTTAGTTGATGGAACTGTAAAACCAAAAGAGGGTGGACTTAACAAAACAGTAGTTAACGAGGAGCCTAAAGTTGGAAGAAATGATCCATGTCCATGTGGCTCAGGTAAGAAATATAAAAATTGTTGTGGCCGATAGGTCTTAACCCCTTGTAAATAAAGACTTTACAAGGGGTTTTATTTTTCTTAAAATTCAATATTTTATAAAAAATGCCGTTTAGATACGATTTAGATACGATTTTTTTCGACTAATCCGTAAAAATGTAATTGTCAGACAAGTAAAAATTACGATTTATATGTTATAATATTTATGAAATTAATAAGTGGAGTGATTAGCATGAATATTAAGAAATTTAATAAAGATCAAGATTATGATAGGGTTATTTCATTTTTGACTAATCAATATAAATATAATAAGAATATGGTATCTTGGTTACCAGAAAGATTTGATGATTTGATATTTAGAATTGATACATTATATCATGATGAAAGAGGATTAGAAAAATCATCAGATTATATTTATCTTTTTGAAGATAATAATGAAATAGTTGGTATTGTTGTTCCTGATGGAGATTCTTTTAATAGTTGTATTAAAAAAGGATATGAAAATATTTTTAGTCAAATGTTAGATTTGTCAGAAAAAGAATTATTACCATTATTCGAAAAAGAAAAAGATGGAAGTAGAAATTTTTTAGTAGTTTCACATGACAGTTTAGAATATCAAGCTGACGAATTAAAAAAACGAGGATACACTCGTGATGAAGCTGGCGACTTTGACAATGTTCAACATCCATTAGAAACAAATTATGAAATAAATTTACCTGATGGTTTTAAACAAGTCTATGGTGAAAATTTAGATGATAATATGAAAGCTAAAGCTTGTCACTATGGTTTTCATCCTGCAGATGATGATGGAATATTAACTGGTACTTTTAGAGAAGGAGCATTAGCTTATCAAGGAAGAAAAAATTCTCAGTTTTATAAAGATAGTTTTGAAAGTTTAATAGTCACAGATGATGGAGATATATGTACATATTGTTTCTGTTATGTTAATAAAAATACAAGCACAGCATTTATTGAACCAGTTTGTACAAGAGAAAAGTATCGTATGAAAGGTTTAGCTAAACAAATGCTTTATGGTGTAATTAATAGACTAAAAGAAATGAATATAGAAAATTGTTATATTAATTCCTATGATTGGAGAAAAAAAGTATATAATAGTGCTGGATTTGAAACAGAAGATTCAATAGGATTTTGGCATAAAAAGATAAAATAATTTTATGTGAAAACTCTCGCTTTTTAGATACGATTTTAGATACAGTATGTAATGGTTGTAAAAAATGACCAGAGCCTTTTTTGAGAGTTATACAAATTATTAGAAAAATTAGGCAATTTATTAGAATTTATTTATAATATTTTACTTATTTTTTATAAAATATTGAATATTCGCCCCATGTGGCAGTGGTAAAAAATATAAGAACTGTAGTGGAAGTAAAAATTATAAACAATTAACAAAATTAAGGACAAATCGATAAGATCTGTCCTTTCATATGATATAATATCCTAAATATGAAAGTGAGATGATAATATGGCTAATATTTATTTAAAAACACCTGCAATTGATGAACTCCATTATAGACAAGAATGGATGCTTGATCCTAAAACAATGAATTATAATGCAGGATATGATATCAACCTAAAAGGTTATAATAAAGAAAATGGCACAATTTCAAAAAATAATGATGAAATGATTGAATGGTATAATAAGTGGATAAATAATGAACCAGATAGATATTTTGCATACATATATGATTATGAAATAGATGAACCAGTTGGAGAAATATATTATTATCCTGACGGAGATATTCATAGCATGGGTATAATTATTCAAGATAAATATAGAGGAAAAGGATATTCATATAAAGCCTTATTACAATTAGAAAGAATTGCATTTAAAAAAAATAAGATAAGCGAATTATCAGATATTGTTCCTTTAGATAGAATTAGTGCTATTAAATCTTTTAAAAAAGCAGGTTTTATACATACTAATTTAGAGCAGGAAGAAATTGTATTTGGAAATAAAAAAATTGCTAAGCAATTATTAATAACTAAAGAAATGTATGACAACAGATTGTGGCAGAATAAGAGAGATTTATAAAAAGTAAAGGATAAGTGATTTTATGAATATTGTAGATATTATTGAAATTCAAGTAAAAGAAAAAATTGAAGAATATAAAAATAATGCCGAAGATCATTATGATTTTTGGAATGAACATATAAAGTATGTATATGAAGAAAGCCAAAAACTTGCAATACAATATGGAGCAGATATGGAAATAGTAAAACTAGGAGCTTTATTACATGATATAGCTCTGATATGTAGGATAGGGGACAAGAAAGACCATCATATTAATGGGAAAATATTGGCAGAGGAAATGTTAATGAAATATAATTATCCCAAGGATAAAATGTGTAAAGTTTTAAGCACTGTATACAACCATCGCAGTAGTAAAAATGCCACCAGCATAGAAGATTTGTGTGTAGCAGATAGCGATATTCTTGCACATTTTGACAATATTCCGATGTTATTTAATTCAGCATTTAATAGATGTAACGTCGGATTAAACGATGTAAGAAGATGGATGAAAGAATGTTTCGAAAAAGATTACAACGATTTAAGTGTTAAAACTAAAGAGCTATTCCAAGATAAGTATAAAAACATTTGCAAGGTTGTTTTAGGTGAATAATTAGTATAAAGAGCAAAATTATCACAAATAGTGTTAGTAAATAGAAAGTTAATAATTTTTAGGAGAGGAATTGAACAGTAAAATGGAATTAATACTATCAAATGATGATGAAATAAGAAATATCATAAAAGAAAAATTAAATATAGATATTTTAAACATAAAATTAATTGGTGAAGGCTATGACAGTAAAGCTTATTTAATAAATGATGAATATATATTTAAAATTAAATTTAGTGCTAATAAGAAAAAAAGCTATGAAAAAGAAAAGGCTATATATGATTTTTTAAATGAGAATTTACAAACTAATATAAAAATTCCTAAAATAGAATATTCATATCTAAGCGAAGATTTATCAATATTAGGTTATAAAGAAATAAAAGGAACATTTTTGACTCCAGAATTATATTATTCTTTATCAGAAAATGAGAAAAATTTATTAAAACAGGATATTGCAACATTTTTAAAACAAATGCATTATTTAGATTATAGAGAAATCAGTTCATATTCAATAGACAATAAACAAAATGTATTAGAAGAATATCAACTATTAAAAGATACAATATATGAAGACTTAGATATGAATGAAAAGCAATATGTAGAAAATTTTATGAAAAGATTATATACTACAGATATTTTTGATGGTAAAAAATGTTTATGTCATAATGATTTTAGTTGTAACCACATTTTGCTAGATAATGATAACAGATTAGCAGGTGTTATAGATTTTGGAGATTCTGGAATAATTGATGAATATTGCGATTTCATATATTTATTAGAAAATTCAGAAGAAGAAATTGGGCAAGACTTTGGAATTGAAATTTTAAAATTATATGGAAATATTGATATTGAAAAAGCTAAAGAATATCAAGACATTGTAGAGCAGTATTATCCTATCGAAACAATAGTATATGGGATAAAAAATAATAGACAAGACTTTATAGAAAAAGGTAGACAAGAAATTTATGTAAGAGCACATAAAGAAAATGTGGACGTGCAAAGCATTCAGAATATGGAAAAATGTTTATTAACTGAAAGATTGAAAATTTATCCAATTTCTATAGATAAAATGAAAGAAGTTGTAGAAAACGAGAAAAATGAAATATTAAAAATAGCATATAATGAAATGTTAAATGGTTGTTTAAAATATCCTGAAAATTATATTTGGTATACTTTATGGTTTATGGAATTAAAAGATGTAGCTAATGAAATTGTTGGAAGTTTATCATTTAAAGGAATATCAGAAAATGGAATTGTTGAAATAGGTTATGGCATAAATGACGGATATGAAAACAAAGGATATACTACAGAGGCAGTTCAAGCAGTTGTAAAATGGGCATCAATGCAAGAAGATGTAAAACAAATTGAAGCAGAGGCAGAAGAGACCAATATTGCGTCTATTAGAGTATTACAAAAATGTAATTTCGTTCCAAATGGTGATATTGGTGAAGAAGGAATTAGATTTGTTTGGAAGAGCTAAACTACATTTTTGTCAAAAAGAGCCATGACACTATCCTCATTCAACATTTAACTTGCGCAAATTACTTATTTATGATATTATAATATTGTTATAAAAAAATTATTTAGAGGATTTTATATGAATTTATATGTAGTTAGACATGGTCAAACTGATTGGAATAAAAAGAAAATTTTATTAGGAAGCACAGATATACCATTAAATGAAACTGGTAGACAGCAAGCCCTTATTTTGAAGGAAAAATTAAAACAAATTGATTTCGATGTAGTTATAGCATCAAGCTTAAAAAGAGCAATGGAAACAGCAAAAATTGCTACAGATAAAAGCAACATTATAAAAAATGATAATTTTAGAGAAAGAATATATGGAAATCTAGAAGGTACACAACCTAAAAACATAAAGGAGCTCTGGAATGTTGAAAAAAATTGCTCAACAGATCATGTTGAGCCGATACGAACATTTTTAAATCGAGTATTTACGGAGATGGACACATTAAAAGAGTTGTATAATGAATATACAAATGTTTTAATTGTAACACACTATGGTGTAGTAATGGCTATAGATGCGTATTTTAATGAAAAATATGATTATTGCTTTGATAATTTTATTTTTGATAATGGAAGTTGCAAAAAATATATATTGAAATAGGAGTATAACAATGAAAATTGTTTTTTATAATGAGACTTTATTAAGTGGTGGAATAGAAAAATGCATAGAAACCCTGATTGATAATCTATATAAATTTTACGATATAGAGATAGTTTATATAGATGATACAAAACTTGACAATACTGTTATGAAAATATTATCTAAACATGCATATGTTCATAAATTAGATCTAAAATCATGCATATATGCAGATATATGTGTGTGGTGTAGGTTATATATAGATTATGATAAGTTAAAGAATAGTATACAAGCAAATAGAAACTTTTTATGGGTTCATAGTAAACCATTAGATTTACCAAACAATGTATTGAAAAATAATGAGTTTATGGATATAATAGACAAAATTATATGTGTTTCAAAAACGGTGCAGAATGAGTTAAATACTTCAAAAAATTCGATAGTAATACACAATTTTTTGCCAAAAGAGATTGAAACCCTTGCAAATGCAACAATTGAAGAAAATATTTTGAATAATGAAAAAAAATTGAAGTTAATCACAGTATCAAGAATATCAGCAGGAAAAGGTTTTAATCGTATGTTAACACTTGTAAAACTACTTAAAGAGAATAATATAGATTTTGAATATATTGTTATAGGAAAAGGTCGTAACATGGAGCATGAAATAAAAAGTTCGTTTGAACAGTACAATGAAGTAAAATTTATTGGTTACAAAGATAATCCATATCCGTATATAAAAAAAGCAGATTATTTGGTACAATTAAGCGATTACGAGACATGGGGAAATGTTATTACAGAGGCAAAATCTGTACAAACTCCTGTAATAATAACAAATTTTCCAAGCGCCTATGAGCAAGTTACGGATGATTATAACGGAATAATAATTGACCTAAATGCAGAGGACTATACAAGATATCTAGATAGAATTATAAAAAAATCAGAGCTGTATAAGAAAAAATTAGCAGGATATAAGTATAAGAATGAACTAGAAAAATGGTTAAAGCTATTATAATTCTACGCAATATTAAAAATAATGAAAGGGAAAATATATATGAAGCTTAAAAATAAAGTAGCTGAATTTATGTATCGAAGGATAGCATCAAATTTACCAAAGAGCAAAAATAGCGCAGATGGTTTTTTTGAAAAAATAAGATTCTTCTTTTTAAGAGGCTATGTAGATTCTGTCGGAAAAAAAGTTAATATTCAACGAAGGGCAAAAATCAATCCTCATGTTAAGATTGGTGATTATTCAGGGATTGGTGAAAATTCGTATGTACAAAATGGTGTTGAAATAGGTAGCCATGTAATGATGGGCCCAGATGTATATATCTATACAAGAAATCATGCTTTTGAAAGAATTGATATTACTATGGATAAACAGGGATTTCAAGTTGAAAGAGGAGTTAAAATAGGTGATGATGTATGGATTGGATCTAGAGTTACAATTTTGCCAGGAGTAACAATAGGTAAAGGATGTATCATAGGAGCAAGCACTGTGGTAACAAAGGATATTCCTGATTATTCTGTTGCAGTGGGTAATCCAGCAAGGATTGTAAAAAATAGAAAAAGTGAATAAAAGATGTTTTAATATATAATAAAATAAATCTGTACAATTAAATATATTGTAATTTCTTTTCTTTTGTGGTATAATCAAAATTACAGTGAAAATATTATGTAAAATAAACATAAGGGGAAGTGTATGAAGAAAATTAGTGTAATAATACCAGCATTTAATGAAGAAAAAAATATAGCAAAAACAATAAGATTAGCAAGCAAAAGCAAGAACGTTGAAGAAGTAATTGTTGTGAATAATTTGAGCACAGATAGAACCAGGGAAATTGCAACTGAAAGTGGTGCTATTGTTGTTGATTGTTATCAACAAGGCAAAGGACATGCTATGGAAGTTGGTATTAAATTTGCTAAAAATGATATAATAGTTTTTTTAGATGCAGATGTAAATTATGTTAAAGATTGCATTATTGAGAAATTATGTGCTCCTATTATAGATAACGATATTGATTTCGTTAAATCTTCTTTTAATAGAACAGCTGGTGGTGTTGTAACAGAAGTAGCTGTAAAGCCGATGCTCAATCTGTTATTTCCAGATATGTATAAATTCCAAGAGCCTATTAGCGGAATGATTGCATCAAAAAAATCAGTATTATTGGAGCTTACATTTGAAAATGATTACGGCGTTGATATTGGAATTTTATTAGATGTCATACACAATGGACATAGTGTAAGAGAGGTTAATATAGGAGAGATAGAAAATTTATCTCATGTAAATAAAAATAACCTAACAATGTCGAAGATGTCTACAGAAATATTAAAAGCGATTTTAAAAAGAAAAAGATAATTTAAAATAAGAGCAAGCAGGTGAATAAGTTAAGAATACTTATTCACCTTTTTTAATTAAGTAGTGTTATAATTTTGTTCACACGAAAGTGGTAAGAAATATAAAAACTGTTGTGGAAAATAAAAATTACAAATAATAAAAGAATTAAAGACAAATCGATAAGATTTGTCTTTTTATATGATATAATAACCCAAAATATGAAAGCGAGATGAATTTATAAAGATGGAAAAATGTTTATTAACTGAAAGATTGAAAATTTATCCAATTTCCATAGATATAATGAAAGAAGTTGTAGAAAACGAAAAAAATGAAACAAAAGTTTCAAATTCAGCAAAATTACTAATGCCAGTTGCTGGAAGAAATGTAAAAGGATTTGGAAATACAATAAATCCTATGACAGGAATAGCATCTAAAGAACAACATACAGGAATTGATTATACAGCAAGCTTAGGAACACCTATCTATATGCACATTGCAATAAAATATCTGTTAAAAATGGACAAAAAGTTACCCAAGGGCAATTAATTGGAGAAGTTGGGGCAACAGGAAATGCGACTGAACCACATTTACATTTCGAAGTAAGAGAAAACAATGTTGCAAAAAATCCACTAAATTATTTGCAATAAATTGACTATAAAATGTATATGTGATAATATAATTTTAAAGTTTTATGTGGAGGGGATTTTTATGAAAAACAAAAAAATTTTAATAAGTATATTAATAGCTATACTAATAATAGGAGCAATTGTTGCAGTACTAATTTTCAATCACAAATCTAAGACCGCAAATATAGATACAGAAAAAATTGAAATAACAATATATGAAAATAATGGAATCTCAGAAAAAAGCAAAATTGAGATAACATCAAAAGAGGAGATAAAAGAGTTTACTGATTATATTTCAAAATTAAAACCTTTATCATCAAAAGAGATGGTAGATCTTGAACTTATAAATGATATTAAAATTAAATATAATGATGATATTACAGTTTCTATGCAATTAGGAGAAAAAGAATATTGTTATTATAAAAATAAAGCTACTAATACATCATCACTTTCAAAAATTCCAAATGGGTTATATGAATTAGTAACAAAAAAATTAAATATTCAAAAATAGAAAAAGGCTCAATCTTGAGCCTTTTATTTTACACCTCAAAATAGAATATGTTATAATTATATTGTAATAAAAATCAATATACTAAATCTATTGAAATAAATATCACAGTATGCTAAACTTATTTTGGTTAAGAAGGGAAGTGCTAAAATGATAGAATTAGAAGAAAATTCTAGAGCTCTAAAAGCTTTAAAAATTAAATTAGAAAGTATAGGTGAGTCACTTTGACATTGCTAAACTAACATCTGAATTAAATGAATTAGAGCAAAAAACATTAAATGCAGAATTTTGGAATGATACAAAAGAAACAAGCAAAGTATTACATGAAATTAAAATAATGAAAAATAAAAAGGACAGCTATATCCAACTAAAAACGGAATTAGATAGTTTAATCGATATGAATGAGTTGTTACTAACGGAAGAAGATGAGGATCTAGGCAGCGAATTATTAAAAAATACCGCTTCGTTATCAAAAAAGATTGATAATTTAGAGATAAAAACTTTATTATCAGACAAATATGATTTAAATAATGCAATTGTTACAATACATCCAGGAGCAGGAGGAACAGAGTCACAAGATTGGGCTGAAATGTTATATAGAATGTATACTAGATGGGCAAATGCAAATGGATATACGGTGCAGGAGCTTGATTATTTAGATGGAGATGAAGCTGGTTTAAAAAGTGTAACATTTTTAATTTCAGGTGATTATGCTTATGGTTATATGAAATCAGAAAAAGGTGTCCACAGATTAGTAAGAATTTCCCCATTTGATGCAGGAGGAAGAAGACATACTTCATTTGCATCTGTAGAAATATTACCAGAAATTACCGAAGATATAGAAATAGATATCAATCCAGATGATTTAAGAGTAGATACGTATAGAGCATCAGGAGCTGGAGGTCAACATATAAACAAGACTTCATCAGCTGTAAGAATAACACATATACCTACAAATACTGTTGTAGCATGCCAGACAGAAAGATCTCAAATACAAAATAGGGAAACTGCGATGAAAATGTTAAAATCTAAACTTTTAGCATTAAAAGAGCAAGAGCATAAAGAAAAAATTGAAGATTTAAAAGGAGAGCAAAAAGACATTGCATGGGGAAGTCAGATACGATCATATGTATTTTGCCCATATACATTAGTAAAGGATCATAGAACAAATTATGAAGTAGGAAATGTACAGAATGTAATGGACGGTGATTTAAATGATTTTATGATTGAATATCTAAAATCAATTATTTAACAAATGAAGGAGAAATAAAATGGAAATAAAAGATTTATATTTAAAAAAGCAAAATTATGTATATGCACAAATAAAAGAAATAAAAGATAAAACACTAGAGCTAAAATCTAATCCAATAGAAAAGTTAAAAGACAATTGGTTAGTAGTTTTAATTATTTTTGTAGTTATTATAGGATTACTTTTAATAAATTTCAATTTAAAATATTTTCTTGTTTCAATGGGCTTAGTATTAGCATTATTTGTTTTATTTATATATGGAAATAAATATACTATAAAATGTGATACCCAAACGTTAAACATATCTCAAAATTTTCAAAAAACAAAATTACCATATGAATGCATTAAAAGTATATACATGGTAAAATCAAAAGGATGGATATTATTTATTCCTAGAAATATATATAAATTAATAATTAGATGTGAAGATAATTTTTCTTTTTTAAGAGAATTTGAATATCCATTATTATGTACAAATTCAGAAGAGCTAGAACAGTTTATGGAAAATATCATAGTTGAAGAAAAAATAGAAGAGAAATTTGTAAAATATCAAAAGAAAAAATTTTGGAAACGATTTTTAGAAAATGCTATTACTGTAATAATAGGTGTATTAATTTTTTATTATCTATATAAAGCAGGTAGCATAAATTTTAATTTTTAATATAATATAGTATAGTCTACTATTAATAGTAGACTAAATTTTTTTATTGAGGATAAAATAATGAATACTATAGTTTTAAAATTTGGAGGCACTTCAGTTGCTGATAATGATAAGCTAAATATTGTAGCTAATAAAATAACAACTCTTTATGATGAAGGTTTTGATATTGTAGTTGTAGTTTCAGCACAAGGAAAGAAAACTGATTCATTATTAAATGAAGCTTATGAACTTTCAAAAAATCCTTCTGAGAGGGAGCTAGATACATTAATATCTATAGGAGAGATGGCTACAATGTCCAAACTGAGTATAGTACTAAATGAATTAGGATATAAGGCTATATCTTTAACCGGTTGGCAAGCTGGAATTCATACAAATAACGTCAATCAAAATGCAATAATTGAGTATATAAATCCGGAAAGAATAAATAAGGAGTTAAAAAATGGAAAAATTGTTATAGTGGCTGGTTTTCAAGGTATAAATGAAAAGTTAGATATAACAACATTAGGTAGAGGAGGTTCAGATACTACAGCAGTAGCATTAGCAGTAGCATTGCAAGCAAAGTCATGCTATATTTATTCAGACGTTGAAGGTGTTTTTACATCTGATCCAAAAAAAATAGAACAAGCAAAAAAATTGAAAGAAATTTCGTATGAAGAAATGTTAGATATATCTAATGAAGGAGCTAAAGTTCTACACAATAGATGTGTTGAATTAGGGAAAAAATTTAATATACCTATTATAGCAAAATCGACTTTTAAAAATGATGAAGGTACAATTGTAAATGACAAAATAGAGCAACAAAAAATAAAAAGTCTAGTGAAAGATGATGATTTATTAGAAGTTTCATTTAAACTAAATGAAGAAGAGTATTTACAAATATATGAATTATTTTTAAAAAATGACTGTATACCTAAAGAATTTATGAAAAACAAGCAGGAAATAAAAGCTTTATTTAAAAAGAATCAACTAAATAAAATTGAATCAATATTAAAGCAGAATCTACACAATAAAGAATATACAATTCATAGACTATCTAGAATAGCTATTGTTGGATATGGGATAGCTAGTAATTCTAAATATTTGGATACAATTACTGAAATATTAGATAAAAGTGTAGGTATTAATATAAAAAATATTGATATAAATAATGGTAAGATTCGTCTTACATTTCAAGATGTAATAGAAAATACATTATTGCAGGAGCTACACAATAATTTATTATAAGGGCAAGAGGTTAAATTTGAAATTTAACCTCTTATTAGTTATAAATATTATCCATGAGAATATATTATAAAAAAGGAAGGTGGAAAAGCTATGAATATAGAAGAAAGAAAAATTAATGTTCAAAAATCAAATATCATTCAGAATTTAATTTTGGAAAGTAGAGAAAAATTGAATATATCTGGAGCTCTAGATGTATTAAGCTTTGATGATCAAATTGTTATAGTTCAAACACATCTAGGATTACTAACAGTAAAAGGTGAAGACTTAAGAATTAGCAAATTAAGTATAGAATCAGAAGAAGTTACTGTAGATGGTAAAATTAATAGTTTATCATACAGTGATAAGGACGTAGAGAAGAAAGAAAGTGGATTTTTAGGAAAAATCTTTAAGTAAGAAAGGCTTAAAATAGTGAATCAGGTAATTTTATTTCAATTTAAAACATTAGTTGTATTTCTAATAACAGGACTTGCAATTGGCTTTTTATTTGATTTTTTTAGAATTCAACGTAAAATAATTAAAACTAATAACATAATTACATATATACAAGATAGTTTATTTTGGGCAATTTCTGGACTTATTCTTATAATTATAATTATGAATTTTACTGATGGTGAAATACGATCATATATGATACTAGGATTTATAATAGGTATAATAATATATTTTTATTTTTTTAGTAAATTAATTAGAAATATTTCAGTAAAGATTATAAAATATATTATTAAAGTTTTAAAAATTATATTATGGCCATTTAAGAAATTATATATTATAAGTAATAAAATTTTAAAAAGAATTATAAGCATATTTCAAAAAAAGGAAAAAAACATAAAAAAGGAAAAAAACATAAAAAATGTATGATTTTTACAAAAAGTACTGGAAAATCCTTTATGATGTGGTATAATATTAAAGGGAATAATAATATTTAGTATTGGAGATAACATATGAAAAAAAAATTAAAAATAGGTAGATTTATTATTATTGCAGTTTTAATATATTTTGTAATTGTTTGTATATCACAACAAGAAGTTATTAATTCTTATAATAAAGAAGCAGCTGTTTATGAAGGCGAAATAGAAAAAGCAAACGAAGAAAATTCAAATCTTCAAGATATTAAAAGCAATATTAATTCAACAGAATATATTGAACAAGTAGCTAGAGAAAAATTAGGTATGTATTTACCAAATGAAAGAGCATATATTGATATAAACAACTAGAGATGATATTTTTTTATTCATCTCTAGTTAAATAAGTTAATTCTAAGAAAATTTATTTCTATTAAAATCCCAATTAAAATTTAAAATTAATATTATATAGGAGGAAATTTATGAATTTTGAAAATTATACATTGGTAGAATTGCGCCAATTAGCAAAAGAAAAAGGAATGACAAATGTTTCCAAAATCAAAAAGGACGAGCTAATTGCTGCGTTATCTCAATTAGATAGTGAACAAGAAAAAAATGAAGAAACAACAGAAATAACTAATGAATCTTATAAAGTTACAAATAGCGAAGATCAAATTGTAGAAGGAATTTTGGAAGTATTGCCAGATGGTTATGGTTTCTTAAGAGGTGAAAATTATTTATCAACAGCGAAAGATGTTTATATTTCACCAGTTCAAATTAGAAGATTTAGATTAGATAAAGGGGATAAGATAAAAGGAATTGCAAGACAACCAAAAGAAGGTGAAAGATTCCCTGCTTTAATATTTGTTGGTGAAGTTAATGGTGAATCTCCTGATAAAGCAATTAAAAGAGCTAAATTCGATGACCTAATTCCAATATATCCAACTGAAAAATTAAGTTTAGAAACAAGCTCTAAAGAATATGCAATGAGAATAATAGATTTGATGTCACCTGTTGGTAAAGGGCAAAGAGGTATGATTGTTGCTCCTCCTAAAGTAGGAAAAACAACACTTCTAAAGAAAATTGCTAATAGTATTTCAGAAAATAATCCTGAAGTAGAATTAATAGTTTTGTTAATAGATGAGCGCCCAGAGGAAGTAACAGATATGAAACGCTCTATAAAAGGAGAAGTAATTTATTCAACTTTTGATGAGTTACCAGAACATCATGTAAAAGTAGCTGAAATGGTTTTAGAAAGAGGAAAAAGACTTGTTGAGCAAAATAAAGATGTTGTAATATTATTAGACAGTATTACAAGATTGGCAAGGGCATACAACTTAGTAATTCCTTCTTCAGGAAGAACTTTATCAGGAGGATTTGATCCTGCAGCATTACATAAACCTAAAAAATTCTTTGGAGCTGCTAGAAATATAGAAAATGGTGGAAGTTTAACTATTCTTGCAACTTCACTTATAGATACAGGAAGTAGAATGGATGAAGTTATTTTTGAAGAATTTAAAGGTACTGGTAACATGGAAGTACATTTAGATAGAGATTTAGCTGAAAAAAGAATTTTCCCAGCAATAGATATTTATAAATCAGGTACTAGACGAGAAGACTTACTATTAAAACCACAAGAATTAAAAACAATTTATGCACTAAGAAGAGCTATGCAACATTCTTCAACAGCTGAGTTTACAGATCAAATAATGCAATTAACAGTAAATACAAAAAATAATGAAGAATTAATAGAAAAATTGTCATTAATGTTTAAAGATGAAAAATAATGAATACATATAAAAAAAGAAATATTGGATTGTGCATAATCAATATCTCTTTTTTTATTGCAAATATATAAAATGGACAAGCACATAGTACTTGTCCACCCAATATTTCTAACAAATATTTAGAAATATTTAACATGTTTTACTCCTTTTTTATTGTTTCGATTATTTCTACATTTGGCAATAAGTCTTCAGTTTCAGGATCAGTGCAATCCGTACTTTCATTGTTTTCTTTTTGATGATTATTGCTTGTTTTCCGATTTAATATATGTTCAATTATTGATGTAAATATAACTATTGCAAAAGCTGCAACAGCTAAAACTAAACATAAAAAACCAATACCAATAAAACAAGCAATATAGACTATTCCTAATATGAGAATTAAAATAAGATCCATAGATCAACATCCTTTCTTTATTGGATAATAAAAAAGAAGCATATAGTAAAAATTTGATTTCTACGATATAATTATATACAGTATACGTAAAAATGTCAATTTCTAGTAGCTCAAACCACATTTAGTTAAATAAATTATATTGTTTACGACATTCAACAGTAAATAATATAGCAATTTTTGCCATTTCTTCTGTTGTTATAGGAAAATTATCTTGTAACCATTGAATAATCATTGAAATTATTCCATTTGAATTATATATAAATTTATATTTTGATTTTATGTCTTGCTTTTCATAATGCTCTTCATATCTTTTATCAATAATACTTGAAAAAAGTTTTCGTCTAAAAGTTATATTATCCGAATCAATAAGTAATACTTTAAAAGCATATGAATTTTCCTTTATATAACTAAAATATGCAGTAAATATATCTATTAATTCATCTTTTGCTCTAGAATCAAACAATTCATGTTTATATGGAATATTATCTAATAATTCATTTTCTATTTCGTTTAATAGATAATATGTACTTTCATAATATGAATAAAAAGTAGAGCGATTAATATCAGCTAAATCGCATAATTCTTTAATTGAAATTTTATTGATAGTTTTTTTAGATAACAAATTTAACATAGCATCTTTAATAAGAATTTTTGTTAATTTTACTCTTCGAGATTCCATAATTAAAATGTCCTTTCCGACACATAAGCTTTAAATGTTGTTTTTAAAACGATTATAACAAGATTGATTGTTGAATATCCAACACTGTGTCGATATAATTATAACATAGGTTTGCCAAAAGGCAAATTAAAATTATATAAGGAGGATAAAATTTTGTTTAATAGTATAAAAGAGATATTACAAAATAGTATTAAAAAATATAGTGATAATAATGCATTCATAATAAAAGACCAAAAACAGAGACATATAAAAATAACATATAACCAATTAGGAAAGGACATTGAGAAATTAGGTATAGGTCTTATTAAAATGGGACTAAAAAATAAACGAATTGCAATAATAGGGAAGAATAGATATGAATGGGTTATAAGTTATTATGCAACAGTATGTGGTGTAGGAATAGTAGTTCCACTAGATAAAGGACTTCCAATAGAAGAAATAGAAAATTCTTTAATAATTAGTAAAGCAGATGCAATTATTTTCGAAGGAACATATTTAGCCAATATGAAAGAAATAATTAAAAGGTCTAATACTAATGTAAAAACACTTATTTGTATGGATTCAACTGATGAATTTATAAATTTAGAAAATATTTTACACGAAAGTGCAGAAGATTCTCATATGTTTTGGGATTTAGAAATCAATAATGATGAAACAAGTATAATACTTTTTACTTCTGGAACTACAAGTATTGCTAAAGCAGTAGAATTATCTCATAGAAATATTGCAAGTAATGTAGATGGAATTAATACTCAAGAAAATATTTTTAGTACAGATGTTAATATGGCATTTTTACCATTTCATCATACATTTGGATCTACAGGGCTATTAGTATTTTTATGTAATGGTGCAACAACTGTTTTTTGTGATGGTTTAAGATATATTCAAAAGAATTTAAAAGAATATAAAGTAACAGTATTTTTTTGCGTACCACTAATAATAGAGTCAATGCATAAAAAAATATTAGAAGAGCTTGAAAAACAAGGAAAACAGAAAAAAGTAAAAATAGGAAAATTTATAACTAAGCTATTACTAAGTATAAAAATTGATATTAGAAGGAAAATTTTTAAAGAAATTATTGATAGTTTAGGAGGAAAATTAAGATTTATTATAAGTGGAGCAGCTCCTTTAAATCCAGAAATAGAGCGAGATTTTAATGATTTTGGCATTTTAACAATACAAGGATATGGTTTAACAGAAACTTCTCCTGTACTATGTGCTGAAAATGAAAAGAATATGAAAATTGGCTCTGTAGGAAAACCTCTTCATAATGTAGAAATAAAAATTGATAATCCAAATGAAGATGGGGTAGGTGAAATTATTGCAAGAGGTCCTAGTATAATGAAAGGATATTATAATAATAAAAAAGCAACTAGTGTATCATTAAAAGACGGTTGGTTTTATACAGGGGATTTAGGGAAAATTGACAAAAAGGAATATTTATATATTTCTGGAAGAAAAAAGAACGTAATTGTTTTGAAAAATGGTAAAAATATTTATCCTGAAGAATTAGAATTATTAATTAGTAATTTACCATATGTTGAAGAAAATATAGTTTTTGGATTAAAAAAAGATGACGATTATATATTAGCTGCTAAGATTGTATATAATAAAAATTATATTCAAGAAAGATATGAAGACATTACTGATACTGCTCTTGAAGAGCTAATTTGGAAAGATATTAAATTGTTAAATATTAATTTATGCAATTATAAGCATATAAAGAAAATATTTATATCATCAGATCCAATGATAAAGACATCAACTAATAAAATTAAAAGAAATGAAGAGATTCATAAACATAAATATAATACATCAAATTGACATAAACATGTAAAGATGTTATAATTAATATATTGAAGATTTATCTTCAATGCCAGGCGTTCAGCCTGGTATCAGGCATTTAGCCGGAAAGGAGCGCATCTAGGATTATAGAGGATGCGGAAATCTTTCTATGAGGTCACATAGAGAAAATTTAGGAGGAAAAGTTACCAATGTCTTTAAAAACAAAAGAAAAACAAGCCCTGAGTTTTATTTTTAACCAAAAAATGATTCTTGAAATGACAGAAAGCCTAACGACAGTGGCGGGAGTTATGAAATTTGCAGGTTTGAAAAAGCCTGAAAAAATAAATGACTTCCATATGGACGAAAAAACCTTCGAGAATGCTTTAACCAAGCAATACTCTCAGCAAAAAGAAGGTATAACGTTAGTAAGAGATTTTATGTTTTCATTACAGCATCAGTTTTATGATGAAGGCATAATCATAGTCAACTTACCAGAGCTGTTTAAAGGCTTAAACGTTTGTGACACTATTGAAATTGAAAGAATCATAAAGAAAGCGGAGAAGATTAAAACTAAAGTGGTAGTTCCTGCAAACTATTTACAACTTTTTAAAGAGACCATGGCAAAGACTTACCCCAGACATATGATTGTTACCGGAGAGTCAATTGAGAAAATCGACGATTTGATTTTTTCTTTCGGAAAGCAATTATATGAAAATGCAAAGAAAAAGATGTACCTCCAAGAGAAACATACTACATCTAGAATAGCCATAGGAAAGCTTGAAAGCCCGATCATTTTGGGCCGTGATTTGCCGAACTATGAGTGGAAGATGGGAACATACTTCCATTTATGCAAAAACTTCTAATGTAGTTTCTCAAAAAAAGCGAGCCAGGTTTTTCCTGGCTTTGCTTTTTTTACTAAGAAATTGTGTACATTATTTGCTGATTGACAACAATTTGAGAAAAAATATAAAACAATACCGAAAGATTGTATCACCACAAAAAATGAATGCAAACGATATTATTTTAAAAACAAATGCAAGCAGTATAAAAAACGGATGCTCACACTTTCTACTAACTTCGAATCCATTTTCGTCTATTTCGATAACTGTTATTGGAGGTTGCTCTATAACTGTTATAGCAATTGTTAGAATAGATATACTGATAAAAAAATACAATTTATCAAATTCAAATCCTAAATATACTGCTAATGCTTGGATTACACAAATAGTGAATAATGCTTCAAAAAAGTTAGGTAGAAACTCTGAAACGATAAATTTATATGAGTCTATAATTGAGTATTTTATATCGTTAAAGATTTTTTTCATAACAATTAAATGCTCCTTTCATAGTAAAGGTAAAATTTATAACGTATTTAATAAATAATAGCTAAAACATATATTTTAAAAAAATAAAAAACTGAAATCAGAATTCTGATTTCAGTTTTTCGGGCCTAAAACGAAAATCGTTTTGGATATACTAAGTTTGCTGGGATTTTATGCAATGATGCAAAATTGAAACCATCTTTTGGATTAACAATATTGCCTAGCAATAACCTTAGTATAAATGAATGAGAAATTACTAGTGGAGAATTGTATTGTTTACATGTTTCTACTCCTTTGAATACGCGTTCTGCAAGCTCATCATAAGTTTCCCAGTTTCGTGGTGGAGCTTGATGCAATTGTACAGCTGAAGAATTTTCTCTGTAAAATTCTACAAAACTGCAAACATTTTCAAAATACTCTTCCCATGATAAGAAAGTTGCGTATTTGTCTGCAATCCAAGGATTAAGTGCTGGCTCTACAATAACAGGTAAGCGTTTTTGTAAGTATTTTAATACTATTTCTGCACATTCATGTGTGCGGATAGTATCAGAAATTATGATTGCATCAAATTGTTTTTGATAAAATGTCTGTGCCAATGAATCAATTTGTTTTTTTCCAAAACTAGATAAGTGTAACGTGTCTTCTAATGCGTTTTTATTGTCTGTGTTTTCTACAACTCCATGCCGCATAAGGGTGATTATGTTTTCATTCATTTGAAAAGCCTTCTTTCTATTAATATAGTATAAAAATTATTATACCATATTTTACATAAAAAAGCAAATGAGATAAAAACACCAATTATAAAAGAGGCTTAATTTTGCACAAAACTTTGATATTAGCTAGGTTTCCGTAGCATTCAATATAGAGAAATTTTCAAAAATTATAGTTTTTATAAGAAAAAAATGATATAATAATTTTAATTAGTTTAAAGGAGGTAATTATAATGTCTATAGAAAAACAAAGAATATTAAACGAAATAGAAACATTACCAGAAGAACTTACAAAACAAGTTATAGCTTTTATTGAGTATTTAAAATTTTCACAAATATCTATGGAAGCCCCAGATAGTGTAATAATTAAAAGTAAAGAAGATTTAAAGGAAAAGTTACAAAAAGGAATTGATGATATAGAAAATGGTAAATTTTATACATTAAATGAAGTATTTGAAGAATTGGATACTATATAATTTTACAGGAGTTGATACAATGAATATATATAAAGTTATAGTTTCAGAAACAGCTAAACGTGATTTAGAGAATATTATCTCATATCTGAAATATGATTTGGCAGGCGATATAATTGCTGACAAATATAAAATTTATTTAAGCAAAATTTAAAACTGCTAGAAACTGTTGCCGAAAATATGGCAGTTTTAGAAATCGACTTAACTGGACATCCTGATATTAGAAAGATAAATGTAAAAAACTATTTAATATTCTATAAAATAGATAAAACAAATAATATTGCTTATGTTATTCAAATTGGACATGCTTTTATGGATTGGGAAAAATATTTGAAAGACATGTAATATTATTATATTAATAGTATTACATACTAAAATGGATTTAAATTCAGCTTTAAGAAAAATAAAAAAGAATTTAAAATAGATATGCAATAGTCGAAATAATGACTAAATTCGGGATTACCAAATTTTCTGATTAAGAAAATCAGTAAGGTCTTTAAGGAATAATTTTTTTAATTTTTATTAATTACTTTATAAAAATGGATCTGAAACAATTGATAATAAAACTTTAGCTACTTTGACTTTGTTGATTGATATGAATGAGTGAAAATTTTTTAAAAAAATAAAATAATGGCTTACGAGAATCAATTTTAAGATATTTTTATTTAAAGGTAATATAATTAACTTAGCAAATATTGGAGGTATAAAATGTTTAATAAAAAAAATAAAGAAGATTTAATGAAGATTGTAATTGATGAAGTTAATGTGGCTATTGATGAAGGAAATTCACCATTTGCAGCAATCTTAATTGATGAGAATGGTGAAATTGTAGCAAAGGCTCATAATACAGCAAAATCGCATTGTAACCCAGTATTGCATGCAGAAATAAATCTGATTACACAAGCATGTGAAAAGTTGAAAACAAGAGATTTATCAAAATATACTATAATGTCTAATGCATGGAGTTGCAGTATGTGTATGTCTGCTTGTATTAAAGCGAAAATTAAGAATTATATATATGGTGCACCAAGCGAAGGTGATATGAACCCTAATGTTACAATATTTGATATAAAAGAAAAGTCAACGACTGATTTAAATATTGAAACAGATGTGTTGTGTAATGAATGCCGTAAGCAAATAGATCAAGCACGACAAGAAGAGCGTAAAAATTAATATGAATAAAACGTTAAAAACCTTAAAATAGTAACATTACATTTTATAAAATACTAAAAAAAGCATAAATTTTCATTTCTGGTACAAAATCAGGTGGAGTAGGGGGAAGAGCCCAATTTTGAAGAAGTATGTATTTAAAAAATTTTTAAATTATCAAAGATAAAAAATAGGTAGCAAAATTATTTTCAGAAAAAATTTTAAAAAAATTATAAAATAAAAAATATAAATAAATATTAAAAATTTTGTAAATTAATTATAAAATTAAATTTTTGAATTTTTAATTAAATTTAAAATTTAAGATTTTTAACTAAAATTTTTTAAATTTTATTAGTGAAATCATCTAATGATTATAATTTTAGATTTGTAATTATATTAATTAAGTCTAAAAATCAATTTTAAGCTATTTATATTGTTAAGTAATCGGATTATACATTTAAAGTTTTATAAATTGATTTTAAGCTATTTAAATTTAATATTAGTAATTTAATATTTGTTATTTTGGATTTAAATTATATTATTATAACTATATATAAAATCTCTGAAAACGCCTAAAATAATGACTTACGAGAATCGATTTTAAGACGTTTTTATATTAAAGCAATATAGTTTGTTGCTCAAAAATGTAGCTAATCTTAGACAATTCTGATGTTTAGCGATTTTTAGTAGTAAAATTATCTGATTATATAGATATACTAAAAAGTCCGAAAAAAGCTCAAAATAACGACACACGAGAATCGATTTTAAGGCGTTTTTATTTTAAGGCCATATAGTTTGTTGTCGGTAAAATACGGCAAATATGGGCATTCTGAGGCTTCGGGGATTTTTGATAAAATTTAGAAGAATAATCTAAAATATACAATAAAATTATCAGAAATTTAAATTTGATTTAAAGTTATAAAATAATATGAAGGTTAAATTATATAAACAAAATATAAAAGAGGCTTAAATTTGATTTTAAGCGGTCATAAATATAAAGTAATATAAGAAGATAAGCATACTAAATTAATAGTCAGATAATAAAAAGATACAATGTTAAATAATTAGATACTAATAATAGTTAATAATATACCAAAAGGCTGAAAAGCCTTAGAACTACTAGGTAGGACCTAAAATAGAGGTCTATTTATTTTTAACCTACACTCTTTTGCACAAAACTTTCATTTTGCGCAATGTTTGATATTGCATTTTGGACCTCTATTTTGGTCTATCTTCTATCCTCTCCTATATGATTTTAGTAAATTTTGCTTATATAGATTTATGATCTAATGTTTTATACTTTTATAATTTTGTTTTATTATCTTCATAAAATTATTTTTCTGTTATATCTTCCCTTA
>JAZUKV010000013.1:0-12853 GCA_045643465.1 Clostridia bacterium | reverse complement strand
TAAGATTTCAAAATTGCCCTCGCTTATCATCATTCCGTTGTCATTTACTAAATCCTCTCTAGTAGGATTTGTCCATGATGTTGATGATGTCGTTGTTGTGGTTGTTGAAGTTGTGCTGGTTGTTGTACTTGTAGTTGAAGTTGTTGTACTTGTTGTTGTTGACTTCTTGGTTGTCGTTGTTGTTGAAGTAGTTGTCGTCGTTGACTTCTTCGTTGTGGTTGTTGTCGAAGTCGTTGTCGTCGTCGGCTTCTTCGTTGTCGTTGTTGAAGTCGTCGTTGTTGTTGTTGGCTTCTTCGTCGTAGTTGTTGTCGAAGTCGTTGTCGTCGTTGACTTCTTGGTTGTGGTTGTTGTCGAAGTCGTTGTCGTCGTTGTTGACTTCTTGGTTGTGGTTGTTGAAGTAGTCGTTGTCGGCTTCTTGGTTGTGGTTGTTGTTGAAGTCGTTGTTGTCGTTGTCGGCTTCTTTGTCGTAGTTGTTGTCGAAGTAGTCGTACTTGTTGTCTTGCTTGTTGTGGTGGATGTTGTTGTTGTCTTCTTTGAGAAGAATGCTAACCAATCATTATCAGAAATTGGTAAAGATTTTACATGGCCTCTTACATAAAGTAAAATGCCAAGAGCATCTGAATTTGTCACTCCATCATTATGACATACATCTGCCTGCAATAAGCCAAGACCTGTAATGCCGTCTTTTTGACCTAAGCCATACCGACTTGGATTTGCTAATGACTGCATTACTAAAACCGTATCTGCCATGGAAACTTCTCCGTCGCAGTTTGCATCGCCATAAATGAAATTCACTTTAGCAATGCTGGATGCTTTCGCTGGTAATCCTTTACTTATAAAAGGAATAATCAGCAAAATCAAAAATACAGTTACTGTTGCTACTGTGCGAATTTTAGCTGTCCACGTGTTGTTGATCTTTTTCATAAGAGACCCTCCTTCTAATTATAAGTATTTATTGGACTTTTGCCTTACCGCGCACAATGCGATACTGGATTTATTATACTATTTTATGGTAACAATGTCAAATTTATAATTAATAATGATAGTGTCAATTTTTCGGTGGTTATTTTTTTAAAAATTTTTCATCCATAAATCCATGCTTAATAAACCTGCTAAATTGCTACATTTGCTAATATTTCTCTAAACATTTCTCTATCTTCTATTCTTCCAAATGTCATTTCTGGTATTGATACTTGTTTTATATTTAAGCTTTCTTTCATTTTCTTTGTTGCTTTTTCTTTTATTGCTTTGTACTGATTTAAATCTATTATTTTTGCTTGTTTTGCAATTATTTCTTTTGCTGAAATATGATCTGCTTTTAATAATCTTAATTTACTCATGTTATTTACATTTGTGGTTTTCCAGCCCATCGGTCTAGAACTCATTCTATCTGAATATACATGGCTTACATGACCTTCTGCACTACAACCATGTAAATATTCTTTGTACCTATAATAATTCTCAATTCCTTCTTTATTATTTAATACATATTTCATCAATTTTTCTTTATTTAATCTTGTATTTCTTCACTTATTATTTCATAACATTCCTCTTTAAATCCATCAAAATCTAAATTTTTGATTTTTCTAAACAATGCTATCTTTTTTGCTATATTGTTTTTTCCTGCAATTGAATTTACTGCTTTTATTAAATGAAATCTATCCAAAATATTAATACTTTTATTTATCCATTCTAGTCCTGTCTTTATCCATAATGCGCCATCCCCTGAAATAAATATTTTTTTTACATATTCCATATCATAATTATTCTCTAAATATGTTGAAACTTCTTCCCATAAATCATCTATTTCGCCTTTATATAAGCCTCCTAAATGTCGTTTATTTTGTAATTCTATTCTTTTTTCCATTGTTAATAAAACTATCATATACAACAATTATTCTTGGCTCTTCAATGCCTCCTTTTTGTAAATGCACATGGTCTTCGTCTGCGATTATGTATATGTTTTCAACTCGTTTTTTGCATTCTTTTTCTTCGTAAAATGATTGCTCTAAATTTAATTCTTCAATTTTATTTTTTACTTCTTGCCTTGAAATTTTTACACCATATGCAGCATGTTTTCCTGCATATTCGTACGATGTATCTATTGCACCATTAATTAATCTTTCTCGAACATTTTCTAATAATCTTTGTTTTGGTATTATTCCAATTAATTTATCTATCAAATATACTTTTTCACCATTAATATTTTCATAATATCTGCGTTTATATTCGATTTCACCAAATATACTCACAACACTTCTTGAATCTTTTTTTATTAAATTAAATTGTTCTTTTCTTTCATCTAATTTAAATATTGTTTCTTCTGCATATTAAATTACAAATTGCGTTAAATTACTACCAAAATGGGCAAATTCGGCTACTAAATCATCTGTAAATGATGCAATACCTTTACTAAAAATTAAATTTTCTACATATTTTTTTACTAAATTGCTGATTTTTTCGTTAAATTGGTTTAAAATATTATTCATAAGACACCTCATATACTTTGTTAAAATTTTTTCTTTTACAAACTTATTTTAACACAAATTTATGGGTGTCTTATTTTTTTATAAAAAACCTACAATTATTTTACACTAACATTAATAATACGCTTTATTATTACATTATTTAAATTTAAATGTATAAAAGAGCTATTAAAATGCATCATTTTAATAGCTCTTTTTCACTTATTTTAAATATTTCCAAATTGTTTCATTACCTCTGCCAACTCATCTAAACTTAACTGTGCGTCTTCCATGCTATCTTCTTTTACCCCTATATAAAACTTAATTTTGGGCTCTGTTCCTGATGGACGAACACAACACCATGCACAATTATCTAATTTAAAATATAATACATTAGAACTTGGTAATCCTGTTTGTCTTTTTTCTCTAGTTTCATAATTTTCAACAAAATCATTTTTATAATCTCTAAATTCTATTACACTATATTTCCCTAGCTTTTTAGGAGGATTAGCTCTCATGTTATCTATTATCTTTTGAATTTTTTCAGCACCATCAATTCCTTTCATTGTAATAGAAATTTGTGACTCTTTATAATATCCATATTTTTCATATATATTTATCATTTGATCCCATAAAGTTAAATTTTTATCCTTGTAATATGCTGCTGCCTCACATAACGCCATCACTGCAACAATTGCATCTTTATCTCTCGCATGTGTTCCTATTAGGCATCCGTAGCTTTCTTCATATCCAAATAAATATTCAAATTCTTTAGATTTTTCAAATAATTTTATTTGTTCACCTATATATTTAAATCCAGTTAACACTTCAATTAGTTTCACATTATATTCATTTGTTATTGCATCTGCCATATTAGATGAAACAATTGTCTTAATAAGTGCTCCATTTTTAGGTAATATTCCTTTTTCTTTCTTTTGTGATAATTCGTATTCAGCAATTAAAAGACCAGACATATTCCCCGTAAATGCCATATATTCTCCACTTTTGCTATCTTTTGCATAAATACCTAATCTGTCAGCATCTGGATCCGTAGCTAATACAATATCTGCATCAATATTTTTTGCAAGCTTTAAAGCCAATTCAAATGCTTTTTTGTCTTCTGGATTAGGATATGTAACTGTTGAAAAATTTCCATCTGGAAGCTCTTGCTCTGGAACTACATATACATTTTCGAAACCTAATTCTTTTAAAATTCTTTGTACTGGCAAATTTCCTGTTCCATGCAATGGTGTATATACTATTTTTAAATCTTTTTGAGACTTCTTTATTGTATCTGGATTTAAAACTAATTTTTTTAATTCATTTATATATGCATTATCCACACTTTCTCCTATTTCTGTGTATAATCCTTGCTCTTTTGCTTTATCCTCATTAATTTCTTTTATTTTTGAAAAATCGGTAATAGCCTTCACTTCATCCATTATTTCTTTATCCACTGGAGCAACTATTTGTGCACCATCTTCCCAGTAAACCTTATATCCGTTATATTCTGCTGGATTATGGCTTGCTGTAATAACTATTCCAGCAATACAATTTAAATATCTTACTGCAAATGATAATTCTGGCGTTGGTCTTAATGATTCAAATCTATATGTCTTTATTCCGTTAGCATTCAAGCAAAGTGCTGCCCATTTGCTAAACTCCTCAGACATATTTCTTGAATCATATGCAATTACTACACCTTTATTTTCTTTATTGTTTTTATTTATATAATTTGCTAATCCTTGTGTTGCTTGAGTTACAGTATATTTGTTCATTCTATTTGTTCCAGCACCAATAACACCCCTTAATCCGGCTGTTCCAAATTCTAGATTTTTATAAAATCTATCTTTTATTTCTTCTTCATCTTTTAACGCCTTTAATTCATTTTTTGTTTCTTCATCGAATATCTCACTTGTGCACCATTCTTTGTATTTTTCTAAATATTCCATATATTACCTCCTTTATATTTTTTATTTATCAAAAATTAATAACTAATTAAACAAAAAGAGGCAACTTAATCTATATTAAGTCACCTCATCAACTATTATTTCAATTTATAAAAATCTTCATATAATTTTCTTGCTGTTTCTGGACTGTCTGTTCCTTCTGCATTTTTTACTGGAGCGAATTCTTCTTCTCTCTTAACCCTTAATATTGCCATATCTTCTAACATATCAAAAGCATCGAATATAAAAGATTCAAACTTATACGCATTAGGCTTATCTGGAACTACTAAATTGCCATTTTGATCAAGATAACTAGCCTTTTTATGAGCTATGTGATAAGGTAAATTTTTATTTGCAACCTCTTCTATGGCACTAACACCAAATAAATTACAATTTATATGAGATTCTCCAAATACTAATTCTCCATTTTCATCAACTCGTTCAGACATTTCTTTTGTTATTTCCGTATATTCAACTACTCCTGGTTTTCCATTTCTTTTGCAGAATACTCCAACTTTTTCTGAAGGATTTGCTTTAACAACACTTTTTCCTCCACCTAAAACATTTCTATCTAACATTATTCCTAATAATATTGGATCTACCATCTTTACTAATACATTATCTACTGGTCCTACAAATGCCCATTTAATATTTTTTTGTTTCATGTCTTCTGTTATTCCATTTTTCTTCATAGATTGGAATATTCCACCATGACCATCAGAAGCTTCTTTTATAATTCCACTTTCATTAATTATTATTTTTCCTTCTTCATCACACATTGGTAATTTTCCTTGTTGGAAAAATTTAATTGCTTCTTTGTTATATCCAAAATAATTATTTTCTTCAAAGAATTTTACTGTATCATCGTTATTTTCTTTACTTGTCATTATGTACCAAGCAATTGTAACTCCATACTTTTCACTTTCTTCTTTTAAGTTGTCTATTAATATTTCAAATATTGATTTATGAGAATCTAATCCAATGTCAAAAGTTCCTTTTGGTCCACTATGTCCTAATCTTGTTCCTTGGCCACCTGCCATAGTAACTACTGCATACTCTCCTTTTTTAATTGATTCTTCACCTAATTTTAAATATTTATTATATTCTTCTTCGCTTAATTTTTGTTTTTCAATATATGGTATAGACTCAATTAAATCATTTTCAAATGAAACTTCATTTTTTGTTGTTTTAAATAATTCATTTACTTGTTCTAAATTAATTCTTTCAATTTGCTCTTCTAATATTTTTTTTGTTTCATCGTTTGCTCTATCATATGCGTCAATTATATGTTGTTGTCCATATTTTTCCAATTTGATTTTTATATCTTGTCTTGTCATATTTTATCCTCCATAATATTTATTAGTTCCTTCATATTATACTAAATTATTTTAATAGTCAATATGTCCTTCTAAATATTTGTTTCACCTTTTGTATTTAATTTTACTGTATAATTATTTTTAATAATTATATCTTGTATATCATTTTCTTCTTTAAATTCATAGCAATTAATAATCTTAACCTTGCAATTTTTGTTTCTATAAAAATTTTCAACAAGATTATTTTTTTCTTTTATAAATTCATCTTTTCCAGAAAAAATAAATATTTTTTCTGTTAATTCATCATCTTCTTCAACTATATTTCTGTTATTAATATTTCTTATTTTATCAGAATTTCTAAGTTGTAATTTATTTAAAAGGATATTTATTTTATCATCAATGTTAAATTCTGATTTAAAATAAATTTTACAATTTTCGTTTAATTTTTTATTGATATATGGTAAAAGCATAACTGTCAAATGCCAATCACTAGCATAAAAACAACATAGCTTTTGCATGTTATCATTTAACTTCATTATAAAAGCCTCCTTTATTTACATAAGAATTTTAACATCATCCTATAATGATGTCAATTTAATTCGTTAGCTCTTTTTCGACATTTTACTTATTAAAATATTTTTCTTCTGTTTAACACTTTTATTGAATAACCTTCCACAATCTGTAAATAATTAAATTAGTTTATTTTGGGAGGTATTTATGAAAAATAGCCTTGGTTTAAATTTATCAAAATTTTTATTTATTTTTTTATTAATCATTATATTTATATTTATTTCTGCTAAAAAATATTCAGAAAAAATATTTAATAATATTTCAGACAATTTTTTACGATTTCATGTCATTGCTAATAGCGATTCTACAGATGACCAGATATTAAAATATAAAATTAGAGATTCTATACTTGATTATTATTCAAATAACTGCACTAATATTAATTCAAAAGAAGAAGCTATTTCTTTTTTTAATAATAATATCGATAAATTATATGAAATAGCTTATTCTGTTTTAAGTGAAAATCACGTTAATTTACCTTTAAATATTTACATTGGTAAATCTCATTTTCCAACTAAAGAATATTCTCAAATTATTCTACCTGAAGGAACATATGATGCATTAAAAATTGAAATTGGTGCTGCCAAAGGTCAAAATTGGTGGTGTATAATGTTTCCAACATTATGTTTTTTTGAAAATTCTGAATACACTTTATGTGAAAATTCATCTATCTATTTGTCAGAAAACTTAAATTCAGAAGAGCTTAATCTTATTAATAATGCTGAAAAAAGTAATGATTTAAAAATAAAATTTAAACTAATTGAAATATTTGAAAATCTATAGTTTTTTATTGTAAATTATTTACTTTTATGGTATATATAGATAGATTATATAAGTGGAGGTATACAATTGGAAAAATTAATTATACAAGGACGAACTAGATTGCACGGCGAAGTTACAATTAGTGGCGCTAAAAATGCTGCAGTTGCTATACTGCCTGCAACTTTATTAATAAATGGAATATGTACTATAGAAAATTTACCTAACATTAGTGATGTACAAATACAATGTGAAATTTTAATGGATTTAGGAGCAACTGTTGAATGGATAGCCCCTAATACTGCACGCATTGATACTTCAAATTTAAAAAGTTATAAAGCTTCTTTAGAAAAAACTAGTAAATTTAGAGCTTCATATTACTTAATTGGAGCATTATTGGGCAGATGTAATAATGTTGAAGTTGGGCTACCTGGAGGATGTAATTTAGGTGCAAGACCTATTGATCAACATATAAAAGGATTCGAAGCTTTAGGCGCAAAGGTTGACGTTGCCACTGGTAAAGTTAGCGCTTCTGCACAAAAATTAATTGGAGCTCCTATATATATGGATACTGTTTCAGTTGGAGCAACTATTAATATTATGCTTGCTGCTGTATTAGCTGAAGGTACTACTGTAATTGATAATGCTGCCAAAGAACCTCATATAGTTGACGTTGCAAACTTTTTAAATTCACTAGGTGCTGATATACGTGGTGCTGGAACTGATATTATCAAAATAAATGGTGTAAAATCTTTACGCTCTGGATCTTCATATTCTGTTGTACCAGATCAAATTGAAGCTGGAACTTTTATGCTAGCTGCAATTGCTACTCAAGGTGATATCATTCTAAAAAATTGTGTAAGCGAACACTTAGATTGTTTAACAGCTAAAATTATTGAGATGGGCGGTTGCGTAGAAGAATCTGGTGATGAATTACATGTTTGGTGTAACAAAAGGCCCAATAAGACAAATATAAAAACAGCTCCTTATCCAGGATTTCCAACAGATTTACAAGCTCAAATGGGAGTAGTTTTATCTTTGGCAAATGGAACCAGTGTTATATCAGAAAACATTTGGGAATCTAGATTTCAATATACTTATGAATTAGCTAAAATGGGAGCAAAGATAACTGCACAAGGTAAAACAGCTTTCTTCGAAGGTGTTGAATGCTTATCTGGTGCACCTGTTTATGCAACTGATTTAAGAGCTGGTGCAGCATTAATAATAGCTGGCATCGCTGCCAATGGTACAACAGAACTTTACAATTTACAATATATTGATCGTGGCTATGAAGATATTGAAACCAAATTTAGAAATTTAGGTGCAAATATAATGAGGATAAAAGAATAGGAAAAAATATGTTTAGATTTTGTAGTTTATATAGTGGAAGTAGTGGAAATTCTTTATTTGTTCAAACAGAAAATACAAATATTTTAATTGATGCTGGAGAAAGTGCTAAAAAAATTGTTGAAGCACTTTCTTCTATTAGTGTATCCCCTGAATCTTTAGATGCAATTTTAGTAACTCATGAACATATTGACCATGTTAAAAGTATTGGCACTTTGTCTAGTAAATACAATATTCCTGTTTACGCAACTGAAAAAACTTGGAAAGCAATGCCAAAACAATCTGAAAAAATTAATTCATCCTATAAAAAATTCTTTTGTGCAAATAAAAATTTTTCAATTGGAGATTTAATGCTAAAACCATTTTCAATTCCTCATGATGCTGCTGATCCATGTGCATTCAATATATCTTATAATAACCATAATTTAAGTATAGCTACAGATTTAGGTCATATAACTCCTGATATTGAAAATAATTTGTCCAATAGCTCTTTTATACTTTTAGAATCAAATTATGACCCTGATGTATTAAAATGTTCTAAGTATCCATACTATTTAAAACAAAGAATTGCTGGCGACTGTGGCCATCTCTCAAATATTGAAGCTGGTAAACTAATTTCTAATTTATCTCAAAAAAATTTAACTTCTGTTATGTTAGGGCATCTTAGTAAAGAAAATAATTTTCCTGAACTAGCTTATAAAACAGTTGTTGATGAATTAATTAATAGTAATTGTGATATTTCAAAAATTGATATAAATGTTGCAACAAGAATAAAGCCTTCTAAAATAATAGAAATCGCATAAGGAGATTAAAATATGATACATATAAACGTTATTTGCGTAGGAAAATTGAAAGAAAAATTCTTACAAGATGCCATTGATGAATATTCAAAAAGATTATTAAAATATTGCTCTTTGAATATTACAGAATTACCAGATGAGAAATTACCAAATAATTTAAATGATTCTTTAATAAACATTATAAAAGAAAAGGAATCAAATAATATAATTTCTCACATAGAAAAAAATTCATATGTTATTGCTTTAGACTTAAAAGGAAAACAATTTACATCAGAAGAATTTTCTAAGAAACTTTCAAATATTTCCCTTAATTCCTCTAGCAATATAACTTTTGTTATCGGTGGTACTTTAGGTTTGTCCCAAAAATTATTGGATATTTCTAATGAATTAATTTGCTTTTCTAAAATGACTTTCCCCCATCAATTAATTAGAATATTTTTATTAGAGCAAATTTTTAGAGCTTTTAAAATATCAAATAATGAAACTTATCATAGGTAAAATTTAATATATATTAGTTGTAGAAGAAATTAAACCTAATATTTACATTTTTGTTCTAGGGGTTTGTAAATTTACAGAAAAGGGGGCTTTTCATTTTAATTTCCTCTACAAAAATAAAAACTTATTAGTATAATTAAATTTTTTGATAATTTTTTGATATTAAATTTTTTGAATTAAAATTTTTGAATTAAATACAGTTCGTTTTGTGAATCAAATTTTATATTTTTATGATACTCTCATTCTTACGGATTGTCAAGAAAATCTTTACGACAAAATTCTACAAAATATTACACTACAAAATATTCCGAACCAAATCTGCTATTAATGCAACCCATACAACTCCCCTACTTTTCTTAATTTTTACACAACTTGTATATACAGCTATTGCATAAAAAGTAGTTTCCGTTGAGCCCATAATAACAGAAGCAACTTTTCCTATATATGTATCTACACCATATTGTTTCATTAATTCTGTAGCCATAGCTATTGCTCCACTTCCTGAAATTGGTCTTAATAATGCTAATGGTATTATTTCATTTGGTATATTAAAAATACCTGTTATTGGGGAAATAAAAACTGTCATTAAATTAATTATACCTGATGATTTTAACAAATTTATTAAAAAAAATAGTCCAATCAATGTTGGAAATAATTTAAAAACTATTTCAATTCCCTCTTTTGCACCTTCTAAAAACAAATCAAATATTTGTTTTTTTTCTTTTAACCCCTCAATAATAATTAAAAATATAATTATTGGAATAATATAATTTGAAATGTAATTAATTTTATTCATATTTTCTATTTGTCCTTTTAATTAAAATCTTTACACTTATAATTCCAATCAAAAATGCAATTATGCTTGAACACCAAATTGGAATAATTATGGAAGTTATATTTGTTGAATTTAGTGATTTTCTTATTGCAAATATGGTTGTAGGAATTATTTGGATCGATGCTGTATTTATTAAAATAAAAGTAATCATTGAATTACTTAAACATTCTTTATTATTATTTTCTTTCTGCATACTTTCCATAGCTTTTATTCCTAATGGTGTAGCTGCATTACCTAAACCTAATAAATTTGCTATAATATTCATTGAAATTTCTTTTTTTATTTTTTTATTTTTTTTAATTTCAGGAAATAGAAAATTAATTAATGGACTAATTAAATTGCATAATTTTTCAATTATTTTTAAATTACTTACTATTTTCATTAATCCATTCCATAAGCATATAGTTCCAAGCATTGTTATTGTTGTAGATATTGCGCTCTCTGTAGAATTAAAAATTGCATTATTCATATTTTCAACATTTCCACTAATAATTCCATAAAAAATAGAAATTAATAATAAAACTGGCCATATTTTGTTTAACATTCATGCTCCCTTCAAAAAATAAACATATTTTATAATTCATTATAAAATATGTTTATTTTTTGATTTTATTCTATTATTTTTTATCTAATAATTTCATATATATTTCATTTTTATTTACACCATTATTTTTTGCAATTTTTTTTATTATTTCATTTTTGCTTAATCCGCTTTTTTTATATTTTTCATATTGCTCTTCTATTGATAATATTTCTTCATTTTTTTCTTCTTCTTGATTTTTATTTCCTTCAATTAATATAATCATTTCACCTTTTATTTCTTTTACTTTTTCTATTACCTCTGAAACTTTTCCTCTAATGAAACTTTCATGTATTTTCGTTAATTCTCTAGCTAAAACAATATTTACATCACCTAAATTTTTATAAATATCATTTAATGTATTTTCTATTTTGTGTGGTGCTTCATATATAATTATTGTTTTTTTCTCTTTTATTAATTCTGCAAATTTATTATTTCTTAATTTTTTATTTAATGGTAAAAATCCATAAAAAGAAAATTCTTTTGTATCAAAACCTGATGTTATTAATGCATTTATTAGTGCACATGCTCCAGGAATAGGAATAATTTCTATATTATTTTCTATAGCTTTTTTTACAATTATTTCTCCTGGATCTGAAATAGCTGGAGTCCCTGCATCAGTAATTAATGCTATATTTTCTCCATTTAATATTTTTTCTATTAATCCATCTGTTTTTATATCTTCATTATGTCTATGGTAACTAATTAATGGCTTAGAAATTTCTAAATGATTTAATAATTTCAAACTATGTCTTGTATCTTCAGCTGCTATAATATCAACTTCTTTCAGAATCCTAATAGCTCTTAAAGTTATATCTTCTAAATTTCCAATTGGTGTCGCTACTAAATATAATTTTCCACTCATTTTTTTCTCCTTTATTTAAATTATTTTTTATTATATATTTCTAATATTTCATCCGTATAATCACCATTTTCATTATATATGTATAGTGGTTTCTCAATTTTTAAAAATGAATTTCCATTTTTTATTGCCTCAATTAATACTAATTTGCAATCACTCTTTTGATTTGAAAAAATATAACGTATTCTTTTGGGCTCTATTTTATTTTTCCTCATTTCAAAAAATATATCAACTAATCTTTCAGCTCTGTGTACCATGTATAATGTTCCCTTATCTTTTAACATTTTGAAGCTAACCTTAATAAAATCTGATAATTCTGCTTCAATTTCATGTCTAGATATTAATTTAATTTTATTTTCATTTTTTAATCCTGAATTATTTTTCTTATATGGTGGATTTGTAATAATTGCATCATAATAATCAATTTTTAAATTTTTTTCTAAATCCTTTATATTACAATTTATTATTTCGAATTTTTCTTGTAAATTATTTAATGCAACACTACGCCTTGCCATATCAGCAATTTCCGGTTGTACTTCTACTCCTATTATTTTTTTTAATTTTGTTTTTACAATTAGTAAAAATCCTAAAATTCCAGTACCTGTCCCTAAATCTAAAACATTACTATTATTTTTTATATTTTTAGCAAAATCAGCCAATAAAACACTGTCCACTCCAAAACAAAATCCATCATTTTTTTGAATTATTTTTAAATTATTTATTTCTAAATCATCTATTCTTTCATTTTCTAATAAGCTATCCACTTTTTTTCATTCTCCTGTTAACAAATTCAATAATTGTTTAATATTATATAATAAAATTACTTTTTTTTAAAGTATTTTTATCATATTAGTTTTAGGAGTGATATTTATATG
>JAZUKV010000012.1:0-23993 GCA_045643465.1 Clostridia bacterium | reverse complement strand
TTCATTTTAAAAATAATAAATAATTGTTCTGAAGATTAAGATAATAAGAACATCCAAAATCTTTAACTTGTCAACAATATTTTGGTATTGTTAACAAATTAAGTAATATTGTTAACTTGTTGGATAAAGAAAAATAGTAATATTTATAATTAGGGTAATATACCGTTAAAGATAAATGATAGAGGATTTTTATGAGTAATATAACAAATGAAGATATAAATAATTTTATAGAATGGTCTGAAGAAAACAGGGAATTGTTTGAATTGTTGTGTTGGTGCAAAAAAAACGATATCAATACTCTTGCATCCTGTGGAGGGCATGAATTTGAAGAAGCAGAAGAACATGGAGTCGAACCATACATAGTTTTGGCTTTGGATGACAATTCTATTAAATATGTAGGAGAGATTATTTCAGAATTAAGTGATGTACAAGAGATAATGATTGAGGAAGGATTGAATAGTAAGAACTTTATTGTTCGTTCAAATCCAAGTAATTGTAGTGAAGTGTTTTATAAAATAAAATTAGCAATAATAAAGCATCTGATGCGTGAACACGGAGAAAGATTTGGAGAAAAAAGTCAAAGCGGTTATAGATATATTAAAGGACAACAGATTTTGAACGGTGCAAAAAAGATACAACGTAGCCAAACAAATAAGGTGCCATATTATAAAATGGATACAAGAGAGAAAGATTTTTATGAATTTCGAAGCGGTAGCATATCATGGGGGCGTTGGTTTGGAACAGGAATTACAATTCCTAAAAAATTTATGAAAACATATAAGAAGTATTCTAAGTTACAAAAAAAATATGAGCCCACTACTTTTGAATGTTGGGAAGATATAAGAACATATGTAATTAATACTGAATATGACAATCCCCCGGTTGATTTGTATGTAAGACCTGAACTAGAAGAAAAAATTGAACAACAAGTATGGGATTTTGTCAAACAAAATCTTTTAGATGAATTGCAAAGTAAAGGAACTCCATTTGAAGTTAGATATCATGAGAGAAAGAGAGATTCATCGTATTATACAAATGATGAAAAGAATGAAAATGGTATAGGAAAATTTATTATTAAAATTCCAAAAGGTCAGGAGCATAGTAATAGTGAAAATCCTTATGATGGTAGAGATTTATTTGAATTTGTATATTCTATATTTCATGAATATAAACATATAATGCAAAGAAAGGAATATAAATACGAAGTTAGGGATTCGAAAGAAAATAGAGTCTTTTCAAAAGCAGAAGTAATAGCTAGATACCTTCCAAAATGCGGAGATAATAATTATGCCAATGATCCAAGAGAAATTGATGCACAGATTTATGGGATAGAGCAAGCCATAAAATACATTGAAGATAAATTTCCGTGGATAGATGAAGAACAATGTTGTATTGAATATGTAAGGGAATTTGCAACTAATCAAAAAGAAAATGGTTTTGAAAAATTATCTTTCGATGATAAAAAAAATAATTCAGTAGATGAAATTTTAAAAGATTTAAATAATAGAAAAAATAATCCTGTAAGAGAAGAACTATCAAAAGAAAGTTTAGATTATGATTTTTATTTTGAAAGTTATTTTGATTTTGATGAATCTGATCAAGAATATTTGCTAAGAAAATTAATTTTAGAAGAATATATTGAAAAATATAATGCATGTCAAGATGCAAATAAGAAGGATGATATGCTAATAGAAGCAATTTTGAGAGTGTATCCAGATTCATTAGACGAATATCCATTATTGGAGCATCAGACACAAAAGAATAAGGAAGCCAATATTATAGAAGATAATAGCAGAAAAGCTCTTAATTCAGGAATTGCTGATTGGCTTAAAAACTGTCGTAACGCAATTGGAGTCGGTTTAGAGAAGGTAAAGCAAACAACAGAAAAGTATTTGAAAAAAAGTGACAAACAGATAGATGACAAGCAAAATAAAGACGAAAGATAAAAAAATAAGGAGGGAAACACAATGGAACTTGAAGAAAAGTTAAATGATGAATTAATTGCAAATTCAGAAGAAATTAAAAAATATGAGCTAGAAATTAATGGATTGGAAAAAGAAATAAAAATTTTAAGACAAAGAGGTCCTTCTGCTAGGCAAGAAATGCTTGAAAAGCAATTAAAAGTTAGTGAATTAGAAGAAAAAATATCCATAATTCAATTAGAGAGTGATAGAAAATCAATGCATGCACTGGTGGAAGGAGAGTTGAAAAGTAAAAAATCAAGTCAATATGCAGAATATAGTCTATTAGGAAGATGCTATATTATGAAATATGATTTAGATGTTGACCGCAGTAAATTAGAAGCTTTACAAATAAAGTACAAAATCCTGCAGCAAAACGGAAACAAAGATGCAAAAGCTTATTCAGAGCTTAAGGAAAAGATAGAAACTATGGAAGGAATAGTACAAACAGAACAAGAACAATATACCGAAACTGCCCAAAAGTTTTCTACAAGATTTGGAAAAAACATTGATTTTAGCAAATCATTTACAGATTTATTGTATGAATATGCAAATGAAAATTTACCAGTTCGACACCAAAATGATATTGATGAGCTAGGAACAAGTATGGAAGAGCAATTTTGGACTTCTACTGAAGACAAAGAGATTAGTGAAAAAGAAAAATATAGACATGATATTCAAAATCAAGTTTCGTCAATTTTTACGGAAGGATTAGATGGAACTTCAGAAGAGTTAGCACAAGTATTTAGTGAATTATATATTGACGAAATAGAATTAGGAATTGAAAAAAAGGTTAATTCAGAACTTTTAGGAGAAAATTCTGGTGTATTATCAAGAGTTATTAAGAATTACGACAATAGGTACACACTAGTATATGAAGATGATGTAGGGAATAAAGTTGGAATAGATTGTACTAGAAATACTAAAACAGGGGAAATTGAAATAAAAGGTAAATTGTCAGATGAGAGTTTGGAATTTGCCGAAGAAAAAGATGCAAAGGAAACAGGTTCAATAAGTAGGGAACAGATGGAAATGCAAGTTGTAAAAAGAAATATTGAAAAATCAATGCAGGGCAAAAAAATAAATGAAATGGTTAAGATAACAGACCCTAGAATTATTAAGTATTTAAATGAACAAAACAATTTACAACAAAATTCATTTTTAGGTAATTTACCACTTAATGTTTATATGATTTCTACAAAAGATGAAGATGGAAACGCAAAATATGAGTTTGTTGCACATAGTAGTAGAGATAAATATACTAAATTATCAGGAATTAAACAAGTACAAGAAAAACAGAGTCATATTATTTTAAATGAAGATAGAATTCCAGGAACAATGACACCAATGCAACCAGTAGATTGTCAATTTACAGATAAAAATGGAAATTCTTATTTTGTAACACATCTTTTTGGAAATATGCCAATGAAATTATCATTTGAAGAATCACAGAATAAAGGGCAAGATAAAGAGGTTGTAGCTAATGATTTTGAGATAAATGAGTTATGGCATAGAACTAGAATTAATGAGCTTTTAAGAAATGGTCGTAATGTTATGGGACTAGGTCTCGAAAAAGTTAAATCTATTTATGAAAAATATCAAAATAGAGGGCGTGAAGAAACTGTAAAAGAAAATAATAGTGAAAGAGGAGAATAGATATTATGGAAGTTACAGAGAAAAAAATATATTCAGAAGTTTATGCATTAATTAAAATGATGGGATATGAATATGAGAACATGTTACCCAATAAAGTAAAAGTGACTATAGAAAATAAACGTGACAAAGAGTATAATCCGCAATATAGTTTAGATATTCCATTAGAGAAACAAAATATACAAATCGATTCACTAGCAATTTTAACTAATATTCAATATAATTATTGGTGTAAAACTGACAAAGAAAAACAAGAGCTTATTGAAGAATTGAAACAAAATGATATTAAAAAAGAAAAAGAATTAAGAGAAATGTATAATCCGGACAATTTATTTAAAATTAGAACACAAAATATACAAACAGAAAAACAAGAGAGTGTAGCTTTGACGGAGATTCATAATGACACTATAATAAGTAAAATTATAGGGTTCTTTAATAAATTATTTAAAAAAATAGCTGGTAGATAGTGTCCTACTGAGAAAAAGGTTAATTTATATAAGTATTACAATATCTATGAAAAAGTAAAAGAAGAAATTTTATCGAAAAGTTTCTGTTCTTTTTGTATAATGATTACATGTTCATTATATGAGTAGTATTGCAAAATATCAAATTTTATGTTAATATAACAATTATAAAAATCCCAGGTAAATCCTGTTTATATAGAAGGTCTTAGTCAAATAATTTTGAAAGGATGATTGCTATGCAGTTAAGCGAAACAAGTGATGAAGGTCAGCTCAATTGTAACCTAATAATTTAGGAGGGTGCAAAATGGATTTTAATAATTTAAAAAAGAAGTATAGTTCAGGGAACCTTATTAAAAAGAAATCCTGTAAGGGAAGAACTATTAGAGTGGAAAACTTAGACGTTGCAACCGCAGATCGTATAAATGAAAGAGTTTATCGTTCAGCAAAGCAAATTTGCCATGAAGCAAATATTTCTAAAAGAAAGGCGTCAGAAAACTTTTCAGACTGATCCATAAATAGAGTACTTATTGCAAAGTAAGTGCTCTATTTTAGTATAATAAGTTATTACAATTTTTACGAATAATTTTATACTGATTTTATAAAAAATATCTAAGCCATATATCAAATTTTTAACTATAAAATTCTAAATATTTGAATTAAATAAATAAAAAAGAAGATTTAATTTTTTTGGAAATTAGATCTTCTTTTTATTTTTTGAAATTTTTTTGGAATTTTTGTGAGGTTTTTTGAAAAAAATTTGTCTAGGTGATTAAGGGGGGAAAAAAGATTTTATTTTTTAAAAAATTTTTTTGTAATTTTTGTGAGGATTTTGAAAAAAAAGTCGTCTAGGTGATTAAGGGGGAAAATAAAATTTTATTTTTTTTCAAAATTAGTTCCCACTTTGCCAAAAAAAATTGTCTAGGTAGTTAGAGGGAAAAAATAAGAATTATTTAAAAAAATAAAAATTTTTCCAAAAAAGGTTCAATTTTTATCCAAAAATTTTGTCTAGAGCTAATAAGGGGAAAAAATAGAAAAAAATTTTAATTTTTTGTCACAAATTCTCAAAAAATTTTGTCTAGGTAGGTAAGGGAAAAAGATAGCCCCTCAAATGCACATTGAAAAGTGAATATAAAAACCATAATACGCAATAATGATACTTCGGCTTGGCTTAACGTGATGTTGAGAAGTCGCTCGGCTGCTAGCGGAGAGGTGGAATTCCTATGTGAAAGTTAGTTTTCAGTTATGGTTTAAAAAAATAACGAGTGAAGTAAATAAAAAGTAATAAAAAGGACATAATAAAAAAGGAAATAATTGGAAGGAGAGATGCTAATGCACTTTAACGTAAATGATGAAAGTAAAATTTTATCTGTGTGGATTACTAAAGAAGAAAGTGTAAATAATGAACTATCAATTGAACTAGAAGAAATAATTGCAAAGTACAAAGCAAAAAAATATAGAATATGTATCTATAAATCAGGCACAAATGATTTTAAAAAAGATATTTTAAATCTAATATTAAATAATGTAAAAATTTAATATTTTTGCAAAAAAAGTTACAAATTGGTTCAATGATATAGTATAATGTAATTGTATTCATTGAACACACAAGGAAAGGAATGGGATTTTTTATGTGTGTTAATGATAAGTTAAGAATTGCAAGTTATGCAAGAGTAAGTTATGACGAGGACAAGGAAAGATACGAAAGTATAATTAATCAAAAGAATATCAACAAAGATTATGCTAAAGAGCACTATGACAATTATGTTATAACTGAATATGAGGATGATAATTATAGTGGTTACAAATTTGATAGACCAGATTTTACTAGAATGAAAAAAGATATTGAAGATGGAAAAATTGATATTGTAATTGCTAAAGATTTATCAAGAATTGGAAGACATAATGCTAAAACATTACTTTTTATTGAAGAGATGGAAAAGATGGATGTAATTGTTATTGCAGTAAATGATGACCTAGATACATCTAAAGAGCAAAATAACGATTTAGTAGGTATAAAAACTTGGTATAATGAGTTATATGTTAAAGATATAAGCCGAAAAATTAGAAGTACTGTTCAAAATAAAAGTAAAAATGCAACATGGATAACAAATGTTCCATATGGTTATGTTATGCTAGATTATCAAAAAAGAGAGTATAAGGTAGATTATATTGCAGCTGAAATTGTTAAGCAAATATACGAGTGGTACATTAAAGGTTGGGGTTATAAAAAGATTGCAAATACCTTAACAGAGCAAGGAGTAGCAACTCCTAAAACAAGATTAAAACAATTATGGGCAGAGCAAGGAAAAACATATGAAGGACCAGCTTCTGATGTGTGGAATACCGCATCTATAAATCATATAATTGGAAATGATTTTTATATAGGTACTCTTAGAACTAACAAATATTCTAGAAGAGGAATAAATGGAATAGATAAAAATGTTGATAAAGATAAGCAATATGTTTTCGAAGATTTTCACGAACCAATTTTAACAAAAGAAATATTTAACAGAGCAGAGCAAGTACATGAATCTAGGGCAAGAGAAAAAACACATTATCGTGGTACAAAAAAATATGATAATGATTATTCAGGACTTATGAAATGTGGGGACTGTGGAGCTCCAATGTTTTCTATAAGTAATGGAAAAAGAAAGCCAGCATATTATTGTGGTAACTATCATCATCACGGGAAAGCAGTTTGTACAAGTCATCATATTTTGGTATCAGTATTAGATGAGCTAATTAAGAATTATATTGTAATGATTAAAAATAACGCAGAAAGTGTGATTGATTATTTAAATTCGGAATTAGAAAAAAGTAGAAAGAAAAACGTAGTTACTAATAAAGCCAATGTACTAGATATGTTAAAAAAAGAGCAAGAAATGGCTAAAAACGAATTAAAAGTTACTATGCAACAACGAATAAGGGATATAATGAAAAATCCCGAAAATGCAGCGTATATTGAAGAATTATATAAAACTATGGAAGATGAACTCAATAACAAAATAGCATTGTTAGGAGCTCAAATACAAAACGAAGAAATAAAAAGCACTAGATGTGAAGATGTACTAAAAGCAAAAAAAGATGCTTTGAAAATATTAGATGATATAGTAAAAAAAGAAAAATTAGATAAAAGCGATTTAGAAACGCTAATAGAATGTATTTATATATACGAAGATAAGATAGTAATTAAGCTAAAATCCAATATAGAAAATATACTTGATATTGGAAGTCAGCTAGGCTTTGAAAAGCAGGATATTGAAATTATACAAAAAAATAAAAATCACAATGATAGAAGTTTTAATAGCCAAATAGAAGCAGGAACAATTTGTTCCAATGTTATAAAAGAGGGAGACCCGCTTGAAATATTTACAGATAAAGATGGAGGAGTAATATTAAGAAAATATTCTCCAATAGGGGAACTTTCTGAATTTGCTACAGAATATGCCGAAACTTTAGCAAAAACTACAGGGCATATAGCTTGTATAACAGATAAAGATACAGTTATAGCAGTTTCTGGTGGATCTAAAAAAGAATATTTAGAAAAAGGTTTAAGCAAACAATTAGAGCAAATATTAGATGAAAAGGAAAATTATACAAGCAAAGAAAACAATAATACAGCTATACCTATTACTGATAATGAAACAACAGACAAAACAAAAAATGCACAAGTTGTATATCCAATAATAGTAGAAGGTGAATCAATAGGAAGTGTTATATTAATATCAAAAGAGCCTAATAGTCAAATGTCAGAAGTAGAGCAAAAAGTAGTACAATCAGCAGCTAGTTTTTTAAGCACACAAATGGAAATTTAATAAATTATAAAAAATCCTTGCCAAAAGGATTTTTTTTTTGGAGATAAGTAAATAAAAGAAAAAATTATTTACATAAAAAGGTAGAAAAACTATTTTGTATATGATATAATAAAAATAGTTTTACAAAAGGAGAAAAAATTTATGTATGAAGTAGAATTAAAAAGTAATGATTTAAAAGAGTATGTATATTTAAAATTGGAGAAAGATAGAAAACAACCAATTTATGATACTGATTTAAATAAAATAACAGAAGTATATTTAAATGCATTAGATTTTTTAGGAGATAAAACTGATATAACAATATATGATTTAGTATTTTTTAAAAACTTGAAAGTATGTTATTTAAAAAATTTAATGATATCAGATAAAGAAGTAGATATCATTAATAATTTAAAAAAATTGGAATGTTTGCAATTAACTAACTGTGAGTTTACAGGAGAGAAAATGCTAAATATGAATATTGATTTTCTAGCTTTAGATAAATGTGATAATGTAAATATAAGTATATATACTGAGTTAGAGAATCTGAAGTCATTACAATTATTAAATTGCATAAATGTAAATATAGAAGATATAAGTAAATTAGAAAATTTAGAAGAGCTTTATTTAAATAATTTGAATATGGATGATATAAATGAAGTTTGTAAATTAAAAAAATTAAAGTATTTAAATTTAAATGGAAGTAATATAAAAAAATTAGATAAAATAAAGGCAATGACAAATTTAGAAATTAATTATGAAGAAAAAAATTGTATATATGATTAAAATTTGAAAGGAAAGTCAAATAAGAATGAAAGAAAAAAATTTTAGAAGTAATTATATTAAAGAAATTTATGAAAAATCACTAGAAAAGACAAGAATTAACAAGAACGATAAAATTAAAGATACAACAGCTATTAATTTTATGGAAATATTGCAATACGTAATGACAGTTTCAAAAACTGAAGTTTTAAATGTTTGTGCTGATTTGAAGAAGTTAAATATTGTTATGACATCAGAATCAATTAATGCCATTATTAAAAATAAAGATAATGAAAATTTAAAAATGGTATTATCAAGAACTTCAGCTAACATAGATTTGGATAGTATTAAAGAATTAAATTCAAAAGATTTTAATGAGCTAAATCAAACAGGATGCAATATTCAAAAAATATATGTAAATAGTGGTTATGATGAGGCAGCAAAAAGAGGATATAGCAAAGATGTTTATAATACAATAATTGGTAAATCAGAAAAAATTATATCAAAAGTTAATACAGAGATTCCAAAGAATGCAACAAAAGAGCAAAAATTTATGGCAATATATAAAAAAGTATTGAAAATGTCTACTTTTGATAAAGTTGCTGCTAAAGATAAATATAGCTCTAAAAGATATACTTCAAGAAATTTAGAGGGCTTTTTCTGTAATGATGGTCATGCAGTTTGTGCAGGATTTGCAGTTGCTTTAAAGCAATTGTGTGAGTTAGAAGGTTTAGAAGTTGAATATGTTCAAGGAAATTCAAAATCAAAGCATATGTCAAATCAAGAATACCATGCATGGATTAAAGTAAAATTAGATGATGGAAAATGGTATAATGCAGATCCAACATGGGATGCAAATAAAGTTGGAAAACCTTTTGAATTTTGTTTAAAAAGTGATAAAGATTTTTATGGTCATAATGAAGATAGAAGTTATACTCCTACATATTCAAGAAGCGGAGAGCAAGATAGATATGAAGGTTTAGCAGAATATCATCATGCAGAAAGTTCATATGATAGCGGTGAATTAAAATCAAGATATTATGATAATGATCTTGCAGAATGTTTAAAAAATAGAGATTCAAAAGACTATTTAGACTCAGTTAATAGAGGATATGGATCAGCAAATGTACCAACAAATATTTGGGATTTTATAATTAGAATAATTAATAAAATAACAGGATTTTTTACTAATAAAAATAATTCGCAAGCCTTATTAAATGATAAAAATAAGAATGCTATTAGAAAAATAGATTTTTCAAGCCAAGATAATATGGAAGAAGGATTGAAAAAGCAAATAGAGAAAGGTGATTTAGAAGGAATAAAGCTTTCACCAGACAAATCAAAGTATAGTATAGGAACAACAGATGAAGCTATAGAAAAAGAAGATGAAGAACAATCTCGTTAATTAAAAAGTAAAGAGAAATAAAACTTAGTTTTATTTCTTTTTTAAATAACAAAAATATTTACTATAAGAGGTGGAATGCATTATGTTTATTAAAATAGGAGATTTAAAATTATTAAAAATACAAGTAACAAAAGGCGAAGAAATAATATATGAAGGAATGGTAGAAGATGCTCCAGAAGATCTAAAAGAAACGAATTATCAATCAGCTACATTTGAAAGTGGTTTTGTAGCTATTAAAATTTAGTATATTATGCAGAAAAATGAAAAACAATAACAGAAAAAAAGATTTACTTATATGATCAAGTATGTTATAATAAATCAACCGGTTGGAACCTTTACAAATTAAATGTCAGGAGGGATTCACTTTGGCAAATGAAGGCAAGAATGTAGACGAGGCAAAAGTAGGTTTTCTAAAAGAGCTATTTAAGCCTCAATTCTGCAGAAATAAAGCACCTTCTTTAAAAGACAGCAAATGTCAAAAATGCGACACATATGACCAATGTTTCAAATTGCTTGATGACAGAAAAAAAGTTATCAGGGAGTGTCGGATAAAATTTAATTTAGGTGAAAAGATTGATGTCAAATGCTATTCTTGTCCAGGAAGATTTATATGCAGTGCCTATAAAGAGTTGGGCTAAGCAAATGAATCTATAATGTGTTAACTTATAGAGGTATAAAGTTAGCACATTTTTTTATGAAATTATAAAGAAAATATATAGTATAATGCTTGCCAAAATAAGAATAATATGGTAAAATAAGCAAGTAGCAATTCCTTATACTTGGTTTTAGGATAAAAGTAACACCTACTATAACTCAGTTTAAGGAGAAAAAATTAAATGGAGGTGCATGTAAAATGACAAAAGAGATGAAACAGGAAATTATTAATACTTACAAAAGAGATGAAAATGATACTGGTTCTCCAGAAGTTCAAATAGCTCTTTTAACACAAAGAATTAATGAATTAACAGAACATCTAAAAGTTCATCAAAAAGATAACCACTCAAGAAGAGGATTATTAAAAATGGTTGGTAGCAGAAGAAATTTATTAAATTACTTAGCTAAAAAAGATGTTCAAAGATACAGAGACATCGTAGAAAAACTAGGATTAAGAAAATAAAACTTTTGGACGTTTTGCATATTTTTTTTGCTTAACGTCCATTTTTAATAAAAAAGGTGTTACAAATGCTTAAATTAGTAAGTAGCTTGGATAAATTTTTATAAGTTTTATAAGTGATATAAGAATTTATCGAGGTTACAACTAATTTTAAGCAAAAAAATAATTATTAAAGGAGAATTTTTATGTTTAAAATTTATGAAACAGAATTAGCAGGAAGAAAATTATCAATTGAATCAGGAAAAATTTGTGGATTATCAAATGGTAATGTTTTAGTTAAATATGGTGATACTACAGTAATGGTAAACGTAACAGCATCAAAAGAGCCAAAAGAAGGGGTAGATTTCTTTCCTTTATCAGTAGATTATGAAGAAAAACTATATGCCGTAGGAAAAATTCCAGGAAGTTTCACAAAAAGAGAAGGAAAACCAGCAGATAAAGCAATATTAACTTCAAGAGCTATAGATAGACCAATAAGACCTTTATTTCCAAAGGATTTTAGAAATGATGTATGTGTTGTAGCAACAGTTTTATCAGTAGAGCAAGATAATTCACCAGAAGTATGTGCAATGATAGGTGCATCAGCAGCTCTTGCAATATCTGATATACCATTTGGAGGACCAACTGCAGCTGTTAATGTTGGATATGTAGATAATAAGATAGTTATTAATCCTACAGCAGAGCAAAGAGAAAATAGTAAATTACGTTTAACAGTAGCAGGTACATTAGAAAAAATAACAATGATAGAAGCAGGTGCTGATGAAATACCAAATAAAACAATGTTACAAGCAATAAAAGAAGCACATGTTGAAATAAAAAAATTATGCAATTTTATTTCAATGATTCAATCAGAAATAGGAAAACCTAAATTTGAATACAAATCATTTGGTGCAGATAAAGACATAATGGATGAAATAAAAGCAAATTTCAAAGCAAGACTTTATACGGATGTACAAAATGCAGACAAAACAATTGTAGATGAGAATGTTGCAAAAACAACAGAAACAATTAATGAATATTTTACAGAAAAATATGGAGAAGACTTTGTTGCAGAGCATAAAGCAGATATTGCTGAAGGAATTCATGATGTAGAAAAAGAATGTGTTAGAGAAATGATTTTGGAAGAGCATAAAAGACCAGATGGTAGAGAGTTAGATCAAATAAGACCGCTATCATGTGAAGTTGATGTTATACCAAGAGTTCATGGAAGTGCAATATTTACTAGAGGCCAAACTCAAGTAATGTCAATTGTTACATTAGGAATGAAATCAGAAGAGCAATTATTAGATGGATTAGATGAAGAAGTTGGAAAAAGATATATGCACCAATACAATTTCCCATCATACAGTGTTGGAGAAGCTAGACCTTCAAGAGGACCAGGAAGAAGAGAGGTTGGACATGGAGCATTAGCAGAAAAAGCACTAGTTCCAGTAATTCCATCAGAAGAAGAATTCCCATATGCAATAAGAGTAGTATCAGAAGTATTAAGTTCAAATGGTTCAACTTCACAAGCAAGTATATGTGGAAGCACATTAGCATTAATGGCAGCAGGAGTTCCAATTAAAAAGCCAGTTGCAGGTATTTCAACAGGTTTAGTAACAGATAAAAATGATCCAAATAGATATGTAATGTTAACAGATATTCAAGGAATCGAAGATTTCTTTGGAGATATGGACTTTAAAGTTGGTGGTACAAAAGATGGTATCACTGCTATACAAGTTGATATAAAGATTGATGGGTTAACATACGACATTATAGAGCAAGCTTTTGAAAGAACAGAGAAAGCAAGAATGTATATTTTAAATGACATAATGTTACCACAAATATCTGAACCAAGACAAAATATTTCAAAATATGCTCCAAAGATTTTGACAACAAAAATTAGTGTTGATAAAATTAAGGATGTAATAGGAACTGGTGGAAAGGTAATAAATAAAATTATTGCTGAGACAGGTGTTAAAATAGATATAGAAGAAGATGGATCTGTTTGTGTATATTCAACAGATAATGAAAATGCAGAAAAAGCAATGAAAATGATTAAAGACATAGCAAGAGAAATTGAAGTAAATGAAATTTATGATGGAGTAGTAACAAGAATTACAACATTTGGTGCTTTTGTTGATTTAGGCGGAAAAGAAGGTTTACTTCATATATCTAAAATATCAAGTAAAAGAGTTGAAAAAGTAGAAGATGTATTATCAATAGGAGACGAAATAAGAGTAAAAGTTTCAGAAATAGATAATCAAGGAAGAATAAATCTTACAATGAAAGATCTAGAATCTACATCACAAAATGACAATAATGAAAATGTAGAAGAATAGTAAATAAATTAATAAAAGGAGTAAGAAATGGAATATTTATTTATTTTACAACAAGCTTTAATATGGATATTAACAATATATTGGGCATATCAGTTTATAGTTAGTATTTGTTCATTTATTAAAGTTAAAGAAAAACCATTAATAGTGGATAAGCAACATAAATTTATGACGATAATACCAGCACATAACGAAGAAGCAGTAGTTGGAAATTTAATAGAAAGTTTAAAAAAATTAGATTATCCAGACGAATTATATGATATATATGTAATAGCGGATAATTGTACAGATAATACTGCAAAAGTTGCAAGAGATGCAGGAGCTATTGTTTATGAAAGATTTGATGATAAACATAAAACAAAAGGTTTTGCACTACAATGGTTTTTTAAACAAAAAATAGAAGAAGATGCTCCATATGATGCTTTTTGTATATTTGATGCAGATAATATTGTAGATAAAAATTTCTTAAAAGTTATGAATAAAAAACTTTGCCAAGGAGAAGAAGTTGTTCAAGGTTATAAAGATATTAAAAATCCTTCAGATACTTGGGTATCAGCAGGATATGCGATTTTCTATTGGACAATGCATAGATTCTATCATTTAGCTAGATATAATATAGGATTATCGCCATTAATGAATGGAACAGGATTTATGGTAAAGTTTGATGTAATAAAACCAGAAGGATGGAATACTAAAACTTTAACAGAGGATATTGAATTTTCTTTAAAGAGAATTATCCAAGGCAAAAAGTTAGGTTGGGCAAGAGATGCTATTGTTTATGATGAGCAACCAGTAGGATTTAAACAATCATGGACACAAAGAGAAAGATGGACAGTAGGTCATATGCAATGTTTAAAAGAATATACAAAACCACTTGCATCAGCAGTAGCTAAAAATAAAACTGTAATGAATTTTGATGGTTTGTTATATTTATTAGGAACTACTCCAATGTTAATTTTGACATTAATATTAATAATATTAAATATAGTATTATTTGCAACAGGTGAAATGGCAGGACTAGAATTTTTAATACAGATGCTAAAATATGTTATTCCAACAATATTAGTACTTCCTTTTATGGGAATAGTTGTAATGTACTTAGAAAAAAAGAAAATTAGACCTATGATAAAAGGACTTATATTATATCCTATTTTTATGGGATCTTGGTTACTAATAAATATTAAATGTTTATTTAAACAAAATACAGAATGGACAAAAATAGATCATAATAACAATAAAAAAATAGATGATATTTAAATTTAAACTTTAGAATATATATGTTTTCTAGATTAGAATCATATAGTATTCTAAAGTTTTTTTGTACATAAAATATTAAAAATTGGAAATTATAAATAATAATAATAAAATAATTGAATTTTTTATAGAAATATATTGAAAAATAAAAATCCTTTGTATAAAATAAATAAATGTAATAAGAAATATTCTAAAGAAGAAAGGAAGAAAAAAATGAAAAGAAACAAAAAGATAATATTAACAATAGTAGTTAGCATGATATTAAGCTTTATTCTAGGAAGTTTAATTAACAGTTCAAATGCAGCTGTACCAGTATCAAAGAGGGCAAGTGGCGTAACTCAATTTATGTTTAATGCTAGAGATGCTATAAAGTGGTATTCAGATACATCAACAGTTATAGATGTACCAGCTGATGATCCACTACAAAACCAAAATCCTAATGCAGAAGGATATCCTTTTATAGCAACAGAAATATCAGAAAGTATGATTGATAATAAAAAAATTTTACCATTATATTTATATGATGAAAATACTGGTAAACTAGTTAGCGGAAGTTCTCTAAATGATAATTCAATTAATGCACAAGATGCATCAACAATAGTCAGAGTATTAAATGGAGGTATGTATGATCCTTTTGTATTAGAGAAAAATGTAAAAAGAGAATTACCAGACACTAACATAGAAGAAATACAATATAGTATTAATATGCCTGAGGTTGGAACAATTGCAAAAAGAGAGCCAATAATTATAAAAATGAAAGATGGAAAAATTACTAAATCCATAACAGATCAAGAAAGAGCTAGATTAAATGAATATTCAACAGAAGTAAAAGATAGTGGTATTTATTCTGATTATTGTGATGAAGATAAAGATTTAGAAGATTTATGTACAGAATATGCATTTATATCTGCTAAAGTAATTATGGAAGATGGAAGAGAATTTAGTTTAGTAATAGGAAGAAATGGTGAATATGTAAATAATTGGTATTTAATAGAAACTAGAGAATCAAAAAATAACTCAGATGAATCAAATGACTTTAAAACAGAAATTGACTATACTGCAATAATAACAGAAACAGGAAAAAATGTTGGAGGAACAAAACAAGGAAGTACATTTTTACCAGGATATGATAAAGATGATATTAAAAAAGATGCAGATGTTACTGCTATAATTAAATCTGTAGATAATAAAGATATAGTAAAAATAAATGGAATTGTTATAAGTGAAACTCCAAATAGTGAAGGTTGGTATTATCCTGATGTTAATAATAAAAAAGAAATTGCAAAGAAATATTTATTTGCAGACTATAACAATAATGATAAAAATGGAATAGTAGAAGAAAGTGGATTAGTATTAACATCAAATGATGATTTAACAAGTAAACAAAGTGTAAGTATAAAATGGCCATTTAGAATAATTGAGTTTACAAAAACTCCAAATGAAATGACAAATTCAACAAAAACAGTAAAAGTTGAAATAACAACAAATTTACCTATGGACAAAGATAAATTACCAGAAAAATGGAATTTTACAACAGATGATTTAGGAAAATCACAACATAAAATATATAGAGAATATGTATTAACAGATGGAAATATAAATGAAGATGTAGTTATAAAAGCAAATGGAAGAAATGATACAGATACAAAAAATGTAACTATAAATTGGAAAGAAAAATTACCAAGTAAAAATGCTAAAACAGGTGAATCATTTATAATTTTAGGTTGTGCTGTTGCAGTAATAGGAATTGCAATAATAAGTTATCGTAAATTCAAAAAATAAAAGTAAGTAAAGTTCACACATTTGTGTGAACTTTTTTATAATAAAAGGTAGGAAAAATATGGAAGATAAACATTATGCATATATGCTTAGATGTTCTGATAATACAATTTATAGTGGATATGCAGTAAATCCTGAAAAAAGAGAAAAAGTGCATAATAGTGGAAAAGGTGCAAAATATACAAGGGCAAGATTACCAGTAAAATTAGTATATTATGAAAAATTTGAAACGAAAAGTGAAGCTCTTCATAGAGAAATAGAACTAAAAAAGTTGAGTAAAAAAGAAAAAGAGCATTTAATAGAAAAAAATGACATTAAAAGTATTTTAGAAAATTAATTTTTTTGTCATAAACATTGATTTTTTTTTCAAATGCATATATAATACTACGTATCTAAAATTTTATTAAGGAGATGTATAGAAAATGAGTTGTAAAACAAACATTAAAAAAACAAAAATAATTTGTAGTATAGGACCATCAAGCACAGATCCAGAAATCATGAGCAAAATGGTAGAAGCAGGAATGAACGTAGCACGTATCAATTTCTCTCATGCTACACCAGAAGAAAAAATAGCTGTTGTAGATTCAGTTCATAAAGTAAGAGAAATGACAGGAAAAAATGTTGCTATATTATTTGATACAAAAGGACCAGAATTCAGAAGTGGAATGACAGAAACTGGCGAAATTAAATTAGAAGAAGGAAAAACTATCAGAATGGTTAAAGAATCTGTATTAGGAAACGAAGAAAGATTCTCAGTTAACCATCCACAAGCTATAGACAACTTAGATGTTGGTTCAATAGTATTATTAGAAAATGGATTAATGAAAATACAAGTTATTTCTGTTGAAGATGATGGTGTAACATGTAAAATAATCAATGGTGGTGTTTTAGGAAACAAAAAGAGCTTAAATGCACCAGGTATAAAATTAGATATACCATTCATTAGTGATGTTGATAGAGAAGATATAATTTATGCTTGCGAGCATGAAGGTGATTATATAGCATTATCATTTGTATCTTGCAAAGAAGATGTATTAGAAGCAAGAGAAATCGCAAAACAATGCAATAGAGAAGATATAAAACTTATTGCAAAAATAGAAAGCACAACAGGTGTTGAAAACTTAGATTCAATTATAGATGTAGCTGATGGTATAATGGTAGCTCGTGGTGATTTAGGTGTTGAAGTTCCATTGCAACAATTACCAAAATATCAAAAATTAATGGTAGAAAGATGCCGTGAAAAAGGTAAATTTGTAGTAGTTGCTACAGAAATGTTAGAATCAATGAAAAAGAGCGCAAGACCAACAAGAGCAGAAGTATCAGATGTTGCTAATGCAGTATTAGATGGTACAGATGCAGTTATGCTTTCAGGAGAAACAACAGTTGGTAAATTCCCAATCGAAGTTGTAAGATTTATGGCAGAAATCTGTAAAGATACTGAAGAATATTACGATTATGACTATGAATTTGATTCAGAAAGAGAAATAAATATTACAGAAACTATAGCTAATAGTGTAGTAAATGCAGCAAGTGTATTAGGAATAGAATTAATAATTGCTTCTACAGAATCAGGAGATACAGCAAGAAGAATCAGTAACTTAAAACCAAGATGTTTAGTATTAGCAGTTACAAGTTCAGAAGCAGTTGCTCGTTCATTAGCATTAAACTATGCTGTATATCCAGTAGTAGTTAAAGAAGGAAATACTATAGAAGAAATTACAGCAATAGCAAAACAAAAAGCTAAAGAAGTTATGGGAGCAAAAGATGGTGACATTGTTGCTTTAACAGGTGGATTCCCAAAGAACGGAACTAAACAAACAAACTTCTTAAAAATAGAGCAATTATAAAATTATTATTATATAAAACAAAACATGGATTGAACAGTTCAAAAGTTCAATTCATGTTTTTTATTTTACTGTGTATTGACAAAAAAACGAAAAATGTGTATAATAAGGAACAGTTATGGCCAATTTATGGCATAAAAAGAGATTTAAATTTATATTTAATATTCAAGATAAAGAATATTAATAATGTTATAATATGTAGTTCGGAAATTTTATAAAAATAAATTAATAATACGCATAAGAGCCAAATGCGTATTTTATAGCAAAGAAAATGTATAGTAATTAACAAAGATCGCAAAAAGTTAATTATAAAATAAAATGTATAAAAGAGATAATGCTAATTAAAATTAATTAGTATGTAAAATTTGTTTTAATTTATTTGTATAAGGCAATTAATAAGTGTGACAATAACTATAATGGGATTTATAGTATTATAAAGAGAATATAGATTTAAATAAATAAAAAAGAAGGAGTGATATAAATATAATGACAAAAGAAACAAATTCAAATGAGAATGCTGGTGAAAAATCAGTAAAAGAAGTTAAAAATCCAAACTTAAAAAGAGAAAATAAAGGTGGATTAATAAACAAAAAAAGAGCTGTAGGAGAGAAAAAAGAAAAAACAGCAAATAATACTCAAAAAACAAGTAAAATGGGAAAAAGAAAAGTTGATGCAAAAACAAAAGATTCAGAATATGATTTTAATTTTAAAAAAGGAAAATTAAAAATAATTCCATTAGGTGGATTAGAAGAAATAGGAAAAAACATAACTGTTTTTGAATATGAAGATGATTTAGTATTAGTAGATTGTGGATTAGAATTTCCAGAAGACAGTATGCTCGGAGTAGATATGGTTATACCAGATGTAACTTATCTAGAAAGAAATAAAGAGAAATTAAGAGGATTGGTAATAACACACGGACATGAAGACCATATCGGATCAATTCCATATGTATTAAAAAAGGTAGATATGCCAATTTATGCAACAAGATTAGCATGTGGATTAATTAGAAATAAATTAGATGAGCATAAATTATTAAAGAAAACAAAATTGTATGAAGTAATGCAAGGTGAAACAATTAATTTCGGAAAAATCAAAATAGAATTTATACGTAGTTCACACAGTATACCAGATTCTGTAATGTTAGCAATAAAAACTCCAGCAGGAACAGTATTGCACACAGGAGATTTTAAAGTAGATTATACACCAATCGATAATCAAGTAATGGATTTTGGAAGAATTGCAGAGCTAGGAAATGAAGGCATAATGGCTCTTATGTCTGATAGCACTAATTCAGAGCGAAAAGGATATTCAATGTCTGAGAGTACTGTAGGAGATGTTTTTGAGAGATTATTTCAAAACTGTACAAAAAGAATAGTTGTGGCAACATTTGCTTCAAATGTTCATAGAGTTCAACAGATATTAAATTCAGCAGTAAAACATGGTAGAAAAGTAGCTGTTTGCGGAAGAAGTATGATAAATATGATAGAAACAGCTTCAGAATTAGGTTATATACAAGTACCAGAAAAAACATTTATAGATATAGATTTAATAAAAAATTATAATGATGATCAATTAGTTATAATAACAACTGGAAGCCAAGGTGAAGCAATGTCTGCTTTAACAAGAATGGCTTCAGGAGAGCATAAAAAAGTAGTAATAACGCAAAATGATTTAGTAATAATATCAGCAACTCCTATTCCAGGAAATGAAAAATCAGTATCAAAGGTAATAGATGATTTAATGAAAATTGGAGCAGAAGTTGTATATAGTGCATTAGAAGATGTTCACGTATCAGGTCATGCATGTCAAGAAGAGCAAAAATTAATTTTAGCATTAGCAAAACCAAAATTCTTTATACCAGTTCATGGAGAGTATCATCAGTTAATAGCACACAGTGAAACTGCACAAGAAATGGGAATACCAAAAGAAAATATATTCTTAATGAAAAATGGTAGAATATTAGAAATAAATGAACATGAAGCAAAATTAACAGGAGCAGTTCCATCAGGAAAAATATTAGTAGATGGCTTAGGTGTTGGAGATGTTGGAAACATAGTATTAAGAGATAGACAACATTTATCACAAGACGGATTAATTATAATAGTAATGACAATGGATGGAACAACAGGAGAAATTGTTTCAGGACCAGATGTAATATCAAGAGGATTTGTATATGTTCGTGAATCTGAAAACTTAATGGAAGATGTAAAAAAACAAATACGCATAGAAGTACAAAAATTTGAAGATAAGAATATAACAGATTGGTCAACAATAAAAGCTACATTAAAAGAAAACTTAAGAGATTATATATTCCAAAAAACTAAGCGTAATCCAATGATTTTACCAATAATAATGGAAATTTAGTTTAAAAACAGGCAATATAAGCCTGTTTTTAAATAAGTAGGATATTATTGCAAAATATTTAGTTTATATATATAATAAAAAACAATAAAAAAAGAGAGGATTGATAAGCATGGATTATAAAGATTTAGCAGATTTAATATTTCCAGATGTAAAAGATATATCTTATTATGAAGAGAAATATCCAGAAAGAAATTTACCAGAAGGAGCAATTGTTACTAGATTTGCACCAAGTCCAACTGGATTTGTACATATCGGAGGATTGTATCAATGTGTAATAAACAGTGTTATAACGCAAAGAACTAAAGGTGTTTTATATTTAAGAGTTGAAGATACAGATCAAAAAAGAAAAATAGATAACGGTGTAAATCAAATTGTAGATGCTCTAAAAAGTTTTGATGTAAAATTTGACGAAGGTATGATTTCGGATACTGAAGAAAAAGGTGAATATGGTCCATATTTACAAAGCCAAAGAGGTGAAATATATAAAGCATATGCTAAATATTTATTAGCACAAGGAAAAGCATATCCATGTTTTGCATCACCTGAAGAGCTTGAAGAGCTTAGAGCTAAACAAGAAGCAGCAAAAGTAAGAACAGGATATTATGGTGTATGGGCTAAGTACAGAAATTTATCAGTAGAAGAAGCAGCAGAAAAAATTAAAAATGGAGAAGATTATATAATCCGTTTTAAATCACCAGGAAGAGAAGATAGAAAAATAAAATACAAAGATGTTGTAAAAGGAACTATAGAGCTACCAGAGAATGATCAAGATGTTGTAATAATAAAAAGCGACGGATTACCAACATTCCATTTTGCACATGCAATAGATGATCATTTAATGAGAAGTACAATAGTTGTACGCTCTGATGAATGGGTTTCATCAATGCCAATACATTTACAATTATTTTATGAGCTAGGATTTAAAACACCAAAATATGCACATTATGCTCCAATAATGAAAGAAGAAGATGGAAAAAGAAGAAAAATAAGTAAAAGAAAAGATCCAGAAGCGGCAGTTGGTTTTTATCATGAACAAGGAATACCTGCACAATCAGTTACAGAATATTTAATGAATATAGCAAATTCTCAATTTGAAAATTGGAGAAGAGCAAATCCAGAAAAAGAAATAACTGAATTCGATTTACAATTAAACAAGATGAGTGTAAGTGGAGCTCTATTTGATATGATAAAATTATTAGATGTATCTAAAAATGTAATATCAAGATATTCAGCAGATAGAGTATATAATGAAGCTTTAGCATGGGCAAAAGTTTATGATAATGAATTAGTAGAATTATTATCTGATAAAGAATACAGTTTAAAAGTAGTAGGAATAGAAAGAGGAAACGCAAAACCAAGAAAAGATATTTCAAAATGGTCAGAGCTAAAAGATAATATTTCATATATGTATAATGAAGAATATGACAAAATAACAGATTTTAATTATGGAAAAATATCAGATGAATCAGAAATATCAAAAATATTAAATTTATATGTAGAAAAATATTTTAACATAAAAGATGACAAACAAACTTGGTTTGATAAGCTAAAGGATTTAGCAGAAGAAACTGGTTACGCAAGAGAAGTAAAAATATTTAAAGCAGAGCCAGAAAAATGGCCAGGACATGTTGGAGATATAAGCACAGTAATAAGAGCAAAATTAACAGGAAGACAAAACACACCAGACTTATATGAAATAATTAATGTTCTTGGAGAAGAAGAAGTAAAAAGAAGATTGAAAAAATAAAAAGAAGAAAAGAAGAAGAAACAAAAAAGAAAAAAAGAAGAAACAAACAAAAAAAGAAAAGGGGACGGTGGAATTGGGGACGGTTCTCTTTTCCACTTTTTTGGAAAAAGGGACAGTTCTTTTTTCCACTTTGTAGCACAGAAAGTTTATGCTAAGTTAAACAGTATAAAGGAGAAGTGATAGCTATGTTATATAATGTTGGTGATATTGTAAAAACAAAAAAACAACATCCATGTGGAAGCAAACTTTGGGAAATAACTAGAGTGGGAGTTGATTTTAAATTAAAATGCTTAGGATGTGGACATATAATATTACTACCAAGAGAAAAAGCAATAAAATCAATAACTAAAAAAATAGAGAATAATGATAATGAGTAAAAAATGATAAGGCTATGGTAAAATCTATAGTCTTTTGTTATATTAATAAAAGGAGGTTAGTTAGATGAATGTTGAAAATGAAGTAAGATATTATTATTCATTAGATCAAGAGAATAAGATAGTAAAATATATGAAAACTATAAAAGAGCTAACATATAAAGAAAATTTTATGAAAAAACAGTTCAATATGATCATCCTCAAAAAGAAAATAGTTTTTATTCAAAAGAAATCGATGCTAGATTCAGATTAAGGATTAATAAAAATGAGCAAAGTGAAAAAATGATGATAAGTTACAAAAGACGATTAGGGGACACTCATATAAATGAAATAAATAAAGAGCAAGAAGTGGAAATAACATTAAAAGCAGAAGAGCATGATAATATAATTTATATATTAGAAGATGTTTTAAAAATGAAATTAATAGAAAGTTATGAAAGATATCGTTATGTATTTGCAAATAATGATGTGGAAATTGCAATAGATGTTTATCCATTTATAATAGCTTTCGAAATCGAAAATAAAAGTGAATACAAAAATCCGCAAATTGTAATAAGTGAATATTTAAATAAATTTAATTTAAAAATAGAAGATTCTTATAAATTATCATGGGATGACAAATATTCAGAGCTTTGTAGAAATCAAAACATAAAACAATATAATATAGTAGAATTCGATAAAGAAATGCCTAAATATGAAAATCATATATTTGAAATTAATCAGTAAATAATAAAGAAAAAACTAAAAAAATGACGAAAAATATATTGACTTTGAATATGCCATATGATATTATAATCAAGTACCAATTAATAATTATATCAACAGAAAAAGTTTAAAATAATTTATAACTAAGATGAAGAGAAAAAAGTTGAATTATTGGTAAAAATTTCTTTTTAAAAATTAAAAAAATCTGTTGACAAATAAAATTCAAAATGGTATGATAAAGAAGTACTCAGCAAGAGATGAAAACATATGAATATATATAGTATTTAATATGTAAATTAGTAATAAAACATCAAGAAAAAACAAATACTAATTTATTATTTTTTTACGCCAAAATAGGTCATAAAAAATAATTTAAAAATATTTAAAAAATGTGTTGACATCTTGTAAAAAGTATAGTAAAATACTAATCGTCCACAGCAAAAATGAGGACG
>JAZUKV010000011.1:0-54885 GCA_045643465.1 Clostridia bacterium | reverse complement strand
TTAAATATTTTTATTATCAAATTAAATAAAATTACATATTTTAAATTATCTCTTAGGGAAATCTATATGTATTTTTTTATATTACATTATTAATTTTATATTACAAATTTGTGTATATTATTTTACAAAATTCGACAGCACACCCAAACGATTATTTCCCTAATACAAAATAGAGCCATACCAAATTTCTTTGGCACAGCTCTATTCTTGAAATTCTTATTCCTTATAAAATTTTCCTGTTAAATTGTTATAATTAATATTTAGTTAAATTTGTTGTTATTTGAAGCTAATTTTAGTCTGTTATATAATTTACCGTTGCAGCTTCAAATGGCGCATTGTTCTGAGATACTCTGATTGCTGCAAATTGTTCTGGTGTACCGTGGTAGTTTATAGTACTTAAAGAATTACAATTATTGAATGCATAAAGTCCTATACTTGTTACTCCTTCTGGTATTTCTATACTTGTTAATCCTTTACATTCATTAAATGCGCACTCTCCTATTTCTGTTAATCCTTCTGGCATTTTTATACTTGTTAAGTCACTTCCAGTCGCTAGTCCTGAAAATGCTGAATTCCCTATTTTGGTTACTCCATCTGCTATTTCAACTTTTTTTATGTTTTCTACATTTTTCATAGGATAATTATAATATCCTGTTGGGCATCTAACTTCTTCAACTTTATATCCATTATATTCACTTGGTATATATAAATACCCTAAAGCAGAATATTTATTATTTAAACCTGTAATAGCAATTGTTTTATTAGTTTCATCTATCACTTCATATATAAAATGATCATCTAAATAAAACCATTTTGTTGTTTCATTAAATTCATATACCCTTTCTTTATATCTAATTTCTATATTTGCAATATAATTACCACTTACAGCCTGTGTATATGTATCATTTCCATCAAATGTAATACTATCAAAAACATCTGCTTCAACACTAATCTCTTGTCCACCTGAATATAATAACGTATATTTAAAATCATCTTTTGTAAGAATAGATCCAACCACGTAGCTTTCTTCTTTTTGCTCAACTGTCAATCCTACTACATAATACTCGCTTTGTGTAGTATTAGTTATCAATGTTGAATCTGATAATAAACTATTAGTCGTTTTCTCATTTTTAAATGTAATCTCACCTTTATTTTGGGCTCCTCCTAATGTTATTATTCCAACATTTCCATCTACTTCTGCATTAGTTGTAACTGGTATAATTGTTTGCATATTAAATCTATAATTTTCTTCTTCAGTTATTTCATATATATATGGTGCCACATCTGATATTTTTATTGTTTTTGTTATATTACCATTTATATCTGCGTTGTTAATATCATTTTCTGTAAATGTAATAGCTCTGTAATATGTTATTTTCTCATTATCACCATCTTTTCCTACAATCTTAAACATAAATGTTGAATTTCCATGTGCACTATATATGTCATCTTTATTTATTACTTTATTTATTGTTAATTCACCAGATTCAAGTTCATCATATGCAACTAGTTGCTGTTCATAATTTACGTTTTTACTATTTATTACAAATGATATCTTTTTATCTGATGTACTATATCCTATTGTTGCTTGCTTTTCTATAAAATAATAACTATCCCAATCTAGATTTTCTACTACTATTTTTCCATATTCATCTGTTGTATATTCACCTATTAAAGTTCCATTTGATGCATATAATTCATATATTGCACCTTCTAATACATTTGTAGTTTCATTTCCTGATGCATCACATGCATATTTTGTTAATGTTACTTTTCCTCTCTTTCTATTATTTTTTATTACTGATACTTCCTCATTAGTATCGTTATTTAATACTTCTGTTATTATAGTATTATTGTTTCTAAATGTTTCTCTATTTACTGTAAAACTATATTTAGTATCTATCTCTTCATATCCTTCTGCAGGTTTTGTTTCCTTTATGTAATAATTCCCCCATGCTATATGTGGCATATTTATTTTGCCACCTGTTTTTTCAGTTGTTACACTTGGTGCTTCATATCTGCTATCATACTCCGCTTTAACGTTCCTTACATATGCGACACCGTTACTACCGTGTATAAGTAGATATATTATAATATGTAAATTCAATAATATAACTACCTGCATTTAAGTAAATAAATTCTTTCTTATAAGATCCTGGCGTGTAATAGCGGAAATAAGAGGGATCATAATCTTTAAGACTATTACGAACTATACTTCCATTTTGTGCATTTCTTATTGTATAATATACATTACTATAATATGACCCTCCCAATAAAAGCCACTCAAAACTTATTGAACCATCGCCTTTTAATGTAAATTTATTCGAAGTCATAGTTGTTTCCATATCAGCAACACCTTGTCCTCCACTTTGCCATGTTCCACTAGAATTTTGTTTCCATGCATACTCTCCTTCTGATGTAAATGACAAATCTTCACTTCCATAAACTCCTTCATTTACATTTGCAATACTTCCATCTTCATTAAATAAAGTAAATTCGGCACCAGATACAAAGTTTCCATCTTCATCTATTTTTACAAGTTGTAAATTAGCTTCACTTCTTTTCTCATCTTCATCTAGTTTTATTACATTCTCAACACTTTCAGCATCTATAGTAATTGGATATGTTTTATCTGATAAATCATAACCATATACTGTTTGTGTTTCTTTCACATAATAATTTCCCCATAGTATATTGTTAAATACTACTTTACCTTGTGTATTTGTTTTATTTTCTTCTAACAAAGTACCTTTTGGATAAACAACGTTAGCATCTTTATCATATATATCTTCATTTGTATATAATCCGTACATTGCTCCTTCTATCAGAGTTCCATCTACTTCATCCTTCTTTGTTAATTCTACAGTTCCTGTTTTTCTTGTATTCTCTATTGTTACTTCTTTATCTTTATTTAATCTACTTAAATAAACATTTCTTTGTGATAATTCATATCCAGCCATTGATTGTTTTTCCTTAACTACATATGTATATCCCCAATCTAATTTTTTAAAAGTTGCATTACCATTCTCATCAGTTGTTTGTGTGTCAAGTACATTACCGTCAACATCGCATAAATCAAATATTGCCCCCTGTAATGGTATCTCTTCCCCATTATGATTTAAATATTCATCTATTTTATGTACTTCTATACTTCCTTTTGCTCTTTCGTTTATTACATCAAAACTTATTGTTGGAACATTATTTATTAACTCAGATTCACCTGTTATATTTTGAATTTCTTTTTCATGTTGATATTCTATTTCAACATTCTTTACAAATGCTCTATCCAATCCTTCACTAAAGAAGTCATCTTTCTTATATGCAAACTCAATAGTATAGTTTCCTGCTGGCAAGTTGTGCTTTACGCTATCAAATATAAGTGATTCATATGTATTTTCATCGTTTATTCCACCTATTAGTTCACCAAATACTATTCTTCCTGTTTGCGCATTTTTTATTTTGTAATATGCATAATCGTAGTACGGAAGGTCAAGATCCGGCTCTGGTTCAGGCTCTGGCTCAGGCTCTGGTTCTGGCTCAGGTTCTGGCTCTGGCTCAGGCTCAGGCTCTGGTTCTGGCTCAGGCTCTGGTTCTGGCTCTGCTATTGGCCCAAACTCAGATGACACAGACCAATTAAATCTTATCTCACCACCATATGGTAATGAAAACTCATCTGATTCCATTATTGCAATAGTTTCCTCTTCATTAAAATTATCGCTCTGCCATGTTCCATCTGGATTTTGTACCCAACCATATGCTCCTTTTGATGTGAAATCCAACGTCACTTGCTCCTCAAGCAGCGCTTTTGTTACAAATGAATAACTTCCATCTTGATTAATAACTAATGTAGCTGTTGTTATTGGTATATATCCGCCCGGAGCTACTTCTTCTTTTAATGTATATGTTCCTGCTTTTAATCCTTTAATTACTGTTTTACCTAATATATTTGTTACAGCTGAACTAACTTTATTATCGTTAACATCATAAACACCAAACTCAACCCCTGCCAATACACCATGTGATATTGCATCCATTTTATTAATTGCTACATCAAATTCCTTCTCAATCAAGCGAACATCTACAACATTACTTGGCATGTTGGTCATATATGTTGAAAGTACTCCTGTATATAAATCCACTGCTTTACAATTAATTTGATATGTATTATATGTCTTCTTGTCAACTAAATTTATATCATAAGGTGCTGTCATATTTACGTCTACGTATGTAATTGAGTTCTCTAAAATTTCACCATCTATTTCTACTTTTATTGCCTTAACATTTGATTCATTCCCCTCAGTTGTTGTCCAAATTCCGTTTGAGTAGTTTTCCATTAGTACCCAATCTTCTGCTGTTGGTGCCAATGAATTAGCATAATATACTTCTGCTTTATGACCTGTTGCTGCTATGTGTGATGTATCTACATTTTTAAATGTCCCAAACCATTCTGATGATTCGTATGGATATTCTCCATCTACTTCTGTTAATTCAGCATGCTCTAGTATATCTATAAATTCTGTATCAACTATAGTATTATATCCGTTTCTCAATTTTAATCTATATGTATAAACATCACTCATTGGAGTTACAGCATCTTCTTGAACAAAATCACCTGAATATAACGTTTTAACCATCTTTATTAGCTGTTGATGTGATGCAAGTGCTAAAAAGATGCTCTCAGAATCCCTTGCCATTGCCATTAGTTTACTATCATATATAGCTGTAATTTCTGGTATTATATTATTGCTTGATATATATGCATATGTTACAACATTATAACTAGGATTGCTTGAATTATAATAATCTTCATAACATATTTGTCCATCTACTGTATATCCTATTTTAAAATATGGCGAAATTATTGGATTATCACTAAAATCAAAACTGATAGAAATTTCTCTACCTTCTTTTGTAATTACAGCTCTCTCTTTTAAATAATCCTGTAAATCTACATCACTTAATAGATCATATTTAAATTTTAATCCATCATATGTAAATACCAACGAATCTATTAAAGTTTCAAGCTCATCATTACTTACAACACCATGTATCTCTAATTCTTTTATTGCACTTTTATTTTTATTGTTCACTACAGCTTGATGTGATATCTTTGTAATAAAATATTCAACATTTTCGTCAACACTAAATTCATTTATATTAGCTGTTGCATAATAATATGCTGGCTCTTCTTCTATCGTAATAAAATCACTCGTACGGAACTGTCCCTTTCCGTATATATCATAATCTCTATCATAAATTCTTTCTTGAGAGTAATCTGATTTTGTTATATCTGATAATAAAGAAACTCCATCCTTATTTTTAAACTCTTTTATATCATAATTAATTATCTTGGTAGGATTTTTATATGTATTATTATTTATATTGTCTGAAATATTTATTGTTCCTTTAACTGTTACATAAAAAGCATTCATACTTTCTGTTAACCCAAATATTTCAACTCTTACTGCAAGTGCATCTTTTGGCAATGTAGCAGTATATGATGATTCTTTCCATTTACCTTCATATACTGTTGTATAATTTTGTATTGCTCTTGATGAAGCATCTCCATCAATTACATCATCTTTATACAATGCAGATATCTTAATCTGACAATCTTTATCTCCAATTGTATAGCCATTTGCATTTGTAAAACTTGCACTACCCGGTACTATTATTGAAGTAAATTTATATTCATTATCTGATAGTGGAATATACCCGTCATCTGTGTAAACCTCTAAATAATCATCTATTAATGTAATTTGATATCCTTTATTTTCTTCATTAATTTTAGTTGTTGCATATAAGTCAGCTGAAAAATTAATATCGTCCATTATATTTTCACTATATACAATTGATGGAAAAATTATTTTTTCAGGCACAATTCCAACTATTTGATTACCAATTCGTTGAATTTCTATATCTACTGAATCTTGTGCCAATAAGACATCCTCTTTTTCATCTTTATATTTACCTTTTAAATATGCTGTATTTGTTACAGTTTGACCAATATATTTTTCAGGATATCCTACTATTACTGAATAATCTACAGCATCATCTTCTTTAACTATATCTTCTGAAATCTTGTACTCTAATGTTCCATCTGCACTCACTTTTACGTTTTTATCTGACGCAATTATGCATCCACTTGGGAAAGTATCTGTCATGTATCTTGTTTGCAATCCGCGTGCATTATATTCTTTTGCATTATATCTAAATGTATATTTAACCCAACCATAATCAGCTACTGTTTTACCTTCAGCTACATATCTATTTAATCCATCTGCACTTACTAATGTTTGTGCTGTTTTATTAATGTAAAATGTATCTCTTAATGATGTGTAATTTAATGTCAATGGTTGAGTTTTCGCTGTTTCAACTCCATCTGTTAATGTTGCTTCAATTTCCTGCATATAATTATTTATGCACTCTCTTGAATTAAATGTATACAAAAATTCAAATGAACCATTAAATGTTGATCCTTGATCTATTGAATGATTATTGTAAAATGTATATGTGTCTGTTACATTATTATATGTATATGACCAATCTCTTTTTTTCTCTACTGTTTCATATTCATCTGCAGCTATGTCATATGCTTTAATTGTATTATCTCTATTTAATTTTCCTATACCTGGTATAGTTACAACCAAATCACCTGGATTGTACGCTCTTGGTGTCACTTCATTTTGATAATAAAATGTTAGTTTTATTACTTTTTGCTCATCTTCAGTAGCATTCCAAGTATATTCTGCATTTGGTGTGCTTGCCCAACGCAATGCTATATTGAATTCACTTTCCTGATTTTGGCTAGCACCAAGTAATGGAGCATTTTTTGATGTTGATTGCAATTTAGCAGTTTTACTTGCATTATCTGGCTCTTCTCCGTTTCCCTCAATTTCTTCTTTTTCATTTTCAACTATTTCAGCTGTATCTTCGCTTTCAATTCGCTCTTTAATTTCAGCTGCAATAACATTCAATGGCATGCTTGTTACCAACATAAAAAACAATGCAACTATCGCAATTAATTTTTGTAAAATTATTAATCTTCTACTTTTCATTCCTCTTAAATTACTTTCGCTCTCCACTCTAAATACCTCCGTTTTTTTAATTACTATACTAATTATATGTATAATAAGTAATTTGTTTAATTAATTATTTTTAGTACTTTTGGCTATCGCTCTACGGATTTATTTATTTTAGGTTTTTTATAAGTTTTATTAAATTTATTTTACAATTCTTTCTATTTTTTTAACTTTTCTTAGGGAAATCGTTTCTTTTAATCATTATAAAATTTTTGCAATTGATACAAACTATTACAACTCATTTTCAAACTCAAAAAAGATATATTAGATCTGGACTCTAATATACCTAAATAATTAAGTATTTTTATAAATTGTTAGAAATCTGTTAGAAAAATCTAGCAATTATATTATAAAAGCACCAAGCTCGGATTTTCCGAATCACTTGGTGCTCTTATGGTGCAGATGGCCGGAATCGAACCGGCACGGTTTATTCAACCGCAGGATTTTAAGTCCTGTGCGTCTGCCAGTTCCGCCACATCTGCATTATTAACTGGCTTTTTGTCTTAAGACAAGACTTATTATAATATTTAAACTATTTTTTGTCAATACTTTTTTGAAAAGATTTAAAATTTTTAAAGATGTTGTTAATGCAGATTAACAACATCTCTTTTATCTGATGTATCTATAAATTCTTTCTAGTTTACTGCGTTTATTTTGCTTTAATTTTTTCTTTTTGATTTGCTTTATAATACTCCGCTATTAGTTCATCTAATTCTAGGCTTAATTCATATGTTACTTCATAATCTTCAGTTAGTATGCTTTTGTTCAACTTGTCTCTTAATTCACAAATTTGATCTATTAACATAGTAACCATCTCCTTTTTTGATGTTACGTTTTTGGTATTTCTTATTTTAGGATACCACAAAATAGTTATATAGTCAAACAAAAAGTGCCTAAATTTAGGCTTTTCTCCCAATTTTCGTACGACAAAATATGACATTTTTCGTCATTTGCCATTTAATTAAAGTTACCTCTAGCTTTTCGTAATTAAACATTTTCTTTTTTAAATTTTTTATTTTTATAAATTTTATTGGCAATATAACCTGCTATTCCAACAATAAAAATTACTCCTGATAGCAATTGCGAAACTCTTATATTTCCAAGCATTAAACTATCTGTTCTTAAACCTTCTACAAAAAATCTAATCAATGCATAACCTACTAAGTATAACCACACGATTTCTCCTGAAAATTTTCTATTTTTGCTTAGTTTTAATAATATAAAAAATAATATAAAATTTCCTGCAGATTCATACAAAAACGTAGGATGAACATACTTAGTAACTCCATTTTCAATAATTTCCATTTTAATCCATCCAGAAGTTTCTGAACCATATGCTTCAATATTTAAATAATTCCCCCATCTTCCTATTGCTTGGCATAATGGTATAATCGGAGCTAAATAATCTAAAACATCCAATATTTTAATTTTCTTAATTTTGCAAAATACTATAATTGTTATTATAGCTCCTATTAAAGCACCATAAATCGCTAAACCACCATTTCTAATATTAACAATTTCACTAGGATTGCTTAAATAATAATCTAAATTAAATGCAATAAAATATAATCTGGCACATACTAATGCAATTGGTATCATAAATAAGCTTAAATTTAGTATATCATCAAATTTTATTCCATATTTACCATTACGAATCCTAGCCCAAATATATCCTATAGCAATAGCTGCTGTAATTAATATAGCATACCAATAAATCTCAATATCTCCAATCGAAAATGCCACACTATCAATTAATCCTGTTTTTATTACCATATTTTATTTCCTTCTTCCAACTGAATTTTAATTGTATTTTTATTCTCCTTTTACAACAGACAATACCATTTTATCGTCTTCCATAACTTCATTTAAAACTTTAGTTGCATACTCAACAGTTACATCATCATATTTTTCTACATAATCAAATGAATTTATTTCTTTAATTGTATCTGCCAAAAACATTCTTGAAATACTTCCAACATCATTAAACTCTGTAACAAATTCTCCATAAATTTTTCTTTTGATTCTTTCAAAATCATCAGAATTAATTCCGTTTTCTTTCAATTTTTTTACCTCAAGTTTAAACAATTCAAGCACTTTCTGTGGATTATTTGATTGTCCACTAACCAAAACATGTGCATAATTTTTAGAAAATTCATATTCATAATCTGGCTCTCCAAAAATTATTTGATTCTCATAAAGATTTTTAAATAATTTTGAGCTTTTTCCTATTAATAGCTCCAAAATGATTTCCAAAGACATATGTCTTTTTACACGTTCATCTTTATCAACAATTTTATCTTTCACACCTATCATAAATATTGGCATACTTACAGACATCTTTTTTTCAATAAAATCCTGATATATTTCTTCTGGCTCATCATCAAAAATTCTAGTAATTTCACCAATATCTTTAACAGGCTTTAATCTATTTTTAATCTCCTGTAAAATTTGAGTTGGCTCAAAATTTCCACTAACAACTAAAACCATATTCCCTGGGTTATAAAACGTATTATAGCATTTATATAAAATGTCTGGATCTATTCCACTAATAGACTCAATACTACCTGCTATATCAATTCTAATTGGAAATTTTTCATATAGACATTTCAAAGTATTCAAATATAATTGGAATCCTGGATCATCATCATACATCATAATTTCTTGACCTATAATGCCTTTTTCCTTCTCAACGTTTTCATCTGTATAATATGGGCTTTGTACATAATCCATCAATTCATCTAAACCTTTATAAAATACCTCATCATCACTACATTCAATTAAATATGCTGTATGATCATTTGTTGTATATGCATTTGCATCTAATCCTAATGACATCAACTTATCAAGGCTATTTGAACCATCAGGTTGCTCAAACATCTTATGCTCTAGGAAATGTGCAACTCCATCTGGAACTAGCACTTCCTCTCCTGTTTGTGGATATATAAATCTATTATCATTTGAGCCAAAATTAGTTCCCCAAATCACATATTTCTTATTTGTTTCTTTTTTAGGAACAATAATAACCTTTAAACCATTTTCAAGCTCTTCTATATAAGCTTGCTCTTTAATTTTATTACAATCTAAAACTCTCATACTTTTCCTTTCTTTAATTTCCTAAGAAATAAATTGTATTAATTTGCACTCTTTTAGCAATTTCCAAAATTTGGCTCTTAGTAACATTTTGATTTTTTTCAATATTTTCTTCTATAGATACAAATTTATTAGATAGCTCTTGAGCAAAACAATAATTTATTTCTCCATCTTGTGAATCATTTATTCCCTTTAAAGATGAAATGATTAATTGCTTTGCACTTTCCAAATCTTGTTCAGAAAATTCTCCATTAAGCATTTGTTGCAATTGAACTTTGATTATATCAACAGTTTTTTGATAATTTTTAACTTCAATCCCGCATCTTACTATAATGTTATTTTTGCTTTTAATATATGAAGATCCTGCCGAATATGCTAAACTTGCTTTTTCTCTTACATTTTGGAACAATTTAGAATTTGCTCCTCCACCTAATATGATGTTATACATAGATGCAGCATATGTTTCATCATCTACCACATTCATCACATCTAAACCAATCATTAATTTGCCTTGTGTAACATCCATTTTTTCATCTATAATTTTAGGATTTTCTATTTTTGTTTCAATTATCTGATTTAAAATTGGCACATAATTTGCTTTTCTTCCAGCAAATCCATTTATATTTAATATTTCATTTTCATTTAAACTATCTATATTAAAACCAGAAACAAATACATCAATTTTACATTCAGAAATTAGCTCTTTGTAATAATTATACAAATCAACTTCATTTATATTTTCTAAATCTTCAACATATCCATATTTGTATAATCCAAATGGTTCATCTTTATACATCTCTTCAAAACATCTATCTAATGCATATTTTGATTTATTGTCAATTTTACCTTCAATAATTTGCTTCAATGTGTTTTTTTCACCATCAACATATTCTTTTTTAAATCCACCGTTTTCAACTAAAGGATTAAATACCAAATCTGCTAATAATCTTAAAGACTGCTCTGAAAGATTATCTGATTCAGGCAAAAAATCATCATTTAAAGACTCAATATAAAATTTTAAAATTTGATTATCACCATTTTTATCAATTCCACAATCAAAACTTGCTCCATACATATTTTCAAGCTCTTTCGCAATAATATCTTGGGTTTGATAATTTTGTGTACCTCTTCTTAAAACAGTACTAATCAAAGCATTTTTAGTAACGTTCTCCCTTGTAAGAGGTGTAGTAATAAAAATAGAAAATAAATTTGTTTTAAATTTATTTGTTGTAATTTTATGAAAAGTAATTCCATCTTTCAAAAGACTCTTTTTATAATTCATAGTTTTCCTCCTATTTCCATCAAAAATTAATTTTGATATTCCTATTATAATACTATTTTGGAAAATTATTCAAGTGGGGGATGAAATCGGGGATGGAATTGGGGACGGTTCTATTTTCCACAAAAGTGGAAAATAGAACCGTCCCCAATTCCACCCCCAACTTAATAACCGAATCTTTTTCGATGTGCTCTCTCTGCTGGAGATAATATTTCTGGGCTGTCATCTTCTTGACTTTGCTCTTTTTCTTTTATGTATTCATCACAATATTCTTTAGCATCTTCTGGACAAAATATTGAATCTGGCTTATCTAATTTTTCTTCTAAATCATTTCTTATTTTTTCTTCTTCATCTGAAGATATTTCTTGTGATCTTTCTTCCATTTCGTTTTTAATTAGCTCCATTGCATTGTCAACTCTTTGGCCTATATCTGTGGCTGTAGCTTCCATAGTAAAATCAACAGAATCACCATGCTCTTTTAGCTCTTTACCTATATCACTTATTCCTCCAACATTTTCAACGTTTCCGTAGTATTTCCCTTCTTTATATCCTCTTGACTGTTGGAATGTTCTTGCTGTAACATTTTTTGCATTTTCATTTCCTTCTAAGTTTCTATCTGCAAAATTTGTATTATCAGTTTGAACTTCTCTTGAAATATATTTATCGCTTTCTTCCATAACATCACCATGATATCTTATCTGCTCAATTAATTTTAGCTCACCATATTACCCTAGCTCTGCAGTATATCTCATGTTTGAATGTGCCTTTGGAACAATCGCACCATATGTATTTTTCGTATCTATTTTATTGTCATCATTTCTAATAATCTTAGTTCTTCCTGCTTTATCAGAAGAATTTTCAAAACAATCTAATATCTCAAACTTATTATTTAGCTCTGATACAATCTGTAAATTACCGCTTTTAGTTAAAACTGCATATGCTGAACGAGAAACTATCCCTGGATTATTTTCATAAAATATTGGGTCATCCACTCTAGTAATTTTTGAAGCTTCTATTCCTGTATCTCTTGCTATATTATTCTTTGCTCTTTCGTCTTCTTTCTGATTTTCTTTACGAATAGCATCCTTATCTTCTTCTGGATCAATATTTTCATCAGAAATTTCTTTTAATACTTTAGCTCTATCTTTTGAATTATCTAATCTTTCTTTTTGCTCCTTATTCATTACAACTAGTTTTCTTCCTAGCATCTCAAAATAGGATTCAATCCTAGCTTTGCCATCCTCATTAACAGTTAGTCCTGCTACTTCTAAGCCATTTCCTCTAATCATTTTGATTTTATCTTTTAAAAGCTCATGCATTATTTCTTTGTCAAACTTCATTTTTCCATTTGTATCTGTTTCAATAATTCTTTTTGCATTTTCATTAAAAACTTCAAATATTTTTTCTATAGTTCCATCATTCAATTCCCTATGTTTCACAGCCAAAACAACATTTTCCAAAGTTAAAGCTATTTCGTTTGATCCTTTTTTAGGAGCTGTTATTGCTATTGAATTATACGGTATTGTATAATGCATACAATTTTTTACTTTACCACTTTCAAATTCTTCATTTTGCTCTTGTGCAACTATTTTATTAATCTTTTTTAAAAGCTCTTCCACATTTTCCATAAAAAGCACTCCTTTCTGGTAATATTAAAATTTATTTATTGAATGAGATTTGAAAATCTCTAACATTACTACCTAATTTTAATATAAATGTTTGTTGTACTATCAATGCATTAAAAGATCCTTCATCATTTCTATCATATAAAAATCCTGAAAAAACATAATTCTCATTTTCTTTTTTCAAATCTTGACCTGTATATCCTACAAATAATGGCCAATTACTTTTAACATAATTTTTGAATTCTTCTACTGATTTAAAATTTTTAGCCTTATATTCATCATTCAAAAATTTATATGCACTTTCATAGTCTTGATTATTTATACACTCCAAAAATCTATTGAAAGATAATTGTGCTTTTTGAGCATCCTTTGCCTCATTATATTGAACATCAATAATGCTATCTTCAACTGTATAAGTATCAAGAATTACAGTATATTTAAAAACTCCATCGCACTTGAATAAATAATAATTTCCATACGCATCTTGGCATAAATATTTCTTAAATCCATTTGAATTTTCCACAGTATATGATTTCATTGATCTATCATCATTACTCATCATAACATTAGATACAAATTCAGAAAATTTATTTTCATCTTTAAATCTTTTTTCCCTATATCCAGAATCAAGTAGCTTATATGCTTCTGATGGATTTTTTTTCATCAATTGCATGTATTTGTTAAAATATTCATTAACAATAGCATTTTCATTAATTACTTTATATTGAAATTCATTACTATTATTTGCTTCTATATTCTCAACGTGAATTGTTCTCATTGAATTTATTTTATCTGCAGAAAATGAATTATCTTTTAAATAGTTATCTAAATACACTTCAAATGTAGAATTATATCTATCTAAAACTACTATATAATTAAACTTATTTCCTTCATATTCTCCATAAACAAAATATGTATTTATATATGCAGAATCTTCAACAATATACATAGATGTTATAGTATACTGTTTATTAGCGTAAGGCTTTAATGTTTTTTCTATATAATCTGCATCAACTGAATATTTTGTTTTATAATTTTTGCCTAACATGTTTGATATATTGCTAACACCTTTAGCTTTATATTCGGCTAAAGCCTGCTCTTCTCCACCTTTTGTAACTATTAGTCCCAATTGGTTTACAGTGCTATTTAAATAATTAATATTAGTATTAAAACTATCAATAATATTTTTAACAGTATAATAATACTCATAATTATTTACAAGAGCAGGAACTGCATCATCTGCAGTTTCCCCCTTTTCCTCACGACTTTTTAAATATTCTGCATGCATATCATATTCAAGCTCTTTGTTATTGTTATTATTCTTTTTATACAATCCAAATAACAATATTCCTAAACATGCTAATAATAAAATTACAATAATTATAATAATAATTTTCTTTTTATCCATAATATTTCTCCTACCAACTATCAATGAAAAGTGCTGAATATGTTGCTGTTGTAAAAATTTTATCTTGGGTGTAATATCCTGAATTTCTACCACCGCGGGCAGGATCTCCAAGCATTACTTCTCCTTGTGCATTCATACCTAATAATGTTACATAATGACCTCCATAATATTCATTACCGATGTTTGCACCATGTATACAAATAATTACTGGTTTTCCGCTTTGTAATTGAGTAATAATTTGCTCTTTAGTTGCAGAATATACTCCGTGATTTTGTATACCATTATTTTTTAATGCTGTTTCCAATGCAAAATATGTTGTAACTGAATCTGTACGTGCACCATTTGCTGTTCCAATCCCTGCATATATTGATTCACCCATTTGATTTGGAGTCATATCTTTTCCACAACCTGTTGCAATAATTGCACAACTTGTCGCACCACATGCTGAACTATCATATGTTCCTAAAGAATATGGCATATTTGCCCATAATTTATTGCTTCCTTGGATATATACTTTATAGGTATTACTTCCATTTTTATAAATTCCTGCTATACCTGTTGAAGAAATATCTTTTTCTCCATAAAAACAAGTCCAGCCTTCACCATAATTTTTACCACCAATTGTAACAACTAATTTAGATCTAGCTTCTGCTTGATCAGACATTGCAAATCCCCAACCAATGAACTGTCCTTTTCCATATGATTCATTTATTGGTTGCTTTACTACAGTACTTCCACCTGCTTCAATTACGTATCCATTACCAACATATAAAGCTACATGTCCGTAAAGCACACCATTAACTGGTGTTCCCTTTGATACAATACAAGCTCCAACTGGTATATCTGTCCAATCAATTGTTCCATCACTATTATATTTAAACTCATTATCATGTGGCATATCACAAGCATTACCACCCCAATATTCTAATCCTGCTTCATAATATGCAGACGCAACTAATTGTGGACAACTATTCGTAGAATTTACCATTCCACCATTGTGTCTATTATAGTAACTAGATTTTCCTACTTGAGCTTCTGCCCATGCTACTATTGCATTTGCTGTTGATGATGCTTTAGATACATCTCCTGAAACCTTAATTTCATATTTTTTCAAATCTTCAATAATATCATTTGTTGTATAATAATTGTATGAATTATCAGTTTTATCACCATCGTTAAATGTTAATTTATATAAAGAATCAAAATTACTTGCTTTTGATTGTGATGGTGTCGCTAAATATACACTGTATTGAGCACAATCTCCAGAATCAATTATATTGTCAACTGCTGTTTTTGTTTCATCTGAAATTGTAATTTCTTCTTCCAACATTTGTGGATCAAATTTTTCAAATTGATACTTCTGTTTTAACACTTTTGTAACATTATTTGGGAATTTAGATGATAATGTTCTATTTAATATTACAGATGTAATATATTGTTTTCTTGAAAAACTTTTACTTTCATCAGTAAATCCTTCTGACATTTTTTCAACAGCCTTGTATAAATTCTCTTTATCAGTATCTGAAATATTTATACTATCATACACAAGTACTGTATTTGCACTATTTTCTTTAATATTTGTTAAATCAAAATTATCAATATTTACTAATGCCAATAAACTAGCACTATCTGTATCTTGCTCTAACGCTTTATCCAACATATAACAATAAATATCAAATAACTGTGATACTTTTGGATTATCTTTTATCATTCTTTCAAGCATATATTCTTCAACTTTTTGTGATAATAAGCTTTTTTTATCTTTTCTTAATAATTTCATTATATCATCATCATCAGTTGTCTTTTCTGTTACTTTTTCTTTTGACTTTGATTTAAATTCAGTATATGAATCAGCTTCATTTTCATATTTTAACAACCATACATCAGCATAAGTTACACAAGGTTTTGTTGTATTTGTAGTAGTTGTTGTAGTTGTTGTTTGCGTAATACTATAATAGTCTTGATGAGCTGTTTTTGAGCTTTCATCATATGATATTGATACAGTTGACCCTACATTTTGAACTGATGTATTTGTTGAAATTTTTTGATCATTATATCCGGTAACTGTAATATCCGTATTTATTCCTAGATTAGCTAATGATAATACAAAATTTTTATTTGAAGTATTAATCAACAATGCCCATAAGAAATCAAAATACAATGTATAATCTTTTAATCCTAATTGATAATCAACTGTAGCTTTACTATATGTTGTTTTTGATGAACTTTCTATAGTTTGTGCGCCTGGAGTTTGTGATAGTTTTTCATCACTTGTTCCGGTTGTACCACTACTGGTTGAAACTAAGTTACTTCCTGTATATTCATATGTATTTACTTTTGAAATAGTTGTTATTGTTTTATTAGCAACTACCATTTTATAAGTACTATTTCCATTATTTGAAGCTTTGTCATCTTGTGATGAAGATGTTGAAATTCCTGCACCTTTTATTCCGGCAACAATATTATCAACTAACTGTAATCTTCCATCACCTTGTAAATGTATACCTTCCTTATCTGCATTTAACAAAAATCCATTACTATCATATAATTCTTGAGAAATATCCACATATTTTACCCATGTGTTATTTCCACAATATGCTTTTATAGACTCATTGAAAGAATCTATATTAGCATTCATTACAGATTTATCTATTACTTTATAATTTTCTGAAATGTGATATGCACAACTATAATAAATTGTTGCTTTTGGATATTTGCTATGTAAATTTTGGAAAACTTGCTCTAATTCATTTACTTGTGTTGTAGCATTTACACCAAGCATTACAGAAACTCCAGATACATTTGTTGGAAGTGTTATTTGAGTTCCTAATACAGTTCCAGAGCCTGTTGCTGTTGTATCTAGCCATTGCTCAGGAGTTGAACCACTTACAGCACATACAGCAACATTAGTGCCTAGCTCTTTTAATTCTCTTGTAATTCCATAATATCTTGAATCTCCTATAAATAAGAAATCATTAAATGAAGCTTCTTCATCACTATTAACTGTCTCAATTGTTGTTTGATTATTTGCTACAGTATTTTTATCCTCATTTTTATTATTATTTGAATTAGCGTCTTTATTATCTTTATCTTTTTCTTTTGAAGTAGCATCTTTATCTTTTGAAGTATCTGAAACATATTTTGACATATCAATTTCATTATTTGATCCATCTACATATATTCCTTCATGGAATAATCTCCATCTTGCATTGTTTCTACTTGTATATCCGAAATGCGCATATGCATCTCTTAATTGATCTGTGTTTCCATATTGTTTATATAGCTGTATAAACGTATCTAAACGAGCTCCTGCAATACCATTTTGGTAAGCACAATCAACAAGTGCATAAATTTGTTCCTCTGATAAATTTATTTCAGCCACTTTCGCTCTAACGCTTTCTAGCATATCTGAAACAATATCTTCTTTTATTTGCTCAATAGTTTCAACAGGAAGTTTTGACTCTCCCAATTGTCTATATTGAGGATCTGTTATATCTATACCATATTTTTCAAAATATGGTTGATTATTATATGTACCGGTAATCATAACCTATGAATATACCAAAACCATAGTTTAAAGTATGATTATTTAATCCATAATCTGTACCACAAATATAGTATTGTTTATCTGGTGTTATATAATCTTGAACGAATACACCTGCATTTTCATATTCAACTTCTCCGTTTAAAAATTTTAACATCTGTTGGTTCTCAAAGTGTTTTATCCAAGTTGCTAAAACACTTGTACTTGCATTTACATTAGATGAGCTCTTTGAAGCTCTTTGTAATGTATAATAATTCATTACATTTTCATCATTAGATGAAACCATATTTCCAAATTCTGTTGGATTTATATATGTTAAATCTTTAACACTTCCGTCTTCTAGCTTTCTTTTAACTTGAATATTTCCTTTTAAGCTTTCTTTATCCCATTCTTTATCTGCTCCATCTCCACTTAAATCAGGGAATTGAGTTGCAACTTCTGCTTCAACTAATATTTTTAATGTTTTAACTTGCTGTTTTTTAGTTTTTCCCAAAGTATCTAATACTTTTGAACCATTAGCACCTAGTTGATCTATCGTACGGCTGCAAATTTCTTCTAAGCTAATTTGATTTCCTTCTTCATCCTTAAAGCCATATGTATATCCATCATTTCCATCTTCTAATATTTCAATCTTACTTAATATTTGAGAAGTAACAACATATGGAACATTTGAAGAATCTCCTTCTCGATATGTTCCTTCTTGGCTTTCTATTCCTAATAATAGCACAGCAATAATTAATAATCCAATTAATGCTACTCCTCCTATTATTAAAATTTTTATCATTGCTTTCTTCTTAAATACTTTTGCTTTTATATTTCTAATAATTGCTTTTGGATTTGGTTTTGCTGGTGAATTTGGTGCTGCACCAATATTACCTATCTTGCTATCTTCTTTGCTATCACCAATATCTTCCCCTGTTTCAGCAAGTGTTTTTCCTCTTATTGTATCATGCTGACCACTTTTGATATCCTTTTTTCCAGCTTTTATTGCCTTGTTACCAAATTTATTTAATTTGTCACCAGCAGTATCCATGGTTTGAGCTGCTGTATTAAGTGCACCTTTCAAAGCTGGTCCAGCATATGGTATAGCACCTAATGCATTTCCTAATCCTTTTAGCACCAAGGCAGATCCCTTAGCAGCCAAACCTGCTCCTTTTGCACTAGCTCCTGCTCCTAATTCTGCAGCTCCTTTTGCCTTTTTTGCAGCTCCCTTTGCAGAATACATCTTACCTTTTGCTTTGCTATCTGGACCCACAATCTTTTTCTTCTTTTCTCCATTTGCTGCGCCATTTTTTCTATCTATTGCCTTTTGAACTACATCTGATGCCTTATTCTTAGCACCATTTACTACACCTTTTGCAACTTGTCCGGCTTTTTGCGTTGTTTGCTCTAACTCATCTACTCCACTATTTTGATTATTCTCTTCATCCATATATTGTCACCTCCTTTCTATCTTATAAACTACTTTATCATTACATTTTTATTGAAAAAACTGTTCTTGTTGGATAATTTGTTGTCATTTTTTCATAATATGTTGTTCCTTGACTATTGTTATTTGTTGGCTCATTATAATATTCTTTGTTTACTATTCTGATATTTTCAAAATTCATTGATTTATATTCTTCTGAATCTCCGAATTTTTTATTAAATTTTAATTTTATTATTTTTTCAGATTCACTTTGAACAAAGTAATCTGCATCAACGTATTCTTGTGTTATAATTTCAAATTTTTGATTTTTACTATTTAACAAATATAGACTACTTCCATCATCTTTGTTTAAGTATATATCAGCTTTTATTATATTTTTAACTTTTAATGTATATTCTTCATAATCCATATACACAATTTTATTTATAACTGATATATTAAAATATGAATTTTGCGCATATAAATTTGAGCTCTCAACATTTATTAACTTTGATATATTTAATGCATATTCATTATTTTGCTCTATTACAGTAATATAATCTATTATTTGTGTTGAATCTTGAATTCCAGTTTCAAGTGAATTATTTGAATACGCAATTTTATATGTATTATTTTTGAATTTTTCTATCTTATAAATTTTATTAGTTTTAAAAATTCCATCATAATAGTTTGTACAAAACTCTTGCAATGTTGGATATATTTCGCTCTTACAATCCTGTGAAAGTAGCTCATATGCTAATTCTGGTTGTTTGTTATTACATAACAAAATAAAAGTTTCTATAGTGTCAGTTTTAGATTTAATATTTTTTTGTAGCTCTTCCATAGATTTTTGTTTGGCTGATTCTTTATCTTTTTGGTTTGTATTTGAATTATAATTTGAACTTATTGTTTTAATAGTATTTGACAAATTTTCATTAGAAACATTTTTAGAGATAGCAGTGGCCTTATTATTGCCACCACTATCTCCTGCTTTTTTCAAAGCTTTGTCATAGCTTTTCATTACTAATAAGAAAAGTATAATAACTGCTATGATAAACCAAATTAATTGTTTATATTTACTATAAAATCTATTTAAATATACCCAAAAATTCATATAGGATTATCCTTTCTTATGTAATTTTTTATTTACAACCTTTGCAAATTCCATTTGCTTATCGAAATATTCTTGTTCATTATCATATCCGTAAGTAGAATAATCTGTTCCCATACGATTTCTTAAATAGTTTTCAAAATTCTCACGATTCTTAATATTGTCTAAATCACCGAATTTTCTTACAGAGTTAAGTGCTTCCATCGCGATTGCATCTTTATATTGATTATTAACAGGTACTTTATCTTCTATCTCTTTATCTACCGCGCGAAGTGCTTTTATCTCTTTGAAATCAGAGAAATCATCATAATGTGAATATTTCTTTGCAGTGTCTTTTAATGCTTGTATCTCTTCTCTGTCTTCCTCAGTTTCATTTGGAAGATCTTTAAAATCATCTTTAAATTGTTGCTTAACATCACGTTCACGTAATTCATTCGCATAGTCTTGATCAAATTTTGTTCTTTCGTCTTTTACTGCAGATGCAAATTCACTAGCTGTATTAGTCATTCCGTCACTCCATTTAGCACCTACATTATATCCTACAAAGCCACCTTTTATTGCGTTCATTGGATCTCCTGTTGTCATTGCTGTAGCTGCACCTGTCATAACTCCTAAACCTAAACCAGCAGCTCTACCAAAACCTTTTGCAACTGTTTTGGCACTATTTTTTGCTAAACCTCTAAGACCTTCTCCATTAGTTGTTACATCCACTAATTTTCTTCCACCTAATCTTAAAGCTGCTCTACCAGTATTTGCTGCACCTCTTAGTACTCTTCCAAAACCTTTTTGATTTCCACCTGCATTTGGTACATTGCTTCCACTTGCATTTGGACTATTAGGAACACTAGATCTAATTCTTCCAGTGTGCCTTCTACTTCCGCTTGGACCTCCTCCAGAAGTAGGTGCTCCTCCAGAAGTAGGTCCTCCTCCTGGGCCACCTTGTGGCTGTGTTGGGGTTCCAGTTGCTGGATCTGCTGTTCTTATTTTAGTTCTTCTTCTCTTGTCTGAAGATCCTCCTCCACTTCCACCACGTCGCGCAGCTGGACCAATTCCTGCTAATCTTCCTAAACCATCCATCGCTAATGTACGTCCAACAGCGTCTTTAAAACCTCCTGGTCCTCCTGAAGGAGCTTTATCAAATCCCAGAATCTTCTTAAAGTATTTCTCTGCTGATATCATAAATCCATACATTACTAATCCATAAATTATATTTTTTTGCATTAATTGAGCTGCTCCAAATATAAATACTGTATATAGCAATAAATGCATTGGTTGAACTAATGATGTAAATAAATAATCTTTAAACCATGTATTAAATGCTTGTGCTTTTCCATCTCCTATTTTATCGACAGGATACATTATTGCTACTATTGGAGCAATCATTGTATAAAAAGCAAGCTGTATAACCCTCTTTGTATACATTATTAAAAACATTATTGTTTCAATTACTAAACAAATATATAAAACTGTATATCCCATCGCTGCTATAATATCTGATTTAGCATCATCTCCTGATCTTTTTGTCGTTCCATTTTGATAAAATACTACTGAATCTGCATCTGATAACATATAAGATGATATAGTTCTTACATAGCTTAATGCATTTAATTTAGCAATAGCCTTATTTTCAAATTTTTCATTGTCATGGCCTGGATTTACTAGTGATGCTGATAGATATAGCACTCTATCATTTCCCCAATCAAGCTCCCATTCTGCAGGAGCAGGAACTCCATTTGCATCTTTGCCTTGATAAGTTATATAGCCCTCAGAAGGAGTCCTAATATCACTACCATTTTCTGAACCAGTAAGCCAATCATCAAGAGCATACAACGCCTTATCCAATGGGCCATCTGCTAAATCATGAGATCCTTTTGGTACTAGTTTTAAATCAATTCTTCCTGACTCGTCAATACATGATATATTTCCATTACTTGTACCAACACATGAAAAAGTTCCGTCTTGATTTGTACTATTTCTTACTATTACACGGTGTGCTAAAAAGTTTCGATCATCTCCATGAAATTTACCTGGAAGGCCATCTGCCAAACCATACATTATATCAAACCATGTAGAATCTGTAGTATCCTGACCATTTTCAGTTCCATTATCTTTTAATTCACTGATTCCTATATAATATGAATCACCTTCATCATTTGAAAGCATATTTACAATAAGTTCATTTAAATTACTAACAAAAGACATTATATAATGCATTAGAAATAATAAGCAAAATCCTACTAACCAATCTATAAGCATTTGTTTATATTTTGCTTGTTGCTCTGCAACTGATGATAATAATATTTTTAAACCAATATACATTAAAACAATTAGCATTAATATCATTGCTAAATTTCTTAATGCCTTATATATATTTCCAATTGTAGGTGCCAAAACTTCAGAAGATACCAATGTATCTGATTCTACTGATTCTGTTCTAAAGAAATTTGTATCTAATAAGCCTAACTTTATTTTTCCATTTTCAACAGTACCTGATGTAAAAATATCATATGGTGATATTATAAAATTATATAAGCTTGCATGATGATCAGCATCCTTAAGATCTAATTGAATCCATGTAAATTCATCTGAACCTGCCATATAGCCATCAATTATATGCATAATTCCATCAGGAATAGTTAATAACAAATCTATAAAATCTCCAATTAATCCTGCTTTAGATTTTTTAGGCATTGCAAAGCCTAATGTTACAACACACATCAAAACTATTAACATCTTTTTTAGCTTATTTAATAATTTAAACTTCTTCATATACTCCTCCATTTAAAATTGCAATATTTTAAATTTATCTGTCCTTAAGTAAAACCAAAATTTTGGTTTACAAAATCCTCGTTTTACTCAAGGCAGACCTCCAAAAAGGTCTACCTCTATTTTACATTATTTATCCTTTTTTGTCAATGTTTTCAAGGGCTTAGACTCTTTTTTATAAAATTATTTAACTATTACTTGTCATATTTTTGTTTAATAACTTTATTTAAATTTGTTTCCATAAATTCAAACTCTTTTGCAGTAGGTCTTATAGAAATTAAAGCTGAATCTTGGCCAACTTTTAACAATCCTTGACCTCTCTGGCAATTAACTAAAAAGCCTGACTCTCCATCACTTAATTTAAATACTTCCTTTACATACTCAATCTCTGATTTATCTTGTGCTAAAAATAATTTAGTATCTGATGAAGTTAAAACTGCTTGAACTTCTTGTTTTTCATAGAAATCCTGAAATCTCTGTGAAATAATTGCTAATGAAACATTTCTTTTTCTTGCACGTCTTGCCATTGTATTTAAAAAGTCTACAGCCTCTGGGAATGGTAAAAGCATCCAAGCTTCATCAACAAGAACACGTTTTTTCCTTGCTTTTTTTCTATCTTCACTATTTTTCTTAACATACTTTTCCCAAATCCAAGATAACAAAATTTGTTGTGCAAGTGGTCTTGCAAATCTTTCCTCTAATTGAGAAATATCTAGGTTAATAAATGGTGATTCTTCTAATATATCAACTGTTGATTGTCCGTCGAAATAAGCCATTTGACCATCATATTCTCTAACATATTGTTTCATAACTTTTATTAGATAGCTATAATGGAATTGATAATCTGCATTTGTATTATTTGCTGCTTTTTCTTGTATTTGTCTATACCAACTTCCAATTGTAGGAAGCTCTTTTTTCTCTTTAACAATTTGACCATTAATAATTTGTGCAGTTTCACTTATAAATAAACTTTGAGGGTCACTTGTTATACCTAGTCTAGCATATTCATCACCTACAGATTCTGCAATTATTTGCTTTGTAAGCTCATTAACTTCTTGACTTTTTGTACTACCCTTTGCCATTGTTAGTAATGCTTGAGTTACGTCCTCAATCTTACTTTCAACATTTAAAACTTCTCTTTCTCTACCTGTTATTTCATCTTTTATTGTTTCAACTTCAATATCAAATAAATTAATTATGGTATCTGAATTAGGACTTATAACAACATTTGTTCCACCTAAACTATCTGCCACAATAGAATATTCACCTTCAGCATCTAATGCTAAGCTTTCTATTCCCATAAGTACTGCAGATCTTGATATTAATGTTTTCATTGTTACAGATTTACCAGCACCTGATTTAGCAAATATAACCATGTTATAATTTGTTAAACTTTCATGGAAGTTATCAAATAATATTGGCACACCTGTTTGAAGGTTATATCCTAAAGGAATTCCTGTAGGATGTCCTACTTCTGATGATGTAAATGGAAAAACTGTTCCAATTGATTCTCTATCAAATAAATGCTTTTCAGTAATCTTTTTTCTCATTAATGGTAAATTAGTTCTAAATGCTTCATCTTGTGTAGCCCATGCAGATTTGATATCTACAAGGCTTTTTGCCATTTCAGTTGATAATAAACGTGTATATGTATCTAATTCTTTTAAATCATATGAAAATAATGTACATACAATTGTAGCTTCATACATTTTATTAAATCCAGCTGCAATCTCATCTCTTAATTGCTCTGTTTCCATTCTCTTTTGAGCTAAAACTCTAGCTCTGTTTATATTTCCTCTATCTTCTGCCAAAATTCTTTCAGTTTCCAACTCATTAATTGTTCTGTTTAAATCATTTTGTGATGTTGACTCTAATATTGGATTTATATATACTGAAGTATTTATATCTCCAAACATATACATATCTCTAAATAATTCGGGGAATGTACACATACGTGGTAAGTTTGCTACAAAGAAACTTCTTGCAAATCTATTTGTACTTGAAATTATCTCTAAGTGATCTAGGCTAGATGCATCTATACCGATAGGCGCAATCATTTCTTTAATTGATTTCTTTCTAATTATTCTTTTACTTAATTCTTGTTCAATTTTTTCATTGTCTTTTTCTTTGTTCGGAATTAAATTAGTTTTCTTCATTCTTCTTCGCCTCCTGATCAGCTAATAATTTCTTCTTTTTTAACATTTTTGCTTTAACTTTCTTCTTTTCTTCTTCTGTTAGCTCACTCCATTTTTTCTTTTTCTTTTGTTTTACATCTATGTTTTTATCTTGATTATCATGCTCTAAATTAATACTTCTTTGCCTTTTCTCTTCACTCATAATTTTAATTTCTTCTTTTGATTTTTGCACCATATGTTCACCTAAAACATTTTCTTGTGAATCTAATAAATCTTCAGCTACTGCATCAATATATTCTTGCATTCTTTTTTCTCTATCTTCTATTGCTTTTCTTGTCTCTATAACTTTTTTATTTGCTCTTTTATATGCATCCAAAGCTTTTTCATTAGCTTTCTTTAAAATTTCTTCATCTATAGCTTCCATTCTCTTTTCCAATACATCTTGTGTTACTGTATAGAAGGAATTATAGCTTGATTGACTCATATATTCATCAAAATCATATATATCATGTTGCTCTCTATTATATGAAATAAATAAAAGCTCTACTAATTCTTGTGAATTTAATATTTTACCACGAACATCACATTCTGATAATGCATTAACTAATGATTGTGCTCTTGTATATAATTCAGAAAAGGCCATACTGCCTATCTCTCTCTTGTCATATTCTCCACCAGATGTTATTTCATCTGTATAATATGGAACCACTATATAGTATTCTTTTGTTGTTAAGTCACTATCAGAGCTCATTTGCTCAGTATTTTCAATTACGTCTTTACTATAATCATATAGATTTCTCTTTTTTGTTACCTCTTTTAGCTCTTTTAAAATTTCTTCTTTAGTATAGTCACCTGATCTTTGCATATCTTCATATTTTGCTTCTTCATCTCTCATGTCCATTTCAATCATTCTTAATCTTTCTCTGTACTTCATTGTACTTTGAGCCAAATTAACTTTTCTTGTTTGAACATATAATTGTATTTCGAATTTTAATGCATTTAAAAATCCTATAAATCCTTGCTCTATACTATTTTTTTCTACATTAGATAATAAATCATAATTTACACCCTTGCACTCTATTACCATCAAATATCTTTTGCCATTATCTTGTACTATCATGTTATCTTCAATTGTATCAAATTCCATAAATTTAAATATGGACTTCCTTGCTTTTCGCTCTTCTATCTCATCATCTTTTTTTGCATTTGGTGTATTTGTATTATTGTTTTTTGAAGTTCTTTCTTTTATCCACATATATACTAATACGCCTATCAAAATGATAATTATAAATACTATTCCAATAATTATTAGCTTTAAAAAATCATCCATTACCTAATGTACCCCCTTCTATTTCTTGATATTTTTTCTATTTCTTCAGCTTTAAGCTTCTCTTCTTTCTCTTTTAATTCAGTTTCTTCATCAATTTCTGATTGTATTTCTTCTCTTGTTAATTCATCTGTATCATACACATATAATTTTTCTTTTTTTATGAATTTAAATTTGAAAGATTCCCATATTACTTTGTCCAATTGTATTCCTGCTGCTTTTTTAGTAATCTCGAATTTATCATTTTGTGGTAACTTTGCTGTTCCTATAACAAATCCTAATATTGCTAATATGATTATTAAAGCAATACCTATTCCATTAAACAAACCTGCTGCATGGAATAAACCTCCTATCGCTTTTAATATTACTTTCAATATTACACCAATTAAAATTCCAGCCACTGTATAAATTAATGCCTTTTTTGAGAAAACATAAAATAGTCTTCCTTCACCTTTGGTATTTCTTGGAATATTATATGTGCCCATAACTACCTCCTATAATGTATTTTATTAATAATTTAATATAGAACTTTTTATTGTTCAAATTAATAATATTTATATTAAATTTGTTTTGCCTTACGGATTAAAGTTTTTTATTAATATCTAATTCTTTTTTTACATTTTTATTACTTTTTTTACATTTTTGTTACTTTTTCATCTTTTATTATATTTCTTTATAAAATCCTGAATTCTATATCAATTTATTTTTCAAAATTTTATAAAAAAGTATATATTCTTTATATCCGTAAATATTAAAAGGGATAAGTCTATAAAAACTTATCCCCTTATAAAAATTAATCTTTAATTATTTCATACCGAATAAGAAGTTAACTATTGTTGTAGCAAATACTACTAAAACAACACCCACAACTACTGGTATTAAAGATTTTTTGTATTCAGCTTTTTCTTGAGTACTTCCTATAATAAATTTGATACCAATGATCATTAAAACGATAACTGCTATAATAATTGAAGCAATCCATAAGTAATTTACTATTGTTGAAGCCAAGTTTGTAGCTTCAGTTGGAGTATTACCATTATGTCCTCCTATAGAGTTTGTAATATCACCTGCACTTGCAGCAAAAGCTGGTTGTACGAATGTAAATAATAATACTACTGCTAATAATACTACTAATACTTTCTTTAAAGTTTTATTCATATCTTTACCTCCTTGATATTTTATTTATTTAATCTATTTCTTACGAAATAATATTAATAACTATATTTAAAAAGCACCATTTAGTATATCGAATACTAATTTCCAAATTCCAAAACCTCCAAATACTACTATTAAACCTAGTCCAAATGGAATTAATTTTTCTTTTATTTTTGCTTTACCTGAAACACCTGATGTTATAAATTGTATTCCTATTACAGATCCAACTGCAAAAGCTGCTATAATTGAAATTCCTAATAAAAGATAATATAAATCTCCTATTCCTTGCTCTGCATTTGTTGTATTGAATATTTCATTATCGTTTGCATTTTCTATAAAAGTATTTCCACCATTAAGCGAATTTGATAATAACCCTGCTTCTGATGACTTAGGATTTAATATCATTGAGGTTAATGCTAAAAATATTAAAATTATACTTATTTTTTTTATAATTTTCATAAAACTCACCTCTTGTTAAATACTTTCTCCTATTTTTATAAAAAATGTTATTATTGATGATAAAAATGCTATTATAAAAATTCCTAAAACAATTGGTATTAAATTTTTCTTATACTCTGCTTTACCTTCTAGACTTCCGGTTGTGATATATAATATACCTACTACCATTAATGCTATAACTGCAATTATTACAGAAACCCAGAATAGTGTATTTGCTATTGTATTTGAATAATCTTTTACAATTTTTTTATCATCGTCATCAATCCCTTGTTGTCCTATTGTAAATGTGTTTGGATCTAATCCTGCTGCCATACAAATTTTACTTGGAACTATTCCTCCTATAAAGGTAAGGCAAATTATAAAAGCTATAATTAAAGTTTTAAATATTTTTTTCATTTTATATACCCTCCTTTACAAAATTTGGCAAGTATTGACCTTTCAATACTATTTTCATTGTACTACAACTATTTATTTTAGTCAACATTTCTTATGCGTTTTTGCTTAATAAATCTATATATTTTAAAGTTTTTATGCAAGTTTCTTACGCAAACAAGCAATTGGAAAAAATGTATATTTATGTATTATTTTAAGTTTTCTTATATTTTAAATGCTTTATATATCATTATTTGTTTGCATTTTTGTTAAAAATTTATTAAACTAGCACAAAAAGAGGCAAAACATCTCTGTTTACCTCTTTACAATATAAATTTTTATTAAATTATATTAAAATTTTCTCTTTCTTGCAGCCTCTGATTTCTTTTTTCTTCTTACACTTGGTTTTTCATAGTGTTCTCTTTTACGAACTTCTTGTAATACTCCATTTCTAGCGCATTGTCTTTTAAAGTTCTTTAATGCTGTCTCTACATCTCCATTTTTAACTTTAATCTCTGACATTGTATATTCCCCTCCTTCCGGCATTGCAATTAGTCTTGCTTGGGATGTACATATCTTTTATGTACGCTTTACATTATATCCTAGTTCATTTGTTGTTGTCAAGATATCTTTTTAATTTTTTACTATTTTATAATTTTTATACAATTGTAATAATTATAAAAATTAAGAAGCTTTAAACTATATCTCTTAAAGCTTCTTTATAATTATTAATCAAATAATAATTTTATTGACCATAAACCTGAAATTCCTACTAATGTATAAACAATTCTTGATACTACTGACATTACACCAAATAATGTATCTACTAAGTTAAAATCGAAAATACCAACTAATCCCCAGTTTATAGCACCTATTATAACTAAAATTAAAGCTATATTATCAATAATTTTCATAATAGATCCTCCTCAATTTTATATTTAAATTTTTTGGATACTACTATTATTATATTTTTTTTATTGAATAATATTCTGGCTTTTATTTCCAGTTTTAAAGTACAAATTTAATATTTGTCCAACTATAATCTTTCATGTCTTCTACATATTCATTTGCACTTGAAATAAATATTAAATCATCTATATCTCTTACAAATCCCCATTTTAAATTATGAGTTTCTGCATATGTTTTTAATGCTTGATATTTATTTTCAACTTTTATATCAATATTTTTTGAATATCCATATTGATCTTCTCCACCTTTTGTTTCAATTATCCAAATATTTCCAGCTGTGTCTCCTACTATGTAATCTGGATAGAATGTCCATGCTTTATTCATCTTATCTAGATATACTATTGAAAAGAATTCATCAGATGATTCTCCATTTTTGTACCAAAACTTTATTTTTTCAGATTGTTCACAGTAATTTTCAAATTTTGATTCAGATTGTGATTTTAATGTTGATGATGGATAACTATAGTATACATTTTTGCTCATCTCACAAAGTGAAGAATTTTTTCTATCATATTTTACTGTTATTCGCTCTGGAAAATTAAATTCACTTACTTTTTTAAATTCTGTTTGTAATTTTACTTTTTGCTCTCTTTTTTGAATTACTGCATCTAAAATATCATATTGTAATTTTCTTTCATTATTTATTATAAATGCATAAAATTCTTTTTTATTTAAATTTAAAACCTTTTGCGGAAATGTTACATTCTGTAAAAATAATCTTTGCAATATTGGTGATAAATATTGATATACCATTCCAATTTTTGAAGCTATAACATTTATTGAATGACGCAAATCTTGTCCGTTTTTATATGTGTCTACTGCACTTTGTATTCTTATTTTTTCACTATTTATAAAATTCTTTTTATTTAGCTCCACTGCATTTCCTTGTAAAATATCGTTTGTTATATTTTGATTAAAATTATATCCAGATTTTTCTAATTTTTCTTTATTTTCTGATGGATTTGTAAGATCATACTGTTTGCAAAAATATTCATATATTGCAAAAAATGATTCTCTTGGTGCAAAGTTATCTGCATCTGTATTTTTTGTTTCTTTTTGTAATTTAAAACTTCTATATTCATCTCTTACAAATAAGCTTTTTGTATTTGCTGCATGTCTTCCAAGTTCATGTTTTACAGTTTCAGTATATTGATCGTCAAATGTATATAAATAGCAATTGTCTAATAGCTCGTTTCCGTAGTGAATAGCTTCAGGCATTCTACGAATTCTTCCTAGTGTTTGTATTTCAAAATCTTCATGCATATTTTCTCTGATTTTTACTAAAACTTTTGCTCTTGGGCAATCCCAACCTGTTGATATTGCTTGTTTCATAATTAAAAAACACTGTTTTGCTTGATTTTCACTTATGTTATCAATATTTTCTTTTCTATCTGAAAGCCATATTGCTAATAAGCCATTATCATATGTAAATCCTTCTTTTTCTAAAAATTGTTCTATTTGCTCTATTAAATCTTCACTCATACTTGGTAATTGAATTATTACTAATGGATTATAATTTATTCCATTTTCCGTACAACAATTTCTAATTTCACGTCTTTTATTTATTGCAAGTTTTAACAAATATTCAATTTCATCCTCTAATAATATATCATTCTCAATTCCTTGATTTATATACAATGATTTTGTTATTAGTCCAGAATTTATAACGTCCATTTCGTTTATTTTGATATTGTATGCTTCATCATTTCTTTTTGTTGTTGCAGAAACTCTTACAATGTGCTCTGGTTCAAATAGCTCTGTAATATTTTCAGCTTTTTCTGTTTTGTTTCTATGCTCTTCATCAACAATTACAATAAATTTTAAGCCTTCATTTTTGGCATTTTCTACTCTATCATATAAATTACTTTTTTCTAGCTCTTTTAATGCTGTATTTCCTTTTTTAGTTACATTTTCCCAGTTAATAAATGCTGTATCTTCTGCATCAAATCCTTCATTTAAAACATCTTGTAGGCTTTTTGTATTTCTGTTTTTTAATAACTGTTCCATTTTGCTCTTACTTTGCTCTTCTAGCTCTCCAGATCCTGGCGTTAGCCATACAAATACAAAATTTTTATTTTCTAATAAAAATCTATCTATATATTCTAATAAAATTATAGTTTTTCCACTTCCCGTAGGTGCTTGAATTAAAATTTCCTTTTTCTCTCCAAATACTGTTTGATCTAATAAATCCTCTACACATTTTTCTTGAAATTCTTTTAAATTTATTCCTACCATTGTTCAACCTCCATTATTTCGCTTTCAAAATAATAATTAGGAATATAGCAAATTTTTATATTATTTTTTTGGAATAGCCCCAACTGTTCTTCTGTAACTAAAGCTTTCTCATCTAAAAATATTATTTTGCATTTATTCACTAAATCTATATTCTCTGTAAAATCATCCACTTCTTGATCTGAAAATAACATTTGTATTTCTTCTTGTGTTTCAATATTTATTCCATATTCTAATTGAACTAATTCTTTAGTAAATTTTGATAGTTCATTTTCTATATAATAATTATTATCTTCATTATTATTTTTATCTATATATTTTATTGTATAATATTTTAAATTACTTTCTATTCCGTTAACTGCGTATCCTTTTGAATTTTGATATCCATTTATTATTCTTTTAATTCTTTCATATGTAATTTCTTTACATATATTATTTTCATTACTATTGCATAAAATAAATTGTGCTTTTTTACCATTAAATTCTTCTAGCACTGCCTGCCCTAATGTTCCTGAACCAGCAAAGAAATCTAATATTACTGGATGTTCTACTTTTGGAGAAATAGCCATCTTTATAATTTCTTTATATAATGTTACTGGTTTTGGTGTGTTGAAAATCTTTTTGTCTGGTAATATTGATAATAGCTCCTTTTTTCCGTTTGTTGATGTGTCATATATATCACTGTCTAACCAACTATTACGTATTTCACCTTTCATTTTTACTTCTTCATAAAATACTTTTAACTGTGGCTTTGAATTTCCATTTTTTCCAAAAACTATTCTATGATCTTCCAGTAACTTTTGATATTTTTCAGGCTCCGTTCTCCAACATCTTCCTTTTGGTGGTAAATATGTCACCCCTGTTATTGGATTTATAATTTCATATGTTAAATTTGGTCTAATATTTGGTGCGTCAAAAGGATCTGCTTTCCATATTCCTCTTGGATCATTATCTGGGTTTGAATATTTACTAGAATCAGTTTCTTTTGGTTGTATAACAAAATCGTTTGTGTTATACCAAGTTTCTTTATTTGACGCTTTTAATCTTCTATTCGTAATTCTTCTTTTTTTGGCATATGCAATTATATATTCATGATTTATACTTATATCTGTATCATTCTGAATAGAAGTTCTATTATGCCATGGAAAACATGTAATAAAATTATCCTCTCCAAAAATTTCATCACATAATAATTTTAATTGTGCAAATTCGTTATCATCTATATTAATAAAAATTACACCGTTATCTTTTAGCAATTTTTTTGCTAATATTAATCTTTTATTCATAAATGATATCCATTTACTATGTTTGAATGAATCTGAATTATCTATAAAATTGTCATCATATATAAAATCATTTAACCCTCTATTATATGGGGGATCTATTATTATTAAATCTACTTTACTTTTATGTGTTTTTTCCAATAAATATAGACTATGTGAATTGTCACCCTCTAAAATAAAATTTGTTGGTAGTTCATCATTCTTAACAATTTCTAGCTCTTTATTTTCTTCAAAAACTGGTATTTTATTTTCGATTTCTTTGTCTATTTTTTCTTCATGCTCTTCCCATACTAGTCCATATTTTTTGCGTTTTAATCTTGTCTCTATTTCGTTTAATGTTACTAATAGCTCTGTATCATCTTGCAATTTTAATCTCATTTTTTGTATATTCTCTAGTATTTTTTCACGTTTTTCTCTTGATAAGTTAGTACTCATTTTTTCCTCCGCATTTACATTAATTGAAACATTTGTATATCTTCTGGAATGAATACTATCACAATTTTTTTTTTTTAACAAGTAAAAAAACAGATAAAACCAAATTGTTTTATCTGTTTTATTTTTTTATTAAAACTATTTTTTAATCATCATTTGAAGAGCCAAATAATTCATCAAATTTTGCTTCTAGCTCTTTCTGAATATCTAATATTTCGTTTTCATCAACTGCTTTTGAGTCTTCATCATAATCTTCAAATAACTCATTGAAATCACTATCAGACATTACTCCATTATTACTATCATCATCCAATAAGTCATCGATTCCTTGTTGTTTTATAGTATCTGCTTTTTTGGTTTCTTTTGGTATATCTGATGTATCTTCATCTCCAAATAAATCATCTAGTGAATCTATTTTCAAATCTTTTTCTGGCTCATCATTTAAACCTTGGTCTGGATTATATGGATTGAATTTTCTCCATACTCCTCTGTTTCCTGCATCAAAATCGTTATGATCTAATTTGAATTTTTCAAATTCTTTAATCATATTTGATTGGAAATAGAAGAACTTTTTAGCTTTAACTGGTTTTAATCCCTTTTCATAAATTATACAATAGTCCATACTCATTCTTCTTAATTCGTCTGGTGTCATAAGAGCTCTTCCCATTATTTGCTCAGAATCACTTGTCCCTGTCTTATGACCACTTTTATCTTTACTTTTTGATGTACTTTTTCTTGAAATTGTTTTTTCACCTAATGCTTTAGAAAAATATTCAACTGTTTTTGTTGAGTTACTTCCTAAAAATAAGTGAGTATCACAGTTACCCATAATTGTTTCATATGCTTTATCATATATTGCCTCTAATTGGTCTAAGTTTTGTAAAATAACGCTGAATGAAATTTTTCTACTTCTTGATGTTGAAATTTTCTTATCAAAATCTGGTATCTGACCAATATTTGCAAACTCATCAAGTATGAAGTATGTAGGAACTTTTAATTTTCCTCCTGAATTATCTGCTAAATCATATAATTGTTGTATCATTTGTGAGAAAAATATTGTTAATAAAAAGTCATATGCTGTATGTGTATCTGATGAAATTACGTATACAGCTGTTTTTTCTGTTCCTATTTGTTCGAAATTTATTGTATCTGTTGAAGTTACTTCTGCAATATCTTTAGAATCAAATTTACCAAGCTTTGCTTGTACGCTTACTAAAATTGAACTAAATGTTTTTTCTGATGCAACTTCAACGTTTTTGTAATATGTTCTTGCAGGGTGATCCATTGGTAAAACGCTCATCATATCTTTTAATAAATTGCTACCATTACTATCTGCAGCGGCTGCTCTGACCATTTCCGCACAACTTGCTAAGTTTTGCTCTTCTGGTGGTCTTGTTGCTATTAAATAATATATTAACGCTTTTAATAACATTTCTGCTGTATCATCCCAGAAAGGATCTGCTGCTCCTGCTTTGCTCTGTCCTTTTATTATTGTATTTGCAATAACATCTACGTCGATGTCACTTTTTATATGTGCTAATGGATTGTATCCATCACTATTTTTTGGATTTACTAAATTTAATACTTTGATTTTATAATCGTTTCTTTGTAAATATCCTGCTGTATCATCATATAGTTCACCTTTTGGATCTGTAAAAACATATGAACCTAATTTTTGATATGCATTTGGTTTTGAATATGATGCAGATTTACCAGCACCTGATCCGTCCTACTATCAATACATTTACGTTACCTTTTTTATCTACTGGTAAGTAATTCTTTTCAGCAAGTATAATTCCTTCTTTTTTACTTAATACTTTATACTGCTCTCCGCCTTCGCTCCAATCACTTGAACCATGCTCTATGTCATGATAATCTTCATGGCTTTTGCTTTTTAAAATTAATACTAGCATTGCTGCTGCATAAAAGAATGAATAATACTCTAATGCTGTAATTGTACTTGCTTTATATGCTTCTTCAAATGCTTTTACCCTTACTTTAAAACTGCATATATAATTTAATATTATTGATGCAAAAGTATCTAAATCTGCATTTCCATTATAAGTAGAATCTTGAATTGCAACTGAAAATGGCACAATTAATACTATGGCCAATAAAAGCCATAGTATTAAATAAACTAATATTTTTCTTTTCTTTTTTTCCGTTAGAAATTTGCCCATAATAATTTCACCTTCTCATTTGTATATAAATTATCTATCTTCCTTCTTTAGATGCGTATTTTCTCTCGAATAGTCTTTTTAATTTTTCTATTACTCCTTCTGAGCTTACTTTATGTTTAAAGCTTTTCTTAGTATCAGCAGAATATCTTTCATACGTATCTTTTGTTATTACTGTGTTACCAAGCTCAGTAATCTTTGGAGTATAACTTTTTTCAGCTTTTTTTAATTTTCTCGCATCCTTAATTCTTTCTGGACCAAATGTCACAAATTGTAAAGTTGGCCATTCACGCTCTGATGATGGATTTGTATTAACAGTATTTCCCATCTTATAAATTCCTCCTTATGTTTAAGTTTTCTTTTGGAACCGAATAATATATACTTGCTTTTTATTTTAATTGAAATGCTAAATAAGTTTTATTTGGTTGCAATTTACACTTTCCTTTAAGTTCATTCGTTTTACTATCAAAATACATAACAGGTTTAACTTCTTCTCCTGTTTCTGGATCTATAATAGATATTGGTCTTTTCATATTTGGTGTACAATTAAATTCTTTATAATATTCCTCTCCAGAATCTTTATAAATAGTATCAAATTTCATTCCTATCGGTTTCTTTACAAATTTTACTTCATCGTTTTTTAAAACCCCTTGATTTACAGTTATCTTATTTTCTTCAAATGATAAAAATAAAAGTTGATTTCCTGATTTTTTTGGTATGTCAACAAAATATGTTCTTTTAATTTCTTCATCTCTTATTTCTTTTATTGAATCTAATCTTTCTACTGTGAATTTTGGAAGATTCTTATTTTTTGATTTATCTGTTTTATTAATTTCGTAAATTACCGTATTTATATTTTTTGGATCATATATGCTAAAATGTTTTCCTTGTAAATATTCCATACAATAATACACCCCTTTCCTATGAACTCTCATAGTTTATCTTTCGAATAATATACATTGACAATTATACCATTTTTATGTTTTATTGTCAACCTTTTCGTTTCTTATGTCTACTTGTTCATTATTAATTTATTATTATTTTATTTTTTGGATCAAATTTTGATATTTCTCTTAATTCCATAAATAGCTTTTTTTCTTCGCTTGAAAGCTTTTTAGGAATACTAACTTTTGTTTTAACAATTAGATTTCCTCGCTCTTTTGTTTCATTTTCTTGTATTACTTTTTTATAATACCCTTTATTTTGTATTGATAATTTATCTCCTGATTGAGTTCCTTTTGGTATTATAATTGAAACTTGCTCATCTATTCCATCAACTAAAACTTTTGTTCCTAATGCTGCATCCCATGGTGTTAAATATACATTAACATATATATCATTATTTACTAGCTTATGTATATTCGTATTTTCAATATTTATTTCAATAATTAAATCTCCAGGACTTCCGCCATTTTGACCTGGCTTACCTTTCCCTTTAACTCTTACTTTATCTCCACTTTTTATTCCTGCTGGAATTTTTACTTTAATATTTTTTTCTTTTTCATCTAAGGATTTTATACCTATATTTTTAACTGTTCCATCAAATGCTTCTTTTATTGAAATTGAAATTTTTGTTTCAATATTTAATCCTTTTATAGGAAGTGGTATGTTTTTTGATTTTTTTTGAATGTTGTTGCCAAAAAACATATTAACTATATCATTTGTTTGCACTTCTTTGTTTATTGATTGCTCTTTAATTAATTTTTTGCCAACATAACTATTCCAAGATTTATCATATTTCTTTTTTTGAATTGGATCTGATAAAATTCTATAGCCTTCACTTATATCTTTAAATCTTTCCTCTGCTGCTTTATTTTGTATGTTTACATCTGGGTGATATTTTTTAGCTTGTTCTCTATATGCTGTTTTAATCTCTGTTTGCGTTGATTTTATGTTGTTTTCCAGCTCTAATAGCTTGTAATAATTCTTAAAAACCATGAATTTGACATCCTTCCTATCTGTTATCTATTCCGAATTATAGCACTAAATATTTTCTATTTCAATTAAATTTGTTATATTTTTTTATTTAAAATTAAATAAAAAAATGGTAGTATTTTTTATCAAAATACTACCTTAAAATTACATCGTTAGTGCCCCTTGATCAGAGTTTAAAATTACTAAAATATCTTCTTCTTTACCAGTTTCAACATTTATATATACTAAAAATTCTCTTTCATCTACTTTGCCTTTAAATTCCCAACACATTAATTCAGTTTTATATTCTGTTGGTATTATTGCTAAATTTATTGACTGTATTTCTAATCTTTTATTTATTTTATTTTGAGCTTCTTCTTTTGTAATTTTTATTTCTGATAATTTACGCTCGTGATGTGAATTTAAATATCCTGTAGTTTCTATACCTAAAATTTCTCCGTTATCCATTGCTACTTTTACTTTAACTAAATCTGGATATACTGTTACATCATCTTGCTCAAAGGCATAATTTATTGTTTCTATTCCATCAAGTTTCGTAAAATATGTTTTTTTCATATTTGGAAAACCTTTTGTTTCTAAAAATTTTTTTACAATTTCATCTATGTCCTCTTGTTGTAAATTTTCACTAGTTACATTTCGGTTGCAATTCATTGAGACAATATGTCCACCTTTCTTTGATACATAAATCCATACTGTATCTCCTTCGTTACTTGTTAAAGTAAAACTGTAAGATTCTATATTTGCATTTTGAGTTAATCCATTGCTTTGTACATTTTCTATTTGCTCTTTTTCCATAAAATCTATTGCTATTTGCTTTGCTTTTTCTTCATCTATTTCTTCTCCTGTTAATCCTTTTACTTCAGAGCTTGTTAAATGCTCTGAATATGCTCCATCATATATCAATCCTGCATACTCATGAAAATTTTCCTCCACTGTACTAAAACTATCTTTAGAAATATTGCTTACTTGCTGCGCAAACGCTGGTTTTATCTCTTGTGTTAGCTCTTTCCAACTAACTCTATTTTCATTTAAATCTACTGATAATTGATTTAAAGTATTTTTTAGCTCCACACTGTAATCATGCAATTTATTCAAATTATCTAAATCTTCTTGTGTTAGCTCTTGATTATTAATGGTTTTCCTTGAAAGAGCATAGCTATAGTCACTTACTTGATTTAAAAATTTTGCTGTGTTTTCTAATTCATAACTTGTTATTGGTAACATTGATAAATATGTTTGCGCTAAATTTGATTCTCTCCATATATATGATAAAGTTTCGGCACTGCTTTCTGGAGAATTACAAATTGTTGCTTTTGCCAAATACACTTCAACATCTTGAACATAGTCTGTTAGTTGATAAAATGACATATTATAATTATTTTCAATAGCTAATCTATACTTTTTTTTCTCATTATATGAATAAAATGCCATTACAAAAAATGCTATAATTAGTGCTACCATAAAAATATATAATCTATTTTTTCTAGCTTTGTTTCCCCATGTTTTTAAATTATTTAAAAATTTTTGCATATTAAAACCTCTCTTTTCGTTTATTTGTAACTTGTTCTTTACTAATTATTATGGTAAAATTTAAAAAGATTATTTATGAAAGGTTAAAAAAATGAAAAAAATTCTAATTTTATATGCAGCATATGGTGGTGGACATCTTTCTGCTGCTAAATCTATTAAAAATTATATTGATGAAAATTATACTGATGTAGAAACTAATATGGTTGATTGTATTAAATATATAAACAAATTGGTTGATAAGCTTACTACTGGTGCCTATAAACAAATGGCTAAAAAAGCTCCGGGTTTATGGAAAAAAGTTTATTTTAATTCTGAAAAAGGATTACTTGGAAAATTTAGTAGTGGTACAAATAAATTAATGGCTAAAAAATTATTACATTTGTTGGAAGCTGAAAAGCCTGATATAATTATTTCTACTCATCCTTTTGCTACTCAAATGACTAGTTATTTAAAAAAACAGGGCAAATATAATTGCATACTATCAACTGTTATGACTGATTTTGCCCCTCATGAGCAATGGCTTGTTGGAAATGAATTTTGTGAGCATTTTTTCGTTTCTCATGATAAAATGAAAGAAAGCTTGATTAATGACTTTAATATCCCCTCAGAAAAAGTTTTTGCAACAGGTATTCCTTTATCCCCTAAGTTTTCTATGGATTTTAATAATGAAGAAATCTATAATTTCTTTGATTTAAATCCTAATAAAAAAACAATTCTATTTTTCGGTGGTGGAGAATATGGTCTTGGCAAAAAAAGAACTGTAGAAATTTTTAAAGCACTTACAGCTCATTTAAATGATTATCAAATAATTGCAGTTTCTGGTAAAAATCCTAAAATGAATAAATCTTTTAATGAAATCTATTCACAAATTGGAAATCCTGAAGGTTTAAAAATATTTGATTTTATTGATAAAGTACCTGAGGCTATGCATATATCTGATTTAGTTATTACTAAACCTGGTGGATTAACAACAACCGAAAGTTTGGCTTCTAATCTTCCAATTTTAGTAATTAATCCAATTCCTGGTCAAGAGGAACAAAATGCTGAATTTTTGGAAGAAGCTGGAGTTGCACTATGGCTCCGCAAAAAAGATGACCCTGCTATCATTATTAATGATTTATTATCAAATCAAGAAAAACTTGAATTAATGAAAGAAAATACAAAAAAATTGGCTCATACTTTTTCTACTAAAAATATTTGCGATAAAATTTTAAATTAATAAAAAAAGCTAAAATTTGATATGAACCTTCTTCAGCTCAATTCAAATTTCAGCTTTTTTATTTTTTATTATATTATCTACTTAAAGTATTTTGTGATACATAAATTGAATATGCTTGAGGTATTGTTGTTCCTTCTGGTAAATTATCTTTTTGTATTGCATATGCCTCGATATCAATTTGTTTTTCTGCACCTTCTTCATATCCTTCTATTATATTAGCAAAAGTTACATTATCGAATAAAGTTGATGTTTCTTCATTTTTTCCAATTGCATTTTCATAATAATAAACATATGTATATGATAATACATTATCATCTGTATCTGTCTCAACTTCGTCCGCACTAGCTATTTTTGCCCATCCACTATTTGTTGTATATGTAAATAATGGTGTATCTACCTCTGCTCCATCATTTTTTCTTGTTCCATCTGCATTTACAGTAACTACTTTATCTGCTGGAACTTTTACTTTTAAAAATATATATGCATCAGTTTCTCCAACATTTTTTACTTTTGGATCTTTTACTATAGTTGCACCTGGAGCAATATTCTCTGCATAATCAGGGATACCATTGCTATTTTCATCATCAGCTTCATCCCATTGCTCTTCAACTAAATCTATATCAACATTTCCTACAGTAAATTTGTTAATTGCGGAATCTGAATCTGTTAAATATGCAAAGATTCCACTCATTCCAACTACACCTATTATTGATGCTGCACATAAAACGGCTTTAGTTCTTTTCTTCATTTTTTTTCCTCCTTTGTATTAGTACTAGTAATATTAAAACTACTAATGCTATCAAAAATATTCCAATTGCAATGTAAACTTTATCTCCTGTTTTTACTTTTTCTATTATATTTTGAATTGGATTTTTTTCTTCAGTATTTTCTTGATTTTGATTATTTGGCTTGTCAGTATTTTCTTCTTCTTTATTTTCTTCTTCAAATTCTTCTACTGCGAAAATCCATTTTACCTTTGTTCTAGATAAAGTATACTTGTTTTTTAATTCTTTAGGAACTTCAATCTTAAATATGAATTTTCCATCATATCCTTGTGTATACTGGCCTAATGAAACAAATTCTTTCATAGACTCTGCTCCTAAATTTCCTTCGTATAATTGCTCTTGCTCTGAACTTCCACTTTTTACTATATTGATTGTTAATTTTATTTTTTCTAATAATGAATAATCTACTTCATCATAGTATTCAGCCTTTTCTAGTGGCTCTGTTCTAAAATAAATTTCTACCGGTTTTTCTGTAGAATTTTTAATATATGCAAAATCTTCTTCTACATCACCTGGCATTAATTCATCAAAATTACTAAAAAAATCATCTGGCGCAGATATTAAGCCTTCACTTCCGCCTTTAAATTCAACTGTATTTGCATAAATAGTTGTTTGTAAAAAGAATGTACAGAGCATTATTATACTCAATATTTTAGTTATTTTTTTCATCTCTACACCCCCTATTTAACATGATCTGGATAAATACATTCTTCTATATCTTCTGCTGTAATTCCAGGCCATGGGTTTGTAGTAGATTCTGAGAAGTCAGGAGTAAAGTTCTCACTTTGAATTGCATCTGCTGTTATATCTATAGAAAACTCCTTTAAAGACCATTCATTTGCCATAGCTGAAGGTATATTAACTTTTGTAAATAATACTACTGGTTCATCGTCATCAGACAAAATATTTTTATAATAAAAATATCCATCTTGTGCACAATATAACCATTTTGATGTATCTATATTTAAATTTTCTAAAGTAAGTTTTATATCTTCTGTTGTTGAATCTTCTTTATTGTTGTTAATAGTTACTTTTGCCCTTATATAGCAATCAGCTGCACCATCAACACATTCTATTTCTGGAATTTTATTAATTTCTTGTCCTGGTAAAACATTCTCTAAATCTTTCCATTCAACTTTTTTTCCCTCATCATCTAATGTATACTCTTTTAAGTCTATATCTACAATTCCCATTTTGGCCTTATTTGTTACTTCCGTTGTGTCTGTAAAATATGCACTTATGCCAGAAATTCCTACTACTGCTAGTATGCTCAAACCTATTAATGCTATTTTAGTTTTTTTACTATTCCTTTTATTCTCTTTTTTCATTTGTTCACCTCCTTATAAAACTATCTCTAAATCTATTTTGCCCAAAGCTCTTGCATTGTTTTTCCTGCAACTGTTTGAACTGATTCAGCATAAACATAAATATCAAATCCATCTAATATGATATCATCTGCATCTTCTGCTATTGTAACTGTAGTAAATAAAGATGATGTTTGTTCCCCAGGTTCAATAGGATCGTTATAATACCAATATCCTGTTGTTTCATCATAAGTATAGTCAGTAGTGTTATAGTCAATTGTTAAAAAATCTGCAACTCTACTATCTGAAATAGCTGATTTTATTCTTACATAACAATCTACATTACCTGAGTTTAGTACATATGGCTCTTTTTCAAAGCTTATACCTTTTTGCATTTCTATTGGTGGATTATATTTTTCTAATAATTCAATTTTATTATATCCTAATTTAATGTTATTTACTTTTCCAGCATTTGCAGTATAGTATGCATATACTATTCCTGCAGTCATTAGCGTAAGTATAATAACAATCGGGATAATTATTTTTGTTTTTTTAATTATTTTTTTATTATAATATTTACCTTTCATTAACTATTCCTCACAATTCCTGTTCCTTTTTGATTTAAATACCTTGTCCACATTTCATTAGCAGTACCACCATCTGATTGAACTGCTATTGCATTAACATATATTTTAAAATTTTGCTCTTTATCTGTGTCTAAATAATTAATTGCTTTAACTTTACTGAATACTGGTACACTTATAGTTTCATCTGGAGATATTATTTTTTCATTTCCATCTTGCATATATTTATAAGTATAAACTGCATATTTATTTCCATCCTCATCTGTATATGTGCCACTAAATCCATCTTCATTAACTAGTTGCCATCCAGTATTTATTGTATAAGAAAAAAGTGGTATATCACCAGTTGGTGTAATTATATTTTCACTATTGTCAACATATTTTATACTAGATGATATTGGCATATACACTTGTGCCCTAATATAACTATTTACTTTTCCTGTGTTTGAAAAAGTTGGATCTTTAACTATTTCTTCATTTGGTTTTACTACTGCATTATCAGTATAATTTGGCTCTGTTACTGTAACCTCTATACTTCCTACTTTAAACTTATTTATTGTGCCATCTTGAGCAGTATAATATGCATATGCACTTCCAACAATAATAATAGTAAGTAGTAATGTTACAATCAATATTATTGATATGATTATATTTCTCTTACTCATTTTTTTCCTCCTTTGTTTTATCCTCACTAAATACAATACAAACAATATTTAATCCAATTATGATTCCTATTATAAATTTGCCTGTTTTTGTTTTAAAAGAATTTATTAAATTACCTAAATATGGTATCGAAAAAATTGTTTTACCTCTATACTGTTCAAAAGTAACTGGAGCAAAATCTGCATTTGCATTACTGTCTCCTTTTGTTACAAAAGTGTTATTTTCATTTATTGAAACAACCCTATGAGTTACTTCTTTATCGCCTTGCATAAAACCAATAATATCGCCCTCTGATATTGTTTGTACATCTACATGGGTATTAATATATGCAACAGACCCAGTCTTAATTTTTGGTTCCATTGAACCTGATAAAACTATATATGGTTTTATACCTATCAATAGCGGAATTAACAATATAATTATTAATATTATTACTACTGATATAGATAATATTTGAAATATATTTATAATTTTTTTCATATTCCACCTTCCCCATTTAATATTCTACATAATAAATTTATACTTATTACATAACAAAGTCAATAAATTACGCATTTTGTAGAATGTTGTAATACTTACGGGCATAGGTTTCTCCACATTTTTTTTATTATATTACATTTATATTACATTTTAATTACTAAAATTATAATGTATCTTTTATAATTCTCTTCTTCCTTCTAAAGCTTTGCTTAACGTTACTTCATCTGTATATTCTAAATCTCCTCCGACAGGAATACCATGAGCTATTCTTGTAACTGTAACACCTAATGGTTTAATTAATTTTGACAAATAAATTGCTGTTGCTTCTCCTTCAACTCTTGGATTTGTGGCAAGAATTACTTCTTTTACGGTTCCTTCCATTAATCTTGCTAATAGCTCTTTAATTTTTATATCATCTGGACCAATTCCATTCATTGGTGAAATTGAGCCATGCAAAACATGGTATAACCCCTTAAATTCATGTGTTTTCTCCATCGCTACAACATCTTTTACATCTTCAACAACACAAATAATACTTTTGTCCCTTCCTGCGTTTGAACAAATTACGCATGGATCTGTGTCTGATATGTTATAACAAATAGAGCAATATTTTAAATTCTTTTTTGCATTCACAATTGCATTTACAAATTCTGTAACTTCCTCATTGCTACAATTCAACATATAAAATGCTAATCTTGCAGCTGTTTTATTTCCTATACTTGGCAATTTTTCAAATGCCTCAATTAATTTTTCTATTGATGGTGAATAATATGACATAATTTCTTTCCCTTTCTAATTTAATAATGAAATTATAATTATATTTAAAAACTTTGTCCACTATTTTTGCTCAAAAAAAGACAGGATTTTTAATTTTAATCCTGCCCAACTTTTTAGCTACATCATACCTGGAATATTATATTTCCCTAGCTCTGATGATTGTGCATCATCAACTTTTTTTAAAGCTTCATTTATGCATGTAATTATTAAATCTTGTAACATTTCAACATCTTCTGGGTCAACTACTTCTGGTTTAATTTTCATATTTTTTAATACTTTATTTCCTGAAACAGTAACTTCAATTGCTCCTCCTCCAGCAGTAGCTGAAAACTCTTTACTTCCTAATTCTTCTTGTGATTTTTCAATATCTGCTTGCATTTGTTTTGCTTGTTTCATTAATTGATTGATGTTCATTCCACCAAATCCTCCCATACCTCCTGGGAATCCTCCTCTTTTTGACATATAAATCATCCTTTCTTATTCTAAAATATTTAATGGTAAATCCAAATCTTTTACTATATTATCAAAAGTATTTTCTTCAGATTTTGCATTTGTTTTTTCTATTAATCTTATTTGCATTGGTTTTCCATATTCCATTGAAACTAATTTGCTTAGCTCTGCAATATTTTCTGATTTGGCTAGAACTGATTTTCCAAATGGTGTTAACCCTTCTGGTATGCTAATTCCAACTGTCATATCGTTTAATTCGTAGGCAGTTGAATTTGCTAAATTAGAGTATAACATTACTTTGCCTTGCTCTTTAATAGCTCCAACAACTTTTCCCCATGATTCCATTTTTACATTACTTGTTTTTTCTGTAATAAAATTTTTTAAATTTTGATTATTTGATGGGGACCTATTGCTTATTTTATTTTTTTTTTCTATACTGTTATCCACATTTGATTCAGAATTGTTGATAACATTTGGATTTGCTATTAATTTTTGTACTGCATTTACTGTTCTTTGCAATTTATTTTCTAAATTTTCAATTCTATCATCAACTTCTTTAAGATTAATATTATTATTTGAATTAGCTTGTGTAATTGGTGTTTGCTCTATTAAATTTGTATTTGATTGAAATTCTCTTTTTTCCAAAGCTTTATTACATAGTTTCATTATCCCAACTTGAAACATTATTGTTTTTTGTGATGTCAACTTTATTTCATTCGAAAGCTCTGATAAATAAAATATTATATCTAATAATCGCTCTTTTGAAGATTTTTCTGATAAAGATTTTATTTGCTCTAGTTCGCTTTCATTATATATTTCTAATTTATTTGTTGTTTTAAATATTAAAATATCTTTAGTATATTTAATTATTTCCCATATTAAATTTAATATATCTTTTCCATCCGCTAAAACGTTATTTACTGTTTCTAGAGATTTTTCTATATCATAATCTAAAATATTATTTAAAATATTATTTACTGATTTTATTTTTGGTAATCCTACTAATTCTTTTACCTGTTCATTTGTTATATTTTGTGCATTTTCTTGTAAGCATCTTTCCAAAATGCTAATACCATCTCTCATTGCACCTTCTGCTAATACAGATATTGTATTTAAAGCATCTTCTTCTATATTGATATTATCTTTTTCGCAAATATAATTTAATCTATACTTAATGTATTCTGCAGATAATTTTTTAAAATCAAACCTTTGGCATCTAGATAAAATTGTAGCTGGCAACTTTTGTGGCTCTGTTGTTGCTAGAATAAATTTTACGTGTTCTGGTGGCTCTTCTAATGTTTTTAATAATGCATTAAATGCCCCTATTGAAAGCATATGAACCTCATCTATTATATACACTCTGTATTTTGCAACTGTTGGTAAAAAATTCACTTCATCCCTTATAGCCCTAATGTCTTCGACACTATTATTTGATGCAGCATCCATTTCTACTATATCAGTTAATGAACCGTTTAATGCTGCTTGGCATATTTCACATTCATTACAAGGATTTCCATCATTTGGATTTAAACAATTTATGGCCCTAGCTAAAATTTTTGCTGATGAAGTTTTTCCTGTTCCTCTTCCTCCATTTAATAAGTAAGCATGACCCACTCTTCCAGAAACAATTTGATTTTTTAAAGTTTTTGTAATGTGGTCTTGCCCCACAACTTCATCAAAAGTTTTCGGCCTATATTTTCTATATAAAGCAGTATATGACATTTTATATCACCTCTTTACTAAAAAAATAGTATGAGACGTTTTTTTCTAACTTCTCTATGGAAAGCAATTATCACATATAAGTATCCACTTATTGCTGCTTCCTTCCAGACCTGACAAGGTTCATGGGCTTATATTGACATTACTTTCCATACAAAAGTTAGTTGAATATTCTCATACTTTCTGAATTATATACTGTTTTTTAATATTAATCAAGTATTTTTTTAATAAAGACGAATTAATATTTAAATATTTTGCAGTATAAAAATTTCAAAATATTAATTAATTCGTCTTTTAGGCTAAATCCTTTTAAAAATTATATTACTAAAATCTGTTAATTCAATTTGTGTTTTTCCATTTTCTATTAGGCCTTCACATGTTAAATCTATTTCAACTCTTCCTGAATATTTTTTTTCATCCTCTAATTCAATAATTAAATCAAATGCTATTTTTGATTTAATTTCTTCATCATTTACACCTAATTTTGAAAGCATAGTTCCATTATAAGTAACTTCTGTTTCTTCTCCAGATTCATATTTCCCCAAGTTTTTATTAGCAAAACTTATAGATAAATTTCCTCCGTTTTTGTTTATTTGCAAATTTTTTAAATCATTTTCATCTGCACCTCTATATGTTAAGCTTTTTGATACTTCATAATCATCTGTATATATATATCTTGAGCCTTCAAGACTATTTGGCATATATGCTTTTAAATCTCCTTTTTGTGGGGCCTCTAATATTTCTATATTTTCCAATGTTATATTTTTTATTTTTTTGTTATTTTTATTATTTTCATCATTGTTTACTATTGAAATATAAATATCATTATTTTGAACCACGTTAAAGCTCCAAGACGCTTCTGCTGGTTGGTTTTCTCCGTTTTCTGTCTTTTCATCTTTTTGTGCTGTACTTATAATTATTATTTTATCTAATTTAAATGGCATATTTTTTTCGCCTTGCTTTTGATATATTATAATTCTTATACATAACAATATTGCTACAATTACAACTACGGAAATAGCAACTATCAACTTAATTCTCTGAACTTTCTTGTTAACCATTTTCAGAAATCTCCTTTTTATTTTTTTTATTTTTTCGTAATTCTTTGAAAAATTCTTTTAAAATTTTTTCACATTCTTCTTGTAAAACATTATTTTCAATTTCAACAAAATGATTAAATTTATAATCACTTAATAAATTTAAAACAGAGCCACACGCGCCCGTTTTATAATCCATTGTACCTATATATACTTTCTTTATTCTTGATTGGATTAATGCACCTGCGCACATACTACATGGCTCTAATGTTACATACATTTCACAATTTTCTAATCTCCAACTTTTAAGCTTTTTGCTGGCTCTTTGGATAGCTAAAATTTCTGCATGCTTTGTTGTATCATTTTTTAATTCTTTTAAATTATGTGCTTTTGATATGACCTCTCCATCTTTTACTATAATGGCTCCAACAGGTATTTCTCCTTTATCATATGCTTTTTTTGCTTCTTTTAGAGCTAATTTCATAAATTTTTCTTGCATATTTATCTTTCCTATTACATATAATATTAAAAAATGGTGTGCGAGACAGGAATCGAACCTGCGACCTGCGGTTTAGGAAACCGTCGCTCTATCCTACTGGGCTACTCACACATCTATCATTTTACTTTGTTATTATATACTAAATATTTATTATATTCAATATATTATTCTGTACATCTTTAATTATTTATTATATTTTTTCAAAAAAAACTTGACAAAAATAATTGAAATACGTATAATAGTATACGTACTATACATCGCGGGGTGGAGCAGTTGGCAGCTCGTCGGGCTCATAACCCGAAGGTCCCAGGTTCGAGTCCTGGCCCCGCAACCAAATATTATAGATTTTTAGAGAAATTAGCAAATTTTGAAGAAAATCAAAAAGGCTCAAAAGGCACTAGTTATAAGTATTTAACTAGTGCCTTTTAAATATTATATAGTTTTTAAAATCTTTAAAATATCTAAAAATTGTTTCAAAAACTTTTCAAAAAATCATTCATATCAAGAAAGGAGCTTGGTATGGAATTTGTACCTTATAAATCAAATGAAATTTAAAATTGAAACTGAAAATACAGAGCTGAAAAAAATACAGTTCCAGACCTGTAAAAATTTCAGTTTTAGAACAGTAAAATTTACAGGTCAAGAACTGGAAAATTTACAGGGAATCTATACTAATAATATCTATACTAATAATAACAATACTAAATCAATCAATATCAAAAGTGATGATGAATTTTTTAGAATAAAAAAAGTGTTGATTTAGATGATTTTGAAAATGAAGATAAAATAATTTTAGAAGATGTTATAAGAGAATTATATTATTGCGAAGATTTAAAAATAAATAATAAAAATATATCGAATTCGGATATACGAAATAAATTAAGGTTATTAAACAAGCAAAACTTAAATGAATTGATTAATATAAAAAATAAAACATCAAACATAAAGAATTTGCCAAGATATTTAGCTATATGTTTATACAATTTGCTAGGAAATATTAGAAACCTAAACATTAAATCAAAATTTGAATTTGAAAGAGAAGATCCACCAGAATTTTTCGATACAATGTATGTCAATTAATAGAAAGGGGAAATTGGATGAGTAAATATTATGAATTAGATAAAGATTTGTTTGAAGATGAAAATTTAAAGAAAATGAAATTAAGCACTAAAGTAGCATATTGTATTTTAAAAAACATGATAGATGAAAATATTAATATTAAAATGGACAAAAATAATCAAGTGTATGTAGAGCATTCTAGAGAATATTTAATGGAAAAAATGCAAATTACTAGGAATACCATAACCGCAATATATAAAGAATTGCAACAAAATAAACTCATAAAAGAGAAATGGATTGAAGTAGGAAAACCTAATATAGTGTATGTTAAAAACTGTGCAATTAGGGAAATAAAAGAGATTCGCAATTTTTGTGAAACGAATGATATAGAAAAAAAGAGTATAGCAGATACTATTGTTAATAAAAACAAGGTAAAAGAAATTACAGTTAAAGATATTTATGATGCTGAAATAAATTTAAGTAAAATTAATCTTAAAAAATTTAATTTTGAATATTCAAGATTAGAAAAAGAAATAGCTTGGGGACAATTTTCAAGCGTAGAAAAAGCTTTTATTAAGATTGCAATTCAATACATTACAGGCAATAAAGAAAATATGGGTTGGAATAAATTAAGCAAGTTGATAGATAATGATTTAATACATGAAGCTCTAGATGATTGTAAATGTACAAATAAAATAGTCCACAATGAAAATGTATTTGATATATTTTTGAGTTGCATAAAAAGATTGTGTGAAAGAAAAAACGAAGGTTATTACAAAAAAATAAAATGAATGGAGAAAATTAAATATTTTCGAAATTTAATAAGCAAGATTCCTATTTGTGTGTACAAATAGCTTGCATAATAATTGGGAAACGACCCAAACCCTTTTTTGAATAGGAGATGATAAATTTGAAAGATAAAAGAATACATATACGATTAACAGAAAAAGAAAATAATAAAATAAGTAGCAAGGCTAAAAAACTAAACATGACATTGACAGAATATATATTGTATTCAGCTAAGAATGTTAGATTAACATATTATCCTGTGGATGAATATTGTTTAGAGGATATAAAGAAAATTGGAAATGAAATAAATGAGTTAACTAAATTGGCTAATAGTGGGATTTTGAAAGTGGTTGATTTTACTGATATAGCTATGGAGTTAGCAAAGTTGAACAAAAAAATGCATGAAATAACGGAAAAGGATTTTGAAGTGTAAGTATTAAGTTTGTAAGAGCTATTAATAACGATGGCTCTTACAAAAAATATTTTTTTAAACTATGGTAAATTGAAAAAAGTTATGGTAAAATCATCTTGATAAATAGTAAGTTATTTGAAAGAATTTAAAGCGTTAATTGCACGCTTGCAACTGTTTTAACAGATTTTGCACCACATGAGCAGTGGTTGGTTGGGCATGAGTTTTGTGATTTATTTTTCGTTGCTAATGATAAAATGCGTGAAGATATGATTACAAAATATGGCGTTTCTGCAGAGAAGATTTTTGTAACTGGAATTCCGCTATCTAACAGGTTTTCATACCCTATGAATGATGCTGAAACGTATAGGAATTATGGTTTGGATACAGATAAAAAGCTAATTTTATTCTTTGGTGGCGGCGAATTTGGTTTAGGGCAAGCGAGAACTATTGAGGTTTTACGAGCGCTTACAACTCATTTGGATACGTATCAAATTGTTGCTATTTCTGGAAGAAATAAGAAGATGAATGATGAGTTCTTACGACTTTCTGGGGAGCTTAATAATAATAATTTGCATGTAATTAAGTATAGCAATGATGTTCCTGAGTTGATGCATATTGCTTCTTTGGTGGTTACAAAGCCTGGGGGACTGACGTCGTCAGAGAGTTTGGCTTCGCATTTGCCTATTATTATTTCGAACCCTATTCCTGGGCAGGAAGAAGAAAATGCAGAGTTTTTGGAAGGTTCTGGTGCAGCTGTGTGAATTAGGAAAGAGGATAAAGTTAGGGATGTTGTTGATGGTATTTTGAATGATGAGAGTAGGCTTGAGGAGATGAGGGAGAAAAGTGCTGTGATTGCTAGGTGTGGGTCTACTAGGGATATATGTGAAAAAATCGTAAAGTTCGGATGAACTTTACGATTTTTTTATTTGTTTGAATACCGTGGGGTATTTTTGTTAGGTTTCGTCTGTTATGTAGTTTACTGTCGCGTTACGGAATGGTTTGTTGCCATAGCCTACTGTGATTGCTGCGAATTGTTCTGGTGTGCCGTGGTAGTTTATGGTTGTTAATCCACTACAGTTGTCGAATGCATAATCTCCTATACTCGTTACTCCTTCTGGGATTTCTATACTTGTTAATCCACTACAGTTGTCGAATGCAGAATATCCTATACTCGTTACTCCTTCTGGGATTTCTATACTTGTTAATCCACTACAGTTTTCGAATGCATAATCTCCTATACTCGTTACTCCTTCTGGGATTTCTATACTTGTTAATCCACTACATCCATTGAATGCACTTCTTTCTATACTCGTTACTCCTTCTGGGATTTCTATACTTGTTAATCCACTACATCCACTGAACGCTCCGCTTCCTATACTCGTTACTCCTTCTGGGATTTCTATACTTGTTAATCCACTACATCCATAGAATGCATTACTTCCTATACTCGTTACTCCTTCTGGGATTTCTATACTTGTTAATCCACTACATCCATTGAATGCATAACTTCCTATACTCGTTACTCCTTCTGGGATTTCTATACTTGTTAATCCACTACATCCATTGAATGCAGAATATCCTATACTCGTTACTCCTTCTGGGATTTCTATACTTGTTAATCCACTACATCCATTGAATGCAGAACTTTCTATACTCGTTACTCCTTCTGGGATTTCTATACTTGTTAATCCACTACATCCATCGAATGCATTACTTCCTATACTCGTTACTCCTTCTGGGATTACCAAATTTCCTGTTAAACCACTACATCTAATGAATGCACAAGCTTCTATACTTGTTAAACTTTCTGGGATTTCTATACTTGTTAATCCACTACATCTACTGAATGCGTAATACTCTATTTCCGTTACTCCTTCTGGGATTTCTATACTTGTTAATCCACTACATTGTTCGAATGATCTACCACTTATTTTCGTTACTCCTTCCGGGATTACCAAATTTCCTGTGAATCCACTACATCCACTGAATGCATAAGTTTCTATACTCGTTACTCCTTCTGGGATTACCAAATTTCCTGTGAATCCACTACATCCATAGAATGCAAAATTTCCTATACTCGTTACTCCTTCTGGGATTACCAAATTTCCTGTTAATCCACTACATCCACTGAATGTATAATCTCCTATACTCGTTACTCCTTCTGGGATTACCAAATTTCCTGTGAATCCACTACAGTTACAGAATGCATAACCTCCTATACTCGTTACTCCTTCTGGGATTACCAAATTTCCTGTGAATCCACTACAGTTTCGGAATGCATCAATTCCTATACTCGTTACTCCTTCTGGGATTACCAAATTTCCTGTGAATCCACTACAGTTTCGGAATGCATCAGCTCCTATACTCGTTACTCCTTCTGGGATTACCAAATTTCCTGTTAATCCTTTACAGTTATAGAATGCATAACTTCCTATACTCGTTACTCCTTCTGGGTTTACCAAATTTCCTGTTAGTCCACTACAGTCATTGAATGCATAACTTCCTATTTTCTCCACACCATCTGGTAATTCAACTCTCTTTACATTGTCTATATTGGATAATTTATTACTACTTCCGGTCCCATTTCCTGCTATTTGCACAACTTTGTAGTCGTTATATTCGCCCGGTATAAATAACACTTCCGGTGAAACATACTTGCTGTTTACCCCTGTTATTGCAATTGTTTTATCTGTTGCACTTAGAACTGTATACGTAAAATAGTCGCCTGGTAGTATCCACTTTGTTGCTATTTCATTCTCGAATGTTTTACCATTACATGTAATTTCCATATTCGTAATAAAATCCCCAATAGCTGCCGATGAATATGTACTTTCTCCTTCAAATGTTACGCTATCCAAATCACTTGATTCAACACTGATTTCTTGTCCGCCTGAATAGAATAATGTATATGTGAAATCAGCACCTGTGATATTTGACCCTATTACATAACTTTCTTCTTTTGGCTCTGCTATTACACCTATTACATAGTACTCACTCTGTGTTGAATTGGTTATTAACTTTGAATCCGATAGTAAACTATTTGTTGTCTTTTCATTTTTAAATGTGATTTCGCCTTTATTTTGTGCACCCGTTAATGTTATTATTCCAACATTTCCGTCTACTTCTGCATTAGCTGTAACCGGTGTTATTGTTTGTGTATTAAATCTGTAATTCTTCTCCTCTGTTATTTCATATACATACGGATCTATATCCGTTATTTTTATTGTTTTTGTTATATTACCGTCTATATCTGCATTGCTTATATCACCTTCTGTAAATGTGGCTGTTCTGTAATATGTTACTTTCTCATCGTCCCCATCTTTTCCTACAATCTTAAACATAAACGTTGGGTTTCCATGTGCATTATATATGTCATTTTCGTTTATCACTTTATTTATTGTTAATTCTCCTGATTCAAGTTTATCGTATGCAACTAATTCCTGTTCAAAACTTACGTTTCTACTATTTATTACAAATGATATCTTCTTATCTGATACACTATATCCTGCTGGTGCTTCTTTTTCCATAAAGTAATAACTATTCCTATCTACGTTTTCTACTACTATTTTTCCATCTTCGTCTGTTGTGTACTCGCCTATCAGAGTTCCATTTGTCGCATATAATTCATATATTGCACCTTCTAATGTGTCTGTAGTTTCATCTCCTGATGCATCACATGCGTATTTTGTTAATGTTACTTTGCCTTTTTTTCTGTTGTTTCTTATTACTGATACTTCTTCACTAGTGTCTTCATTTAATACTTGCGTTACAGTTGTGTTGTTATTTTTA